>JBCDAG010000097.1:0-19451 GCA_039186165.1 Cyanobacteria bacterium P01_F01_bin.53
CAAGATACGAGTGATAGAAGCGGCCGATTCTAGGCAGCGCAGTCACTTTATGATTCCTAGTCAGAGACTTTCGGTAGGGCATCCGCCTTTGAGGCGGTCACACTCATCAAGCCACCGGCTTTGCCGGAGGTGTCTGACTCAGCAGTCTCATTCAGCGGGTAGTGTCAACGTAAATGCTGTCCGTCCTGCCGCCGTTCTGTCCAACTTCAGCTCACCACCATGTGCCCGTGCAATCTCTCGCGATAGGCTCAAGCCCAAACCAAAGCCCTCCCGCTTACGGTTACGGGAAAGGTCTCCCCGGTAAAAGCGATCAAAAATGCGATCACGCTCATCCTTTGGAATATCCCGCGAGGCATTGGTGACCGTCACCAGCACCTGATTCTCCTTGCGTTTTCCCACGACTGATAGCCACCGTTCCGGCGATTCCGTAGGCAAATTGTACTTAATCCCATTGTCAATCATGTTTTGCAATACCTGGGTGAGTAAGTCGCGATCGCCCTTCACCCTCAAGTTCTGCTTTTCTACTTCTACGGTGACGGGCAGCTCAGGATCCAACAGCTCAATATCTTCCACCAGCACCGCTAAAAGTTCTTCCACATCTACCTCTGCCTTTCGCAAGCTCATCTGTCCTGCGTCCGCCAGTGAAAGCAGTAACAACTTGCGCACAATGTTGCTGAGTCGTGATACCTCATCCATCAGCTTACTTAGGCTCTGCTGCAACGACGAGCCCGGTTCAGATTGTCTCATCACCATTTCTAGCTCACCCCGTAAAATCGCCAGGGGTGTTTTCAGCTCATGGGCCGCGTCACCACTAAAGCGAGAAGACTGCTTAAAGCTCCGCTCCAGCCGGGTCAGCATCTGGTTAAATACTTCAATCAGCTCAACAAATTCCACATCCGCGCTGCCTATTGGCACCTGCTGATCGAGCCCGGTGGCGGTTACCTGCTTAATCACACTGGTTAGCTTTCGCACGGGCCGCAGTGCGCTACCTGCCAGCACCCAGGCTCCACCTGCGATCGCCAGCAATGTACTTGGAATCGACACCAAAAAGATATTGCGAATCACCGCCATATCTTGATCAATGGTTTCCAGGCTCACGGCGATCGCGCCTTGGCCTGCTTCCGCATTTACGACCCCAATCCGCCAGCTTCCTGTACCCGTCGTTTGGGTAGAGACCTGGGTCACAATATTACCGGGCGTGCTCTCTGTTGCCGGTTCTATCTCAATTCCTTTATCGGCTAAGTTTTGCGCTACCGCAGTCAGGATGGTATCTAGCTCCAAGGTGATATCCCCCAAGTGGGCTTCCCTCACGGTGTAGTGAATGGTTTGCCCTTTTTCATCCACTGCGAGTAGCGTAATGGGGGTATCGATTTGGGTGCCTAGCTCACGGGGTAATTCTTGGCTAAAGGTTTGCCACCATTCGGGCGATCGCGTCAGCCCCGAACTATCTGTTCTTGCCACCAATCGCTGCAACTGTCCGCCCAGTTTCGCATCGAGGCTTCCCACCTTGGCCCCATAGATCAGCCGCCAAGCCACCAATCCAAATCCCACTAGCGCTCCGCCTGCCAGCGCCACTGACAACAACGCAATCCGTAAGCGAAAAGAGCCCAGCTTCACCTAATTGATCTCTCCAGTCTTGTTTTCCGTGAACGCTATAACAAACGCCAACAGCACGTCCCCTAAACACATTCGAGGAAAGCCTCTGTTCTTACACCTTTTTCTAGACCCTGTAATTCCATTAAAAAATTGTCTAATAAAGCCGGTTCTGTCACTAAGTGCAAAAGAGATTCATTTGCAATTTTTTTACTACTAAACTGAGAATAGCCAGACTGGCAACGAGCAGTAATATGGATTTTTCCGAGAGGTTGAAAGTGCAAACGGTTGTGGATCGCACCACCGGCAAACTCTGGCCCAAATGAGCCTAATGTCATATCATAGATGCCGCCATGTATTTGCCCAGAAAAACTATGCAGCTGTTCAATGAGTTCAGAGAGTATGTCAGGATTCACATAAACACGATTTATAAACACAGATGAGCCGTTTGAAGTCTCAATCTGATATTTGCTCAGGTCTATATCCCCCCAAGTTTTGACGAATCGTATGCCATTTATTTCGCGGCCCAATTTTTAGAACTCCAAATTGGTTTAAAGCTTATCCTCACACTTTACGACGACTCTGCCTGCCGGAAGCGATAGCCCACGCCACGCACACTCTCGATCCAGCGGCCCTGTCCTTTGATGTCTATTTTTTTTCGCAAGCGCTGAATGCACACATCCACAACGTTGGTGCTGGGGTTAAAGTCGTAACCCCACACGTGCTCTAGCATTTGGGTGCGCGTGAAAACCCTGCCGGGCGATCGCATTAAATACTCCAACAGGTTAAATTCTCTTGTCGTTAGCTCCACTGCATGTGGATCACCTTCTAGCTCGCAGGTGACCGTCCGCGTGAGCTTATCCAATTTAAAGGGGCCTACCGTCACCAAATTTTGCCGTTCCCCCACGCTACGGCGCACCACTGCCTGCATCCGGGCCACCAGCTCTTCTACAAAAAAGGGTTTGGCAATATAGTCATCAGCGCCCAAGTTAAGGCCCTGCAAGCGATCGTCTAGCTCATTACGCGCGGTGAGCAAAATGACTGGCGTATTGCGCCCGGCCTGCCGCAGATGCTTCAAAATAAACAGCCCGTCTTTCCCCGGCATCATGATGTCCAGCAAAATCACATCGTACTCATTGCCTAGGGCTTTTTCGTAGGCAATGTCGCCATGGTCGCAGTAGTCCACTACGAAGCCATGTTCTTTGAGTCCTACCTGGACAAAGCTGGCAATTTTTGGCTCGTCTTCTACAAACAACACATGCATGCGCGATCGCTCCCTTTCGGCTCCTTAATTCCTACCAAGTTCTGAGAACATCTCCACTCAATTCCGTATCAATTTCTGAGAGGGGTATCGAAAAACACGCTCAAAATCAAATTTTTTAAATATGTTTTTTCGAGTGTATCCTTTAGCTTCTCAGTCCTTCAGGCTGTTCCCCCCAGCAAATTACAAATGTGTAACCAAAGCATGGGAAAACTGTTAACTTTCGTTTTCTTTAATCCAAACCATAGACGGCTCACCCATCTGATGTGCATCTTCAGACCCGCTTAAACTTAAACCATCAGGGTTAAGCGGAGGGAGTAAGCAGCGTCTTTTCCAGTTGTTAATTCAGAAAAAATATGCGTTTTTCAGCCCCTGTCCCCTCTGCCACTACACGAACCGTTAAGAAGTTCGCTGGTGTCGCCGCTGCCCTCATGGTTTTGCCGGTGGCCGTGGCCTGTGGTAGCGATACAGTCGCAGATACTGACGCCGACATTACGTCCGAACTACCCCCTGCAGAAAGCATCGAAGGCGGTGTTACTCCTGACGCACTTTCCGAAGAAACCACTGCTACTGAAGTGGGCGAAGCTGGTGATTCCATCGTAGATGTTGCAAGTGCTAATGGCTCATTCGACACACTCGTTGCCGCAGTACAAGCTGCTGGTTTGGATGAGACGCTAAGCGCTGAAGGTCCTTACACCGTATTTGCGCCAACTGACGAAGCCTTTGCATCATTGCCTGAGGGCACGATCGAAAAGCTCGTTAAGCCTGAGAACCAGGAAGCGTTAGGTCAAATTTTGGCTTATCACGTTGTTGCTGGCGCTGTGCCTTCCGAAGAAATTGAGGAAGGCTCCATTGGGACTGTTGAAGGTAGCGATGTAGAAGTTGCTGTCGATGCCACTGGCGTTATCGTGAACGGTGAAGCGAACGTTGTTCAGCCTGATGTGGTTGCTGACAATGGCGTTATTCATGTTGTTGATACCGTTCTTCTGCCTCCAACGTTTGACCCTGCTACGTTGCTCTAATGGCCTGCTTTAATGGCTTATTGAGACGTTTCAAATCGTCAAGCGCAAGGTTAGATTTCAGACTCTCACAGGCGACTTCACACCTAAGCTAGGTTTCCTTTGGCCCCAATCCATTGGAGCGGTTGACCCCAATTCAACTACGCCCTAGCTGATCTCTTAAAACCACTGAGAAAACCACTGAGACCTGAGAAAGATCTGAAAAGACCGCAAGGAATACTTTCCTTGCGGTCTTTTACTGTTAGCTGACTACGGGCTAAATTCTAGAGGCTTTACGAGCTAGAGAGCTTACGAGCTAGAGGCCTTACGAGCTAGGCCTTACTAGGTAGTCAACAGGTGACGACTGTTCGTCAGCAGGTAGGCATACTCCGAAGTGGCTAAACCTTCATCTATTTCATCGTAGTTACTTACAATATCAGCCAGCTGCTGATGTACGAGCTTTAGTGTGTTGCCAACGGGCTTAATCTCTGGAATCTCTAAAAATTCCGATAGACGCTCAGCTGTCTCAAGGTGATTATTCGGATCCATCAAGTCATCCTCATAGGTCAGGCTGAGATGGGGGATTTCGTGCAAAATGGCATTGGCTTCTACGCGCTGGTTATCAAGGTATTTTAAGCAGGCCAACAGCTCGCTGACATCTACTGTAAATTTACCTTGGTTGCTAGCGGGCTCAGGCAAGTCAAATCGAGTATTGACGCTGTAGGTCTTAAGGGTGGCAATCGCATGGCGCAGCATGTCCCTGCGGTTCAGATAAATCACCCGAGTCCCGCCCCGATGCAAATCTTGAAAAAACTGATTCGGGTTGGCCATTTGCTGGACTTGCCGCAGTTGCTCTACCGATACGTTAAAGCCGTACACTTCTGATGAGCTTTGCCGTACATGCTGGTACACACTCATCCTGGGGAAGCGCACCGTTTGCGACAAAATGCCTTCTTGGAAGATGATTGACCCATGGTTATTGAACCACTGCGAGAGCAAGATGCACCCACTTTGGCCAATATCAAACACCATAAAGCTTGGCTTGTGTGGCCGTGAGCCCATGACGCTCTGAAAAGTGTTTATCCAGCTACCGGCCAATCGATGACCTGACAACTTTTTGGCATTTGTTTCATCACTAACCACGATTTCCCTAGTAATCTCCCGTTGACTGCTTGTAGCAAAAATCACTTCTTTCCATATGATTACTGAGGCAGAGTGTGAAATGAGAAGGTGCGATCGCCCACTTCAACTAAACAACACACCGTTAGTACTTTCCATGAGCGCTCAGTAAAACCGCTGACGGAGATCACACCGGAATTTGTGGGATGAACCCATGGGATGTCAGTGTCGATGAATTCTGCCAATAAAACTCCGTCAATGAAATTGTGGCAATGAAACTGTGCCAACTCACTCAGTAACTTGTTTAATAAGTAGGAACCAGAAGTCGTTAGGTCGTGAGCCTGTACCTGCGTAACTGACTTTCCCAACTCTTTTTCAAAGTACCCTGTCCATTTGCCCTCCCACCAAACTGCCATGTCCTCGTTACTACGTACGCCTTTGCATGCCCTTTGCCTCGAGCAAAAAGCTCGGATGACTGGCTTTTCCGGGTGGGAAATGCCGGTGCAGTTTAGCGGTATCCGCCAAGAACACGAAGCGGTTCGTACCAGTGCAGGGGCCTTTGATATTTCTCATATGGGCAAATTCATCCTGACCGGTCCGGATGTAATTAGCAAGTTGCAGCGCCTCGTGCCTACGGATCTTTCTAAACTCATTAAAGGTAAAGCTCAGTACACCGTTTTACTCAATGAGCAGGGCGGCATTATCGATGACCTAATCGTTTATCACCAAGGCCATATAGAGGGCCAATCCGGTGGACAAACCGGCGACCAACAGCAAATCACCCTGATCGTGAATGCAGGCACCACTGAAAAAGATAAAAACTGGTTGCAAAGTCACCTGCCTGACACTATCGAGTTCAGCGATTTGTCCCGTGAGCAGGCGTTGATTGCCGTTCAAGGTCCAAAAGCCACCGATATTCTCCAGCAGCTATGTCCTGACGAAGCGTTGACGTCTTTGCCCCGTTACAATCACCTCACCGGCAAAATGTTAGGCCATCCGGCCTTTTTTGCCAGAACAGGCTATACCGGTGAAGACGGTTTTGAAGTGATGGTGCCTGTAGATGCTGCTGCCGAGATTTGGCAAAAGCTGATGGATGCTGACGTTGTCCCCTGTGGCTTAGGTGCACGGGATACCCTCCGCCTCGAAGCCGCGATGGCCCTTTATGGACAGGATATTAACGACACCACCACGCCCTTAGAAGCGGGGCTCAGCTGGCTAGTCCATCTAGATAAGGCTGAAGATTTTATAGGCCGTACTGTACTAGAAAAGCAAAAGGCAGACGGCCTAGAGCGCCGCTTTGTTGGGCTTACCTTAGAAGGCCGTAATATTGCTCGGCACGATTATCCGGTGCTTAACGAAGGGGAGACCGTCGGCATTATTACCAGCGGCACGCTTTCACCGACCTTGGGCTTTCCCGTTGCACTGGGGTATGTCCCACCGGCACTGGCCAAAGTTGGGCAAACCCTGGAGGTCACCATTCGCAATAAAACCTTCCCAGCGACCGTTGTGAAACGCCCTTTCTACAAGGCGGGTAGCTAACCTTTAAAAAATCAGTTGCACCCCTCCCAAACTGCTGCGACAGTATGGAATAATCGCTTTGAAGTTCACTTTTAGCAACCCAGCGCTACCCCAGCGTCACCTAACGAGGAAACACGATGGCCTTTGATTACCCTGAAGATTTGCAGTATTTGGATACCCACGAGTACGCCCGCGTTGATAACGAGGAAAAAATCGTGACGGTGGGCATCACGGCATTTGCTGTCGACCAAATGGGTGACGTGGTGTTTTTAGAGCTGCCTGAAGTCGGTGATGCGGTAGAAAAAGGCGAAAACTTTGGCACCATCGAATCGGTAAAGGCCGTTGAGGATCTTAAGTCGCCTATTAATGGCGCGGTGCTGGAGCGTAACGATGTCCTGATTGAATCCCCCGAAGATATTGCCAATGATCCCTACGGTGAAGCTTGGCTGATTAAAATCAGGGCCGAAGACCTTTCAGAGTTGGAGGAAACCCTCTCGGCTGATGAATACCAAGCTCAGGTTGAGGGTGGAGCCGACTAGGGTAATGGGTTCAAAAACGAGGTTTTTCTCTCTGAAATAAATAAAATAAGGCCTTGAAGCATTGTGAAATGCTTCAAGGCCTTTTTTTATTTTAATTTGGGGGCTAGCAACTAGCCCTACGCTATAAATTTCATTGATATTGATCGCTTTATATCCTTAATAGATTCAGTGCTAAGACGAACCCCATAGACTGGCTATGGAAAGGTGTAGAAATCGGTGAAAAGATTACTCTGAAAGGCTTTTTGAAGGGCTCTTCAAGCATGCTTACGCTGGGGCCGTAAGCAAATTAGTCACTCGCCAGCATTGAATTCTGTAAGGGCTAATAGGCAGATAGGCATCTTTCATTACACAATATTTAGCCTTTCATTACATAATACTAAGAACATTCTGTCGCGTCGCTACTTTTAGTCAGGCCAGATAGCAAGACTAAAACGTTAGTTAATCCGGGCAACGTTACGGTGTCTCTGGTCAGCGCTGACTCTCCCGTTTGCACTTTTACCCCTGCTGCTATGTCTTACGATCAAGTTGATTCGTCCTCTGAGGTTCTTGCTACAACGGCTGGAGTCGTGGCGACAGAGGTTAAAGCCTCTGGCCAAGGCAGTAGCACCAATGGCCACAGCAATGGCCACAGCGCCAATGGTCACAGTTCCAATGGCCGCAGTTCTAATGGTTCTAATGGTCACGGCGCGGGCTCACTTTTAACCCAGCAGCTGGCAAAGGAGCAATTTGCCAGCAGGCACCTTGGTCCTACGGGGGCAGACGTCGATAAAATGCTTGCCGTTCTGGGGTTTGATAGTGTTGAAGCGCTCATTTCATCTGCGGTCCCTGCGGGCATTCGTGCCAATAAGCCCCTAGCGATTGAGGCCGCCTTAAGCGAAACAGAGGCCCTGGAAAAAATCGCAGGCATTGCAGTCCAAAACCAGGTATACCGTAGCTATATTGGGCTCGGATACGCTAGCTGCATTACGCCCCCGGTGATTCAGCGAAATATTTTAGAAAATCCTGGTTGGTACACCCAATACACTCCCTACCAGCCTGAAATTTCCCAGGGTCGCTTAGAAGCGCTGTTGAACTATCAGACCATGGTCACTGACCTCACTGGTTTGGAGATTGCTAACTCTTCCTTACTGGATGAAGGCACCGCCGCGGCAGAGGCCATGAGCATGAGCTATGGCGTGTGCAAAAACAAAGAAGCTAAAGCCGCTAAGCGCTTTTGGGTGTCGTCAGCTTGCCATCCGCAGACGATTGATGTGATTAAGACCCGAGCGCTTCCCCTCGAGATAGAAGTGGTGATCGGTGACAACCGCACGGATGATCCGACAGATGACCTGACAGAAAGTGGTCCATTCTTTGGCGCACTCCTTCAGTACCCCGCTACCGACGGCGCTATTTTTGACTATACGGACTTCATTGAAAAAGCCCACGGCAATGGCACTATTGTTACCGTTGCTGCCGATCTGCTCAGCCTGACGCTGCTTAAAGCCCCTGGTGAATTTGGTGCAGATATCGCGGTTGGTAACACCCAACGGTTTGGCGTGCCCCTTGGCTACGGTGGTCCCCACGCGGCCTACTTTGCGACTAAGCAAGCCTATGCCCGTAAGCTTCCGGGACGTCTCATTGGGCTCTCGAAAGACAGCAAAGGCGCACCGGCCCTACGCCTAGCTTTGCAAACCCGTGAGCAGCACATCCGTCGCGACTCAGCTACCAGTAACATTTGTACCGCCCAGGTATTGCTCGCCATCATTGCGAGCACCTACGCGGTTTACCACGGCCCTGCTGGGTTAAAGGGCATTGCCAATCGCATTTACACCCTCACCTCGGCGTTGGCTGATGGCCTTCGCACACTGGGGTATTCCCTGGGCACCGAGCCAGTTTTCGATACGCTGACGGTCACCACCGATGAGCAAACTGAGGATATTCTGGCCCGCGCGGCAGCGCGTCAAGTGAACCTAAGAGTAGATGCTGTTGGGGCTGACCAGACGCAAACTTTGGGTATTTCGCTTGATGAAACCACAGGGGTTGAGCAGTTGGTAGAACTCTTGGAGATATTTGCTGGCGATCGCGCCATCCCCTCAATCGATTCATTGCGGATTGAGAACTTGCCTGAAGCCTTTGCGCGACCCTCCGACTATCTCACCCATCCCGTTTTCAACCAGTACCATAGCGAAACTGAGCTGCTGCGCTACCTGTACACCCTGCAAAAGAAGGATCTTTCCCTCGCGGATGCCATGATTCCACTGGGATCTTGCACCATGAAGCTCAACGCCACCGCTGAAATGGTGCCGATTACCTGGCCCGAGTTCGGTCAAATCCACCCCTTTGCGCCGCTCTCCCAAACCCAGGGTTACCAGACTCTCTTTACTCAATTGGAAGACTGGTTGAGCGAAATTACGGGCTTTGCAGGCGTTTCCCTTCAGCCCAATGCAGGCTCCCAAGGTGAGTACACTGGCCTACTGGTGATTCACCAGTACCATGAGTCTCGGGGCGACACGCACCGAAATATTTGCCTGATTCCCCAATCGGCCCATGGCACTAATCCTGCCAGCGCCGTGATGGCCGGGATGAAAGTGGTGCCCGTAAAGTGTGATGACGACGGCAACATTGACGTTGCAGACCTAGAGGCTAAAGCTGAAAAGCACAAGGATAATCTGTCTGCGCTGATGGTGACCTATCCGTCTACCCACGGCGTATTTGAGGAGAGTATCAAGGCGGTGTGTGACATCATTCACGCCCATGGCGGGCAGGTGTACATGGATGGTGCCAACATGAATGCGCAGGTGGGCCTCTGTAGCCCTGGCGATATTGGTGCGGATGTTTGTCATCTCAACCTACACAAAACGTTCTGCATTCCCCACGGGGGCGGCGGTCCTGGTGTTGGCCCAATTGGTGTAGCAGCTCATTTGGTGCCTTTCTTGCCCGGTCATACCCTGGTGAAAACAGGGGGCGATCAGTCGATTGGTGCGGTATCGGCTGCGCCATGGGGCAGTGCAAGCATTCTGCCTATTTCCTGGATGTACATTCAAATGATGGGTGCAGAAGGGCTCAAGCAGGCCAGTGAAGTGGCGATTTTGAGTGCGAATTACATCGCTAAGCGCTTGGAAGGTCACTACGACATTTTGTACAAGGGCAGCAGCGGCTTAGTGGCCCACGAGTGCATTGTTGATTTGCGCGGGTTCAAAAAGTCAGCCCATGTGAATGTGGATGATATTGCTAAGCGCATGATTGACTATGGCTTCCACCCACCGACGATGTCTTGGCCGGTGGCTGGCACCATTATGGTGGAGCCAACGGAGAGTGAGTCGCTCAGTGAACTCGATAGATTCTGCGATGCGATGATTGCCATTCGCGAGGAGATCAAACAAATTGAGTCTGGGCAAATCACGGCTGAGGAGAGTCCGTTGCTGCATGCGCCCCACACCACGGCTGATTTGGTGGATGAGTGGAACCGGCCTTATTCCCGTGAGGCGGCTGTGTTTCCGACGAAGTGGACGCGTGATCGCAAGTTCTGGCCGTCTGTGAATAGAATCGATCAGGCCTTTGGTGATCGCAATCTGGTTTGCACCTGTCCTTCTATGGATGAGTTCGCAGACGATTAATCAAAATTCTCAAGATGAAGGATGTTTTGGTATTCTCTCCAAGGAATCCTTTCTTGTTTGAGATGGGTTGATGGCTGGGTCAGTTTTTTCGGCACCTAACCAAACCTGCGGTATTGTGACAATCATCACTCCTTATTAATCGATTCCTATGACTCTCCCCGCTCAGGATACTTGGCAGCAGACCACTTGGAAGATGCCCCCTGAGCCCATTGCCTCTATGTTAGAGGCCCCTAAGCTTCCAGCTGTTGCATTTTCGCCCAATGCTGAGTGGATTGTTGAGTTAGGCCAGTCCAAGCTGGTGCCGATTGCAGAGCTGACTTCGCCGAAAGTGGCGATCGCAGGTCTTCAGTTAGATCCAAGAACCTGGGGACCCGCGAAAGCAGGATATTATCGTGCGATCGCTATCCGTCGCCGTGAAGAGAAAACCGCCCGTCCCATTGACCTTCCTGAAAACCCACGCATTCGCAATCTCAGCTGGTCAAAATGTGGTCGCTATCTCTCCTTTACCCACACCCATATAGAAGAATCGCTAAGGGAAGGAGAACTGGAAGAAGGTCAGACCGAGGAAGAAAAAAGCGGTATTAGCCTATGGGTCCTCGATATGGAAGCGGCCCAGGCCCGACCCCTCACCGGCCCAATTCTCAACGCCACCAGCGGTAGCCTCATTCATTGGCTACCCGATAACACCCTCGTGTGCAAAATCCGCACAGACGTCTCTCCACCGCCTAGCGCACCGACGCTCCCGGTCGGCCCCATTATTGAAGAAAACCTAGGTCGCACAGCACCCGCTCGCACCTACACCAACCTGCTCGAAAGTCCCCACGATGAAGCGTTGTTGGAATACTATCTCACCTCCCGGCTCGTGCATATTACCCTCGACGGCACTCAAACTCCTATTACAGAGGCGGGACTGTTCAGAAGCTTTTCTCCATCTCCCGATGGCCAGTGGTTAAAAGTTGTCAGCACGCACCGTCCTTTCTCCTACCAAGTTCCCCTAGGCCGTTTTCCTAAGCGAACCGAGATTCTCGATCTTCAGGGTAAGCCTGTGTACATCCTAGCCGACTTGCCTTTGGCCGAAGAAATTCCTATCAATTTTGATTCTGTTAGAGATGGGCGACGTGTCTCAGGATGGAGAGCGGATCAGCCTGCTACGCTCTACTGGGTAGAGGCCCTGGATGGCGGAGATGCCCGTGTAGAAAGCGCATATCGAGATTGTGTTTATACGCTCAAAGCGCCTTTCTCCGGCCCCTCCTCTGAGGAACCCCAAGTCTTTTGGAAAACGCAGCTGCGCTACAACAGTCTGGTTTGGGGGAATGGCACCACCGCTTTGGCTTACGAAGCGATGTACAACACCCGCCAGCTTCGCACTTGGCGACTCGCTCCAGATGAAGCGGCAATAGCCCCCAAACTGCTAGAAGAAAGAAATTTTCAAGATGCCTACAGTAGCCCAGGAGAGCCGGTGACTACTCAGGGAGAGTATGGCTGGCAAACCCTGCTTTTGTCTGCTCAAGGTGAGATTTATCTCAACGGGCGAGGAGCCTCTGCTAAGGGGGTTTATCCTTTCCTGGATCGATTTGATCTGGCCAGTGGGGAGAAAGAACGGATATGGCAATCCCCTGAAGGCACCTTCTCCAGAGTCGCTAGGGTGTTAGATTCAGAGGCCAAACAATTTATTATTCGTAGCCAAACCAAAACAGAACCTGGCAACTATTGGCTACGCGATAACACATCGGGAACGGCTAATGAGATGCCCCTAACTCACTTTAGCGATCCGCTTCCCTGGTACAAAAACATTCACAAAGAGATCGTCCGCTATACCCGAGACGATGGCCTAGAACTCTCCGCAACCCTGTACCTACCGCCAAACCACGACATCGAACGCGATGGCCCCTTACCGACGTTGTTATGGGTATATCCCGAAGAACATAAAAGCCGCGAGACCGCTAGCCAAGTGACCAATTCAGAGAACACCTTTGGTAGACCCAGCCGTGCCTCGGCCATGTTTTTACTGACTCAGGGCTATGCGTTGCTCTCCGGTCCCTCCATGCCCATTATTGGTGAGGGCGATGTGGAACCCAACGATACCTATCTAGAACAGCTGATTGCGAGTGCCACAGCGGCGATAGATTACTTGGTGGAACGAGGGGTGAGTGAGCGCGATCGCCTTGCCATTGGTGGTCATTCCTACGGTGCTTTTACAACCGCTAACTTGTTGGCCCATACTGACTTGTTCGCCGCAGGTATTGCCCGTAGCGGTGCTTACAATCGCAGCCTCACCCCATTTGGTTTCCAAGGTGAACAGCGCAACTATTGGGATGCGACAGATACCTATAACCGCATGTCTCCTTTCACCAGTGCCGACAAAATCAACCACCCTCTCCTGCTTATTCATGGCGCAGCGGATAACAATGCGGGCACTTACCCCATCCAAAGCGAGCGCCTGTACGAAGCGATGAAAGGTCTTGGCGGCACCGTTCGCTTTGTCAGCTTGCCCCATGAGGAACACGGTTACCGCTCCCGTGAAGCCGTCGGTCACGTGCTGTGGGAAATGGTGCAGTGGCTAGATACTTACTTGAAAGGAACTGTCTGAAAAGAAACCGCCTGACAATAATCTGAAAAAGAAACTGGCCATCCTGAATAGATGAGAGCAAACAACTTCCCTTAGTATTTGCGTAAAGCTTGGTAGCTCGACTGATAGATCACTATAAGTCCCTATCTGAATTGCGAAGGAAACCTCTCATCATGGCTACTCTCCTAAAAAACAAAAGTCGCCTGCTTGTCAGCACGTTTATTTTTCTCAGCTGTGTTTCGGGCATTGCCAAAGCGCCTGCCGTGGCACAAAATGCGGCGGCGTCGCTGCGACTGGTGGACATCGTCAAGTTTTATAGCGGCCTTCCCCATCAGGAAAGAGCCTTACAACTCTTGCAACAGCAAGTTGAGGCCCGTCATCCTGAACTCCTCCAAGCCGACTCTGTTGCCACCAATGTTTGGCGTAATTCCAATACGCTCTCAGGCCACAGTGATATTCTGAGCCAAATTCCAGCGGCTAATCGCACGGGTCCTGACCCCTTACAGCTCGCCCTTAATGCGGCCCGCGTGAGGAGTGCCGCACCACTCGATATTACAGTGTTGCCCAGTGGTGGTAGTGAGTCACCCAATCAAGTCATGATCACCATTACCGAAGGTGGTGCTTTGGATGATTCTATTGCGGGGCTGCGGTATCGCTTCGATATCCAACGGCAGAATGACCAATGGGAAATCCAGCGAGCAGGCCGTCAAATTCGTTGTCAAGCGGGCCGTGGCCATCAAGATTTCTCGGTAGAAAACTGCCTCTAAAGAATATTTTTTGAGAATATTTTTTGAATGGGCACTCAGTAGTGGACTGGGGTTAGGGAATGCTGAGATATGCCTGGACGAGGTTGTGATGGGTTCACGTTGTCCGGGGTATTACCGATGTCCCTTTCGGTTGTGATCGCACTCATCTAACTAACCCTCTTTGGAAGCACAATGAATGCCCCCCTAGTCCTAACCAATCCTGTTGGACGCACGCCACAAATTTTGATTGTGGATGATGATTCATTATCTCGCTTTACGCTGGATAAATTTTTGAGCAAAGACGGGTATCAAATCATTGCTGTCGAAGGTGGTCAAGAAGCTCTAGAGGTTTGCCAAAAAGAGCTGCCAGATATTATTTTGATGGATGCGATGATGCCCGTCCTCGATGGATATCAGTGTTGTAAGCGTTTACGAGCAGCCTATCCGACCACTTGCCCTCCTATCTTGATGATTACGGGCTTAGATGATACCGAGTCAGTGGAGGAAGCCTATGGTGTGGGTGCGATAGACTACGTCACAAAACCCTTCCATTGGGCCGTGCTTCGGTGCCGGGTGCGTCAAATTATTAAAGCTCATCATGATCACCAAGCACTCCAAAAAAACTTAGCCCAGGAGCGATTGCTGCGCCAAAAGCTAGATCAGGCTAATCAGCAGTTGTTCCAGCTGGCAACCACTGATCCGCTAACAGCTTTGTCTAATCGCCGCGTATTTGATCAGAAAATTGACAATGAATGGAAGCGGCTGCGTCGAGAAAAGGGCTTCTTAGGGCTTATTTTCATAGATATTGACTGCTTTAAGGCCTATAACGATACCTATGGCCATCGCTATGGAGACGATTGCTTACGCCAAGTTGCTGACATTCTCCAAGGCTGTATCCACCGTCCTGCCGACATTGCCGCTCGCTTCGGTGGTGAAGAATTTGCACTCCTCCTGCCCAATACAGACTATGACGGGGTGATGCATCTTGCAAAAACGTTTAGAAAAAAGTTGCACCAAAAAGCCATTCCCCACGGGAGCTCCCTGGCAAAAGCATGGGTGACAGCGAGTATAGGGGTGACCTCGATTATTCCTTCTGCCAATAACTCACCTAAGATGCTTGTGGATATGGCTGATAAGGCGATGTACGATGCTAAAAACAGCGGTCGAGATTGCATTGCTTCTTGTCTAACACCGCAAGCTGTTAGTTATTGTTCTCTAACACAAAAAATTCTATCTGCTTAATCTTGCGCCTAAACAGCTTTATCCTCCGTGGTTTTAGCTTCTGTGGGACAGCCCAGTCGCTTCTGAGATATTGTTGAGACCTTGTTCCTCTAATTTTTTTATCAGACCACTTAGAATGGCTTTCACCATGCTTGGCCCTTCATAGACCCATCCTGTGTAGGTTTGTAGTAACGTAGCGCCTGCTGTGATTTTGGCCCAGGCATCGTCAGCATTAAAAATTCCGCCTACGCCAATAATCGGCAGTGAGCCTTGGGTTTGCCCATAAATCAAGCGAATAACTTCTGTAGATCGTTGAGTTACCGGTGCACCACTAATGCCGCCTGCTTCATCAGTGACTGATTTGCCTGTGGCTTGAACAGTACGTGTGGTTAAGTCATCGCGACTGATGGTGGTGTTGGTGGCGATGATGCCTGCTAGCTGGCAGTCTTGGACGAGCTGCACGATTTCATAAATGTCTTCAGTGGCCAAATCTGGCGAGATTTTGACCAGGAGTGGCTTGTTTTCGATGTTGGCCGTTTGCAAGGTTTCTAAAATGGGGGCGAGCTGTTCTTTGGCTTGGAGAGAGCGGAGTCCGGGCGTATTCGGAGACGAGACGTTCACCACAAAATAGCTGCCTTGTTTTTTTAACAGCTCAAAGCTCTTTCGATAATCTTCTGCTGCGTTTTCTAGGGCGGTGATTTTGGATTTGCCCAAGTTGATACCGATGGGCATAGGGTAGTCACCTTCGGGCCATAGCTTGTGGAGTGTTTCAGAAAGGGCGGCTGCACCTTGGTTGTTGAAACCCATGCGGTTGAGGGCGGCGCGATCGCCCGGCAGACGAAACATCCTCGGTTTAGGATTACCCGGCTGTGCATGATACGTGACTGTCCCTAGCTCAGCAAAGCCAAAACCCAGCAGAGGCCAAGCCCGCGCGGCAGTACCGTCCTTGTCAAATCCGGCGGCAAGGCCAAAGGGATTGGTAAACGAAAGATTCCACAGCGACTGGGTGAGGCGGGTATCGCGCAGCTCGCATAGGCCTGCCATAGCTGCTTGGGCCGCTAGGCGAGTCGGCTGATGAAACATCGCCCCTTGGGTGGGTTCTGTTGCGAGCCAGGCGAGGGTGTCAATGGTTTGACGATGGACAACTTCAGGGTCAGCCTTGAGCGTATTAAACAAAAGTGGGCGTAGACCAAACCTGTAGAGCTGTTGCAAAAGGATTTCTCCAAAACACACTGACTATATATAGACAGCAATATATCAATAATCTAGGTCCAAAAGCCCCAAGGAATGCTCAGGGCCAGGCCGGGCAAGGACTAAGGGGGTAGTTAGAAAAAGTCTAGAAAATTCATGGACAAGCCCAAACGAGCATGACCGTAGCCCCGTAAAAAGACAGTTATTCAATTGGCTATCAGATACACCGTTGGACTAGGTGCTCGTAGAGGGAACTCTATACGGGTATAAAGAATGTGCAAATTCTCCATCAACTGCCCGTACTTTTACGGGATTCTCCCCTAGCGCCCTATGGTTAAGCCTACACACAACCCTGAGCGACGTTCTTCTGCCAGCGGTCGCAGTACCACGACGGACAGGCGAGCTGCAAAGGACTTGAGCAAGCAAGATCTCTCCCAGGTGCTGCCCGCGATTTGGGAGGCGGAGACGATTGAGAAATCTATTCAAGAAGCCTTAGAGGCCATCCGCGCAGAGTTTGGCTATGCCTTGCTGTGGGTGGGCCTATACGATCGCTTTAACCATAAGGTCACCACCCGTGGGGTGATCACCAGTGGTCCACGGCGGTTTTCTCAGACAACGCTCTCTTTGCACCCTGGCGATTTGCTAGAGCAGGTGATTGTGCAAAAGCAACCCACCGTCGTTGCCGATATTCGCGAAGAATCACGGGCCGGCGCTTGGGCTCGCGTGTCCAAGAATTTTGAATTGCAGGGTACGGTTGTGCTGCCGATTCAGCGCAAGGGCATTTGCTTTGGGCTGGTGATTTTAGGCTCGCGGCGGTGGGGGGTTATGCCTGGCATTTTAGAAAACTCTACGTTGCTAGCGATTAATAATGCGCTGGCTGAGGCGATTCACCAAAATGCCCTTGAAACACAACGACAACAGACTAAGCAACCGGCCAAACCTCTCCTCACCCTGCTCAATTCTCTCGGTAAGCTACCGGGCTTAGATGCAAGATTGCAGGTCGTTGCCGAAGAAACTCAAAAGTTTGTGGGCGCGCCTGTGAGTGTGTTTTGGTTAGAGTCGCGTGATCGCTCTTTTTGGTGCCGTGTTGGCAAGTTGCAAAACAAGTCCAATAGCACGTTGCCTGTCAGTGAAGTGCAAAGCCTGTATCAGAGCCTATGTGCCAATGAGATCACGGCCCTGGGTGAAATAGAAGGATCGCTGAGAGCCAGCATCGCTAACCGCCTGATGCAGCATCTAAATATTCAGTCTCTGATTGTTGCACCTATCATTTACCAAGATGAGCTTCAAGGCTTTATCACCGTTGAGGGCAACAGCCCTCGTATCTGGAGTGAGGCTGAAAAAGATTATGTCCAAGGGGTTGCCCAGCTGGTGGGCTTGGCCATGCCCACCTCAGAAATGGATGAGGCCCTGAGTCAAATTAAGTCTCATCACCTGCTGACTGCTGGGATTACCCGGAGTATTCACAGCGACAGAGACTGGCTGCATGTGTTGGGGCTCTGTGTAGAACAACTCGCAGCCCGGATTGGTACCGATCAGCTCATGGTTCTCAGTGCTAATGCGGAGCGCGGTGGTTTTGACTTGTGTTATCGCACAGGGCAGGGGGTGGGGCGGCTGCAAAACTGGTTGCCGCTAGATACGGTTGATGAGCAAATGCTGAAACGGGCACATGCGCCTGTCAGTGTAGAAAGCTTGGAGAACGATCTGAAATTTGCACCTTGGCGCTCACACTTCCAATCCATGGGCGTGCAGTCTCTTTTAGTGAGCAACACCTCCCCCGGTCATCCCCCTGAAGGTGTGGTGATTGTGGCCGATAAAACAGAGCGTCGTTGGAGCCAAGCTGAACGAGAGCTGCTGCAAACTATCAGCAATCAAATCGGTCTGATTTTGCATCAGTGGCAATTGCAACGACAAACTGACCAGCAGGCCCAGCTCCACCAAACCTTTCAGTGGGGGATGCGTAGCCTGCAACGACTCTCCAAAATTGAGGCCCTCGATCAATCGGCTACGCGCCACATCTCTCAATTACTCCATGTTCCCATGGTCGCCCTCATCACTTGGGATAACGGAGCAGCCTTTGCCCAGGTCACTAGCAGCGTTGTGCAAAATAGCAGCTACCAGCTGGATGAAGACCGACAAATTTCTGTTGAAAGCGATGCCTTGCTGAACTGGGCCATTTCCACCGAAGGCCTAATGACACTCCGGATCGAAGATCTTCCCACTGAGGAGGGGCGGTGGATTGTAGGGCCTTCTGGGGCGCAGCTTTTGGCCATGACCTTGCGCACTGCGCCTGAGCACGAACCCAATGCGGTGGTGGTGCTGGCTGATAATGCCAGCCGTCAGTGGTCTGATGAACAAACGACCCTGTTGGCGATTGTGACCAATCAGCTGGCCTGGTGTCGTCGCCATCTTAAGCTCACAGGGGCGATGCTCACCCAGCAGCAGCAGCTCACCCAGCTTAATTGGTACAAACAGCACCAAATCGAATCGCTCAACGCAGGCTTTAAAGACTGTGTGGCCCAGCTCAATGTGCATGCTGCTGGGGATGCCCGCCAGCAAATGATGGCCCAAAGAGCGAGCACCTTAGCCGCGCAGCTTAGCTATGTGATTGACCATGAGCGCTGGGCGCTGGAGCCCGTGAGCCAAAGCACACCATTGATTAGTTTGCTGAAGCGGGCCACAGCTAGGGCCAATCCCCTGATTCAAGAGCGGCAGCTGTGGTCAAAGGTTCACTGTGAGAGTAATCTCACCATTGAAGGCGATATTACCAAGATTGAATTTGTGTTGTACGAGCTGATTGCAGAGGCCTGCGACAGATCGCCGATTGGTGATCGCGTTGATATTTGGTGTCGCCCCATCGATAGCCAATGGCTCGAAGTCTCTATTACCGATGAGGGCACCGTGGCCCCTCAAATTTTACAAGAGCTCGCGCAGGGGCGATCCGCCGATTTACTCTCTCCTTCCAACCTACAAAGGCCACGCTGTCTAATAAGTGTCATTCCTGTCCTCGGCTAATGAACCGTCCAAATGAGCCGTCCTGACAGAAAGTCTGGAAACCTGATATTGGTAAGGCCTGGGCCCCGTTTCATAAAAGTTGTAG
>JBCDAG010000098.1:0-19442 GCA_039186165.1 Cyanobacteria bacterium P01_F01_bin.53
TAAACACCTCAATGATGATGGAGTCGCCCATAAAGTCGTAACCCCACACCTCCTAGAGAATTCGATCACGCGTAAGCACCTGTTTAGGATGGGATATCAAGTAATCCAACAGGTCAAATTCTTTAGCAGTCAGCTCAATCTCTCGATCGCCTCTCTTCACCTCACGGGTTTTCCGGCTTAGGGTCAAATCCCCAAACTGGAAAGCTTCTGGGTCTTCTGGCTGATTGCGTCGCAAGTGCGCCCGCACCCGCGCCAGCAGCTCTTCAATGCTAAAGGGCTTCACCACATAGTCATCGGCACCGGCATCGAGCCCAGCAACGCGATCTTCAATCCCATCTTTAGCGGTGAGCAAAATCACCGGCATCGTCGCACCGGTTGCCCGCAGACGGCGGCACACTTCTACCCCGGTTAGGCCAGGCATCATCCAATCGAGCAAGACCAGATCAGGCTCATTGTCACGAGCAGCCATAAGTCCGCTGAGGCCATCGTTGGCTACGGTCACCTCATAGCCCTCATAGCCCAGCTCTAGCTGCACAAATTTAGCGAGCTTTTCCTCATCTTCTACGACCAAAATGCGCGCCGCACTCTCAGACATTCACTAAAGCTCCTTACTGTAATCTGAACGAAATGATATGGACTTGAGCTAACAGTCTAAGAGTAACAGTCTAATAACTGGCAGTCTAAAACTGGCAGACTGGGGCTGATAGTCCAGAACTGACCTCTTAGGCTGGCAAACTCACCGTAAAGACACTGCCTTCGCCAAGCTTGGATTGAACCTTTAGGGTACCGTTCATACCCTCGACTAAAGTTTTAACAATTGATAAGCCCAGACCCGTACCGCCTGTGGCCCGCGACCGATCCTCATCCACCCGGTAAAAGGGATCAAATATTTTGGTGAGATCAGTGAGCGGAATTCCTCGACCATGGTCTTTGACCTGTATCAGGGCGCGATCGCCCACCTTTTTCACATCGACCTTAATCGGCTTATCTTCGTCAGAATACTTCATTGCATTGTCAATCAGGTTCATCAACACCTTCTTGAGGCAGCTACGATCGACGGTTGCGTCTACAGAATCAAGGTTTGAGTGAATGCGATCGCTCGCATACTGGCCCATCTCTAACACTTCACTGACCACCACTTGCAGTGGCTCACGCTCCAGCTGAAACCGCATGTGGCCACCATCGGCCCGCGCCAAATCCAACAGATCTTGCAAAAGACGAATGGTTCTATCGGCCTCGTCCGCTGCAATTTCCAAGCCTTCCCGTTGGGGATCAGAGAGATTAGCAGAGCGGCGCAGCGTGCTCTGTAAATAGCCGTGTACCAGCGTCAGCGGCGTCCGCAGCTCATGTGAGATATCGCTGACAAACTGACGTTGTTGATCCCACGCCGCAGACAGGCGAGAAATCATCATATTGCAGGTTTGGGCAAGCTCCTGAACCTCTGTCGGGGCACCATCAAACTCCAATCGCGTATCGGCCAAGTTATCAGCAGAGACATTGGCCGCCAACTGATTCATTTTGCAAATCGGTTGCATCAACCGGCGGATGTAAAGGGAGGTTGCGATCGCCCCCACGCTAATCGCCAAAAGGCTTGTCAGCGCCAAGGTCTTCGTAATTTGAGACAGGCTCCTTTGATCTTCAGTGATATCGTCAACCACATATAGCTGACCCACCACCTGCCCCGCAACGCGCAGCGGGCTTGAGCAAGTCACTAAGTCTCGATCTTGCAGGCGAAATACCTCTAGGCCATTCCCCTTGCTATGAATCAGTTGCATCAGCTCATCCGAGAAGCCATTCACCTGCCAAGACCCCATCGAGAGGGTGCTGGACTGGGCCAACAAGCTACCATCAGGCGCGACTACCCAAATCGCCACATCGGGCTGTTCGCGGTATTCAATCGCCATGGCCAGGGCTTCGGGGACGACCATCGTCTCTTGATACAGCCCAACATCATCACCCAAGCGCTCCGCAATCTGCCAGGCATTCTCTCTGTGGTTTTCTACCAGCAGCTGCCGCATTCGCCAATTCAGCCAACCCGTCAGGCCACCAATGCCCAAAATAGACGCCAAGACCATACCCACTGTGAGCTTAAATTGAATAGATTTTGGGTCGAAAACAGATTTCATGGGTAGCCCGTTAGGGGTGTACGAGTAAAACAATACTGGACCACCCTGAGAAAACGCTGATAGGGAACTCAAGCTTTAATGAGTCTCCAAATAACCGACATAGTCTAAAAACCTGAGCCCATCGAGTCCTTAGCAATGGAGTTCATAACAGTGAGTCTATACATAACTCTGAAAGTCCATACCTGAAAGTCTATAACAGTGTCTCCATGACATTAGCTGCAATCTCCAGTTCTAAGCCTTTAGTCCTGCTAAGTCTTCAGTCTCCCCCAAGTCTTTCAGTCCGAAAAGCGATAAAACAAATCACCGCTTAAGCATCTCAGATAAAACATTCATTGGTAGACTCCCATTGAACTCTAAGGAAAAACTCAGCATCATCCCCTTCAATAAGCGCATGATGGCAAGTGAGCAAATGATTGCTAGCGAGCAACGTTTCCGAGTGGACCTTTCCGAGTACTCTGTTTCCTGCGCTCCCCTTGCGGCCTGCCCTTACTTCCTAAGCCTTAAGCCAGCAGAAAGTATTAAGCTGCCCCAGCAAGATGACGACCAAACACTAAGCTTGTGAAAGTTTCAACGTTTCATTCACGCCTTTTGTCAAATTGTCTGCATTTTGTAGGGAATTTGCAGGCCATTTGTAGGTCCATCGTTCAAGCTCACGATTCAAATACATCATGGTTCAAACGTCTCCCTCAAAAACCACTAGAGCCCAGACAATTACCCCTTTTGATCAAACCTTGGGTGAGCCCCTGCGCAAACAGGCCATCAGCGTTCTCCAAATCAATTTGGGTCGCCGCTGCAATCTTGCTTGCAGCCACTGCCATGTGGACGCGGGGCCTCACCGCACGGAAGAGCTTTCGCCTGAGGTGTGCGAACAGCTACTAGAAGTGATTAACCGCTTCGATCAAATCAAAACGGTGGACCTCACCGGCGGCGCACCCGAGATGAATTATGGCTTTCGGCCCTTAGTAGAAGCCGCCAAAGCCAAGGGCAAAGATGTGATCGTACGCTCGAACCTAACCATCTTTTTTGAGCCAGGTTACGAAGACTTACCCGAGTACTTCGCAGCCCACCAGCTCCATGTGGTGGCCTCACTCCCCTGCTATCTCGAAGACAATGTCGATGCCATGCGCGGCAAAGGCGTCTATAACGATTCTGTACAAGCCATTCAAATGCTCAATGCACTGGGCTACGGGAAAGATCCCAATCTCGTGGTGGACTTGGTGTACAACCCCCCGGTCCCCAGAGATACCAATTTTTCATTAACGCCAGGCCAAGCGGGTCTTCAAAAGGACTACACCGCTTATTTAAAGAAGCATTTTGGCATTGTTTTCAACAACCTCTTTACGATTACCAACTTGCCCATTGGCCGCACCAAATTCCATTTACAACACCGCAACATCCACCAGCCCTATCTCAAGTTTTTAGAGTCTCATCACAATGCCAGCACGGTAGAGCACCTAATGTGCCGCAATGAGCTTTCGATTGACTATTTAGGGAACGTATATGACTGCGACTTTAACCAAATGGAAAATCTGGCGGCACGCTCACCGACAGGCACCGCACTCACCGTTCAAAAGCTGCTGGCGGCAGGCTCTCTCGATGTGATCGAGCAGGTAGCCACCCGACCCTACTGCTACGGTTGCACCGCAGGCAGTGGTTCGAGCTGCGGCGGATCGCTGTTGTAGTTTTCACACTCACCTTAAAAACTCTCTTGAGGAATCATCCGATGAATCTTTCCACCACCCCCTTGCTTCGTCGCTCTAAAATCTTCCGTTACGGACTGAAGCTTATGCTGTTCTCCCTATTGGGCAGCGTGCTCTTAGCCGCTGGCCCAGCCCTAGCCCAAGAAGGGGCCAGTCAAGGCTCAGGTCCCTTTGCTATTTTCGGACAGTTGCAGACGCAGCTGGTGAATTTGGTGGAGTGGATTAATGGCCTGGGCGCGATCGCTCCCCTCGTCTTCATTTTGGCCTACGTCATCATCACAGTGGCCTTCTTACCCGCCTCAGTGGTTACCTTAGGCGCAGGCTTTGTCTTTGGCGTGGTCAAGGGCTCTATTTTGGTCTTCATCGGTGCCATGCTAGGAGCCACAGCCGCGTTCCTGATCGGTCGATTTGTCGCCCGCGACTGGATTGCCAAAAAAGTGGAAGGCAATAACTTTTTCAATGCCTTGGATAATGCGATCGCCGAAGAAGGCCTCAAGCTCATCTTCCTCATTCGCCTATCGCCCGCCTTCCCCTTTAACCTGCTGAACTATGCCCTGGGTCTCACCAAAGTCTCCCTCAAAGACTACGTCCTCGGCACCACTGGCATCATTCCTGGCACCGTCATGTACGTTTATCTGGGCTCACTCATTGGCGACATTGCCATGCTCGGCTCTGGTGAAACGCCCTCTAACCCCATCATTAGCTGGATTATTAGAATCTTGATCTTTGTCACCGTGGTGGCCATTACACTCTACATCTCCAAAATTGCCAAGAAAGCACTCAGCGAAGCTGTGCCCCAAGAAAGTGCTTCCACCGATATGGCATAGCCTTTTCAAATACGAGAAGGCCAAGGTCCCGCAAGGTTCCACCAGAGGGCTTCACCAACGGCTACACATGATATGCGATTAAACAGAAAATTCTGGGGGTTCTTGGGGATAGCGGCCTGTGTTGCTATCTGTGGTCCACTCGTGGCCCAGAACCCTAATACGTTGCGATCGCTGAGCCTCCTAATCAATCGTGAAGCCCTTATCGAATTCTTTAGCGAAATGCACAGCTCCCCCGTTCGCGGTGTGGGGCTGTTTGTTTTGGCCCATATTATTGCCAATGCCATCGGCGTCCCTGGAACCTTACTGGTCGTGGTGGGTGGCGCGGTCTATGGCCTGTGGTGGGGCACGGTGTGGTCAGTCATTGGGGCGACTCTGGGTGCGATCGCCGCTTTTTTGCTCGCCCGGCACCTTCTCTACGACTGGTTCAAGCAGCGGTTTCACAAGCGACCCTTCGTCCAAAAGCTCAATGCCGCCATTTGCCAAAACAGCCTCAGCTGCATGCTGATCGTACGGTTTTCACCGGTATCCCCCTTCAACGTTGTTAACTTTGCCCTAGGCCTCACCCCGGTCTCCGTCAAATACTATGCCGCCGGCACGCTTATAGGCATCATCCCAGGCACCCTCGCCTATACCTGGTTAGGCGTCACCGGAGCAGAAGCACTCAGCACCGGTCGCCTACTACCACTCATTCTCTGCCTCTGCGTACTGATGCTTCTCTCCACACTTCCCCTCGTTATTCAGCGCTATCAGGCCTCACGTTAACGCGACTGTCATAAACGGGAAAAATCAAGCCCAGGCCATCCAAAACGGTCTCAAAAAGCGGTCTCACAAAACAAACCAACAAAACGAACCAGCCGAAGCCAACCGACAAAACAAAATAAAGACCCGACAAAAACAGGCAAAACCAGCAGAAAGCGAGATAAACCCGTTTAGAATGCAGTCCACTGCAAGATCTCCTCAAAGCGTCAGTTTTTTCTTGCCGAGAAATCACCCACCCAGACGACAACTTCAGTATCAATAAGCACTCAGTGAGCCCCAAGTGCAGAAGCCTACGGAACCATCCTTTAATCTGAGTTAAGCGCCGACGCTAATCGGAGGAATTAGCCTTAACAACTCGCTTCAAAATCATTCTTTTTTCAACACACACATTCGATTCAGCCAAAAAGGTTCTCGCATTTGCAATCAAGCTCCCTGACAAACGTGTACAAGAATCCGGAACTTTTTCGTTTTTTTTCGCGTCTTCCGGTGATCCTTTAAGAAACTGTTAGGAAACAAGGCTTGCAGCGAAGCATTTAACATTGTTTTAATGTCCGGGCTTAAAGACATTCAAAAAAAGATCCAAAGAACTCTAAGAAAGTTGATAAAGCCTTAGATCGACAGCCTAAATCAATAATTTTTCTGGCCGATTTTTACGGCACTTTCTGCAATGCAACCGTCCTTCCTTGTGATGATCATTACAAGAGCTTCATCCGTAAGGATTGATTTCGCGCGAACCGCAATGCAATAATCATTTCCTGAGAGGATTATCAGTACATTCACCAGGGAAATTCATCAAGAAAGTTAGGTTTTAGAGTCGTTTTTTTAAGCGTTCATGAGGCTTTGGGTGAATATACTCAAAAGGCCTTAAATTTTCGCTACTTCGCTGATAACCAACCACTTTAATTGAGTGCCCTTATTTAAGAATCAATTCTAGGGAGTTCGTACGTTAACGGACCTTAATCCTAGAGGGGGTGTTTGTCTCTCTTAAATCGAATCAAGCCCAGGTAAAAGGCAACCGCACCCAGGGTTAGCCGCCTTAGAAGCATGCCGCCCAACCTCAGCTATGGTTCCTTAATCCGAATAACAACAGGGTCACTGGACTTGTCTAGACCCTTGCCCCTGCAATCTGGCTCAAGGCGAAAGTCTTTAGTTGAGCTAGCGCTAGGCCCTACAGGCTTCTAGGGCGCTTAGTCTTAGCGCTTTTAGGCCCTAGGGGTTGTGGACTCAAGATCACTCAAGATCTCAGAGATGTTTATCAGAGATTTTTGAGGGTAAGAGACTTCAGCAGCGACAAGTTAGGCAAGTAGCGCCGACATAACTCCAAAAATGGCTAACCCAGTACTGAGCTAATTGAGTTAATTGATTGGTTTTTAAAAAATGTTCACGAGAAAGATGCTTAGCCGTATACCCACTAGCAAGCTTTTTAAGCGGCCTCTCAATCATTCTTTGAGACGCGCCTTCAGGCTTAGCCGATTCATTGCGCTGGGGGTTGTGATAAGCATTGCACTCAACGGAATTGTCCTCGCGCCCAGCGCAGCACAGCTAGTGGTGCCGAACCAGGCAACTGTTCAGTTCGATACGCCCACTGATGGCGGTGACAGCGGTGATGGCAACGGCGGTGACGGCGATGGCGGTAACACTCGAACCAGCGCCCCCTCTAACGTGGTGACCTACCCACTGACGGCTGTATTGAATGAAACCACCCTGGGACTCAGCTTGGTCAAGAGCGCTGATAAAAGTGCCGCAGAACCTGGCGATGTGGTGGTTTATCAATTGCTCCTGCGCAATGAAGGCAATCAGGTCGCTGACAATCTACAGATTAATGACACCCTCCCATTTGGTGTACAGCTGGTAGACGGTTCTGTAACTGGTGATCCCACACCACCCACATCGGTTGATGTCAACGGTCGCAACCTAAGCCTGGCGTTTCCGTCCTTGGCTCCAGGTGCCGAACTCAATGTCCGCTACGCTGCGGTCATGACACCGGATGCTATCCGAGGCGATGGGCGGAACGTAGCCGTTGCCTCAGCCAATGGGTTTGAGCCTGTAGAAAGCGTCTTTAGGCTGACGATTCGCCAAGGCATTCTGTCGGATTGCGGCACCATTATTGGCCGCGTCTTTGTCGATAAAAACTTTGATGGCCACCAGCAGCCAGGGGAGCCCGGTGTTCCCAACGCGGTGGTTTACATGGAAAGCGGTAATCGCATCATCACCGACCCAGATGGTTTGTTCTCCATTGCCAACGCACTGTCGGGGAATCGGGTTGGAACGTTAGACCTCAGTAGCTTGCCCGGCTACACCCTAGCGCCAAACCTCTTCCGTGTAGAAGAAAACTCTCAATCTCGTTTAGTTCATCTCCCTACTGGCGGACTTGCTCGGATGAATTTTGCAGTAACGCCCGCATTCGGTGAAGGAGAAGGTTAAAAATGCCCTTACTAAAAGATTTCAACTTGAAAGGCCAGTTCAAAGGCATCCGTCTCAGTTTTTTAACATCTGCTCTCGGTGCGGCCTGTCTCATAGCACCTGCTAAAGCGCAAATTACCACAGCTTCTGAGCAGGCTAAGCCTGCTCCAAAAACTGAAGCCAACGTTAATCAAACACGTCCCACATCTGCTGAGGCCTCTGTGCTTGACCAGCTGCTCACTGAAGCAGATACGGCAGCGCCCCTTTCCGTGAGCCAAAGCCTAGCGCTCTCCCAGCTGATGGAGCTATCAGCCGGTGAACTGAGAGAGCTAGAGGAGCCTCAAACGGCTGCGGTCGAGGAAGCCGCCGCCGATGGTGCAACCCATGAGTGGGCCGCCGAAGACCTGCTGTACCTGGTAGGCGCCAGAACACAGGGCGTGCAAGAGCCTGTACCTGAAGCGTTTGTAGATGTCGATGACAATTTAACGGCGCAAATCGCATCGCCTTCAACCGAAGAACTCACCGAAGAAGAGCAAGAAGTCATTCCACCCGGAACACCGGTTAATTCTCGGATTTTGTTCGAGCGACGCCAGGGTGAAGTAGAAGGTGAGGTCGATGAATCGGTCCTCCGCCAGGTGCCCGATCCTGACTTGCTCAGGGACGAACAGTCGAGCACTTACTCCATTCAAATTGCCCCCACAGAAGACTCCCAAATTCGGGCAGATCGTCGTTCAACCATACTCCTGGGCGGTAGCATCACCGATGGAGACGGCAATGTTTTAGATAACGACATTGTGGTTACCCTGAGCACCAGTGCGGGTGAATTTATCGGCGCTGACTACGATATAGACCGAGTTGGCTACCAGGTATTGGCTCGCCGAGGTGAATTCAACGCAGAGCTGCGCTCTAGCCTAGATGCACAGCGCGTGATCATTCGTGCTAGCGCGGCCCGCGATGACTTGCTCGCGGCCACGCCCTTGCCACTCCCCGATAATTTGGTCGATGGGCCTCGTGAAATTGATGCCTACACAGAAGTCAGCTTTGCCACTGACCTACGACCTTCATTAGTCACTGGTATTGTCGACCTCCGGTTAGGGCCTGCGGCGACGAACCTGTGGGGCAGTTTTCGGGACTTCTTAAGACCTGAGGATATTGGTGATACGAACTTCGATGCCAGAACCGCCGTCTTTGCCACCGGTGTCCTGGGAGATTGGCTCTTTACCGGCGCGTATAACAGCGATCGCAACCTAAACGACCGCTGTGACAGCATCGGCACCCGACTCTACGGCGATGCCTGTGAGCCCACCTACCCGGTATACGGCGATAGCTCCACCAACGACTTCCTCACCCCCTCCCAAGACAGCCTGTACCTGCGCTTCCAGCAAGATGCGCCAGCCTTAGAAGCTGAGCCCAACTTCTTCATGTGGGGCGACTACAGCACCAACGAGTTCTCCCGGCCTTCCCAGCTGTTTAGCGCCACCAGCCGACAGCTCCACGGCTTTATGGGGAACTACACCATCGGCGGAGAAACCAGCGGCCTTCAGCTCACCGCAATGTACGCCGATAATATTCGCCCCTTTAAGCGCGACACCATCGTGCCAGACGGCACCAGCGGCTACTACTTCCTCTCCGAGCCCTTAGTGCTCTCCGGCAGTGAGGAAATCTACATCGAAGTCGAAGAGCTCAACCGCCCCGGCACCGTCGTAGAGCGGGTGGCCCTCACCCGAGGCGCTGACTACCGCATCGACTATGATCGCGGCGCAATTTTATTTACCCAGCCGGTCAGCGTCACCGACGCCAATCCCTTCGGCCAAACCCTGGTCCGCCGCATTGTGGCCTCCTACCAGGTAGAAGGTGAAGAAACCGGCGGCTCACTCTATGGTGGCCGGGCCCAGTACAACTTCTCATACGACCTAGATTTTCCCAGCTGGCTTGGCGCGTCGGTCATCACCGAAGACAACAACGCCACTGACTTTACGCTCTACGGCGTAGATGCCCTGTTCTCATTGGGTGATCGCGGTCAAATCGTTGGAGAGTACGCCCGGTCTTCGCTCAACGGCACCACCAACGCCGATGGAGATGGATCGGCCTACCGCATCGAGGCCAGCGGCGACATCACAGATAGACTCTTTGGTCTGGCCTATCTCCGGGGCGCAGATAGCGACTTTAGCAACAATTCCACCACCAGCTTCCGCCCAGGCCAAACTCGCTGGGGCGCTGAATTGCAGGCCCTGCTCGGCAGCGACACACTGTTTGAAGTGAAGTACGACCAGGAAGAAAACCGGGGCACTGCGCCCGCTGTGATCACCGGGTTTGATAACCTGCGAAACCCAGGCTTCTTTGCAGAACCGGGGGCCAGCGTGGACAACTCGTTGACCACGGTTCGCGCGGGTCTTCAGCAGCAAATTGGCGATGCCACAGCCGACTTGTCCTATGTGTATCGTGATCGCAACGACCGCATCGGCAACCTCGACTTCAGCAGCAGCCAAATCGTTTCTGGACTCACCCTGCCCCTGGCCAGCAATCTTGCCTTCCGCGCCCAAAACGAATTCAATATCGGCGGTGACGATGACCCGGTGTATCCTAGCCGCACGGTCTTAGGGCTCGACTACACCCCCATCCCCGAAATCACTGTTCGCCTAGCGCAGCAGTTCTTTGGAGAAAGCGACGTCGCCCCCGACTCGATTACCTCCCTGGATACCCTGCTCAACTACGACCTCACCGATAGCACCCAACTCTCAGGACGCTACTCCGTCCTCGGCGGCTATGACGGCAGGGTCATCGGCCAAGGTGCAGTCGGACTGAACCATCGCTGGAACCTTGCACCCGGTCTCAACATGGACTTGGGCTACGAGCGGGTGATGGGTGAAGGCCTCGGTATCATCAGCACCGGCGAACGCTTTGAACAGCCGTTTGCGGTCGGCCAATCGGCCGCTGCCCTGGGCATTTCCCCCGGTAGCACCTACTCCGTCGGCTTAGAATACCTGGATAATTCACGCTTCCAGGCCAGCGCCCGCGCTGAATTCCGCGACAGCGATAACAATGGCGACAACACCGTCCTGACCGCCGCATTAGCTGGGAAACTCTCTCCCTCCATTACCGCGCTGGGTCGATACGAATACGCCAACTACGCCAACCAAACCTTCACCGAACGGTTCAACAACTCCAGTAGCCTGCGCTTGGGCATGGCCTACCGTAACCCCAGCAGTGATAAGTTCAACGCGCTGCTGAGCTACGAGTACGCCACAAATCCGGCACTGACGATTAACTCGGCAGGCTCAGACGACATTGACGAACATACCCTCGCGGCAGAGGCCATTTACGCCCCCAACTACCGCTGGGAGTTCTACGGGAAGTACGGCCTGCGCTACACCAATGCTGATTTGTCATCCCTGGGTCTGAGCAGTGTGTCTAACACGATCCACCTCGCCCAGCTGCGCACCGCCTACCGCCTTGGCTATCGCTGGGATCTCGCCGGGGAAGTTCGCTACATCAGCCAGCCCTCAGTTGACTACGACGAAACGGCATTCGCCCTAGAAACCGGGTATTACCTTACACCCGACCTGCGCTTCGGCGTTGGTTACAGCTTCGGTGCGGCCAACGACCGTAGCTTCCAGGGCAGCGGCTACCGAGATGAAGATGGCTTCTACCTAGCGGCCACCTTCAAAGTCAATGAGCTGTTCAACGGCTTTGGCTTGCAAGATCCCTCCCCCGCGCAGCAAACCGAATCCTTGGTGAGTGCGGATGAAGCAACGGGTGCGAGCAATGCCAGTCCTGTCATGCAGGGCGAGCGGTCCGGAACTGACATCGAAAGCCTGATTTTTGGCACGCCCAACACGGCCTCTGATAGTACGGACGCTGATAGCACAGACGCTGATAGCACGGATGCCAGTACAGATAATGGCAGTACAGGCAACGCGCCTTCCCAAGGTCTTGGCGCATCGGATGCGGACTCATCAGGTGCGGATGCAAGCAATGCAGATGCCAATAGCTCCAATTCAGATAGCGCTGCACCGGGCACCGTCATTCCGGTGACACCTAATGCGACCCTCTCGCCCACAGGTGCTAGCTCAGATGCAGCGGCCTCAGATGATACGGGCACGAGTGCTGGTGCGGCAGCCTCGCCCGCAGGCACTAGCCCTGATGCAGCAGCTTCGCCCACAGGGGCTAGCCCTGCGACGACTTCACCGACAGGGGCTAGCCCATCGCCCACAGGCACTAGCCCATCAGACAGCACAGCTTCACCCACAGGTGCTAGCGCTGCTGGTGAGGCCACGTCAAACGATACCGGCACACAAGCGCCAGCATCGGCGACACCTGCGACCCCATCAGAACCTATTAGGGGGCTCTGGTGATCGGAAAACAAACACGACTCGACACAGTGAACCTTTCACGAACGCACAGCCGATTTAATCACCGATTTACCGACAGCCCTGACATGTCAACAACTCACAAGTCACAACCCAGTCCTCAGCCCAGCCCAGCTCAAGCCAGTCAACCACGGGCCAGTCAATCTCGGGCCAGCCGAGCGATGGCGCGATCGCTCTCGCTCACCGCACTGCTAATGGGTACGCTGACGGCCCTGCCTGTACTCGTTCAGTCTGCAATCGCCCAGACTGGTCAGCCCATCCCGGTTCCCGAAGCCATTCCAGATGTCACCACCAGCCCAGTGGGAATCCCGCTACCGATCGTCAATATTGTTGTGAATAGCGACGCCGACGGCCCGATTATGCCGGACCAGGCCCTTACCCTGCGGGAAGCCATTGAAGTCGCGAACGGTACACTACCGGTTACCTCACTGAGCGATGCTGAAAAAGTGCTGGTCACCCCCGCGACCTCCCCTCAAATCAGCTTCGCTCTGGTAGGAGATGGTCAGATTGAACTCGATGAGGTCCTGCCCTCAATCTTGGCCCCTGGTCTCACCATCGATGGCACGACTCAGCCAGGCTATGGGGCCGAATCAGATCGGCCCGCCAGCGTTCCCGTCCTCATTCCGGCGGTTTCTATCACCCCCAGTGAAGGGGCTGAAGTCTTTCGCGGCCTCACCATCTCCGCCGATGATGTCACCGTTAAGGGCTTGAGCCTGTACGGCTTTTCTTCAGAGCATCGCCGCACGGTATCCACGCCCCCGGCTGATATCATCATCACCCACGATGTTGCCCCACCCCAGGGCAACGACGATATTGGTGGCGACGGGCCAGAGTCTGACTCGGCTGCCGAGCTACGGCTCACCCCCGAGGAATACGATCAGGCCCCCAATGGCGTCGTCATCGAAGACAACTGGCTGGGCGTATCGCCCGCAGGTGACGTTCCCACCCATGACAGAATGTCTGCCTTTGGTGTGTCGGTCTTTAACGCCACTGACGCGGTCGTTAAGCGCAACCGCATTGAGTACCACGAAGGGAGCGGTATCATTACCGGCGCACTCGCCCAGGGCCTGATCGTGACTGAAAACACCCTGATTGCGAACGGCCTTGCGGGCATGCCCGACGCCATTCGCCTCGATGGCGATATCGATCGCTCCGAAATCTTTGGCAACCTGATGTGCGCCAACGACGGTAGCGGCCTGTATATGTTTAAGCCCCAGGGCTCGGCAAACATTTACAACAATGACATTCGCTTTAACGGACGCCGCTTCCGTCGGCCTGGCATTTACCTGATGGGCAGCGGCCATGAGGTCACCGAGAACTATGTGGCCTTTCAACCCGGCCCAGGGGTGGCGATCGCAGCCTATCCAGAAAGCGAACAAAACATCATTAAAGGCAACCGCTTCCGCCGCTTAGATGGCCTGAGCATAGACCTGACCTATCACTACGAAACCCGGCCCAGCGACTACCAGTTTGGCGATGGTCCTAACCCACCGCGCAACTCTGGCAATCGTCGCAATGACTCGGCCAACGCTGCCATCAATACCCCTGAGTTTGACACTTACGTCTTCCCCATGGACGGCACAAGCACGGTTGTTACCGGTCGTGCTGACCCTGGCTCAGAAGTGGATATTTACCGCGTAGCCAGCAAACAGCGAATCTACGGTGAGCTGAGTGAATTTGTGACTACCGTCCCCGTGGAGGAAGACGGCACCTTTACTGTTAGCTTGGACGAGCCAGAAAGTACCCAGGTCAGTGCGATCGCCACCGACGCCCGCTACGGCACCTCTGAGCCTTCCCCGGTCGCGGCCCTTGGCGTTGAACCACCCTCGGGTCCAGCCCAGCCCTTCCAGGCGGTTTGCCAAGATCCTCCTCCTCCGGTTAGGGAACCCGAGGATGATACTAAACCGATTAATCTGCGGATTCCAAGAAACATCCACTTTGCCCTTGACCGCTCCTTTATCAGCGATAAAAGTGCAGAGATTCTCGATCAAATCGCCAATGCGCTCATTGAGCATCCCTCCCTCACTATCGAATTGCAGGGCCACACGGACCCCCGCGCCAGCAACGTTTACAACGAAGCGCTGTCCGAACGTCGTGCCCTCTCAGCTCGCGCCTATCTCCTGCAAAAGGGCATCGCCCCAGAGCGCATGAGAATTCGCACGTTCGGTGAAACTGACCTGATTTCTACCGCGCCCGATGTGGTCGACTATGCCCGCGATCGCCGCGTAGAATTCCTCTTCTTCGATAGCCGAGATCTAGACATCACCTTCGAAGACTTAGAGACCGACCTACAAATTGAATAAGCCAACTCGAAATAGGCGTCATTTAAGTTAAATGACGCCTAAATTAGACGCCCTTTATTCACACATCGCAGCCTCGCTAGATAACGTCCTTCCTCACCTTTAACAAACCCGCTTTTGTTATTTCCCATGTACCCAACCATCCGATACGCTATCCCACGTCGCATTGCCGCAGGCACCCTGGCCATAACGTCGGTACTCACCACAGTGCTCAGTGCGCAACTCACCAGCGTCGCCCAAACAATACCCCCTGACAATGTCAACCAGTCTTGCTTCGCGGTAGCTGACAACGGCGCACCCAACGGGAGTACCAGTGGTGCTGAGGCGCAGGATCTTCTGGTCGAGATTAACTCGGTTGCAACGAACAGTGTGTCCGCGGTGGGACTCATCTCCAACAACGGCATTCCGGTTCAAAATATTGAGGCCATGACCTCACGGGCCGACTTTGATGAACTCATTGTTGCCAATGAAGCCGAAATCGGTCGGGTTGATCGGGACACCGCTGAGTTCACATCCTTGGGAACCCTCACGTCCTCAACGGACTTTGACGCGATTGTGATTGAGCGCTCAGGCAATGAGGATCGGCTGCTGGCCGTCTCTAAAGGCACCAGCCCAAACTTGTTGGTGGAAGTGACCTTAGCCATCGACACGGCCAATAATAACCAAACCACTGGCATTGCTAGCGAACAAATCCTCGCCACACTTTCTAACTTCCCCGCAGGCACAACTACCATTGACGGTATCGCCCTAGCGCCGAACGGCACGCTCTACGGTATTGCCAACGATGGTGCTAGCTCGGCCCAACGATTGGTGATTATCGATCCGGCCACCGGTGTCCTCACCGATCTAGGAGCCTTCGTAGACGGGGTTGGCCCCATCCCAGACGTTGAGGACATCAGTTTCGACCTCGGCGGTAACCTATTTGCCAGCTCGGGTAGTAACCGGTTTAGATTCCAGGACAATGGCTTTTTTGTCCCCCTTGCCGCAGATGGCACGCCTCAGCAGGTGACCGACGTGATTACCCTCGGGCAAGATGGCGGAACCGACTTTGAGGCATCATCCTGCTTGCAAACGCAGGATGATGTTGCCACTGCAGGCGATTTAATCATCGTTAAGCGCATCACTGCCGTTACCACCAATGGTCAGGAAACTCGCTTTAATGACTTTGTGGATCAGACCAATGAGTCAGACGACAATAGGTTGCGCGACCTGCTCAGTGATCGCTTTCCCAACGGTGGGGATAACTTCCCAGCAGGCATCGTCCAAACCCCAACGAACCTAACCGCTGGCGATCAGGTGGAATATACGGTCTACCTCTACAATCCTGGCTCAAGCACCACCACCAATGCCGTCCTCTGCGACCCGATTGAGCCACCGAGCATTTTAGATTCGAGTAGCGTTGCTTTTGCAGCCCCCGGCGACGGTTTGAACCTAAACTTTGCCAATAACGAGGGATTTGCTAGAGCGCCGTTGTCAGCAGCTCCTGCCGACTGTTCTGGCGTACTCGAAGGTAACGACAGCGATAGGCAGTTTCCCGCTGGACCTCCTGGCCCCAGCGGTGGACTCAATGTCGGTGCTGGTGGCGGCATTGTCACGGACAGCTTTGATGTGGGTGCCAACCAGCTCTCCGCTCTCCGGTTCAGCATTACGGTAGGTCAAAGCAATCTAGTAGGGAGCGACGCGGCTGGTACGCCCTAGCCTGGCAGGCACCAGCCGAGCATCGTCGCTAAGTTGATCAGCCAATAAGTCTATAGACTGCCAGTTTGTAAAGATCCAAATCCGTAGACGGCAAATCCGTAGACTTATTGGCTACATGTTTTTTTTGACATGCTGTTGAACCACGGCTTCATATAACTTCTCCAATTTTGCTGTGTTTTTATGCAGATCGAATTTATCTTCCACATGAGCTCTACCAGCTTTGGCAAAGTGATCGCACAATCGCTGATCGTTTAGCAGCCGCGCGATCGCCTCAGCGAATCCATCCACGTTTCCCTCATCGACGAGCAACCCAGTTTTCCCATCTAGAACCGCTTCTGAAATACCGCCACTACGGCTCGCGACCACGGGCAATCCCATGGACTGGGATTCTAGCAACGCCATGCCCAAGCCTTCTGCATCGCCTGAGCGTGCCGTCAGGCTGGGCGCACACAACAAACAGGATTTCCCCATCCACTGGCGGACTTGCTCAGGCGTTTGAATGCCCAAAAATTCATAGTTATCGAGGAGTTTAGCGGCTTGGGCTTCCAGGCGTGATCGCTCGCCCCCCTCACCAATCACGACAAGACGCACCTTTGGATGAGTGGCTTTCAGCTGAGCCATTGCCCTAATCAGCAGGGCACAGCCCTTTTTCTCCACCAAACGCCCTACAAATAAAACCGTTTTCGGTGGCGGTTGAGTCACCGCAGTAGTCGTGTCGTCAGCGCCATCCTCACCAGCGGCATCCTTAAACGTGACATCTACAGGCCGAAACCGTTGGAGATCGATACCGGTGTAGTGAACCACGATTTTTTCAGGGGGACATCCCAGCGCGATCAGCTGACGACGAATAAAGTCAGACACTGCAATGATGCGATCCGCCGCATGAAACGGCACCTTGCGTCGATGAAGCGCCAACGCCTTAAAAAAATTGGCTCGCTGCCAGAGTAAATCGAGTAGCTGGGGGCGATTACATTTTGCCCGCCAAGTCGCATCGTAACCATGGAATGTCACAATTAACGGCACATCCAGCGCCGCCGCCAGCCGTGCTGCCAAGCCGCCATCAGGGCCAAAATGGGCATGAATCAACCGGGGGGAATAAGCTTTGAGCGCACGCCGCCAGGCTGGCATGACCCATCCCCACAGGCGATAGACCCAACGAGAGGCCAACCGTCCGGGATGAAACGGCCCCGCCAACGACGGCAGCAAAATAGCCTTTTGCCACAGTGCCTTTTGCCACAGTGCCTTTTGCCACAGCGCCTTCTGCGACGGGTCATGCCCATCCCATCGGGCATCTTCAGCCACAGACTTGAGGCCAACATACAAGCACTCGTGGGACACACAGCTTTCGCCCTGGGCCAAAATAAACGTTTCCGAATAGGGTAATAGCTGTTCTCGATACATCAGCACCACTTTGGGTGCGATCGCTTCTGACGCAACAACCTTGGGCTCCAAGGCAGGCTTAATCACAGTCCTCAAGCTGGGGCGCGTATTCGAGTCGTTGTTCCGTTGCAGTAACAGCAAACCGATTGAGAAAAGACTTAGTGACATGACCCACTAAAAACACGAATGATCAAGGCACAGACAGCTAGCCAGGCCATCAGCCCCCCTAACAACAACCCCAGACACCCGTTCTACCCTCAAGATCTATTACCTAAAGCGTTGCTTTTGGAGAGAGAAACGGCGGCCATGCGACAGGCCTTGAGAGAGGCCACGCTTCTGGGAAATACCCTGAGACTTAGGCAATAAACGCGGATGAGGACGATAAGAGGCCTCGCGCCCAAGCATTTGAGAAAACGGTAGCAGCAGCAATACCCCGCTCAGCAATGACCAGCGCAGAGGATGCCGCAGGAGAGAGCCCAGTCGAGGCAAGCCATTCCGAAGCAAGCCACTTGTTACAGGGCTAAACAGGCTGCTGCGCAGTAAGGTCCACTCGCAAAGTGTCACCACATCGCACTCCATATCGAACGGTCTGCGAGGACGAAAGGTTAGCTGCCGATGTCGCAACCGATAGAGCAACAACTTGCGAGCATCGTTAACAAAATGCAGCAGCGTCATCGGCAAACGCAGGGCAGGTCGATAAGCGACCATCCGAGTCAGGTGACGGCTACGGCCAATCCCTTGAAAGAAAGGGACCAAATAACGGCGGTCTAGCCGCTCTGGGCCAATTAAATGCTCAATATGGAGCTGGGCATGAAACCAAATATCCCAACCCGCTTTTTTTAAATGGAGCAGCGCCTCCACGTCTTCGCCCTTGTCAGCCAGCGAACCCGCAACCGGGCCCTTGAGCTTGAGCTGGGCAGGCACATCAGTCAGCCAGGCCTGGGCACGAATCACCAGTCCAGCCCCCGGCGGCACCAAATTACTCAGGCGGCGCTGCCCAGCGGTAAAGCACACATCGTGATCACGCTCTACCACAGGCAAAAAAGCTGCAATCCGCTCAAAGCGTGCCGGGGGAGGGCCTTCAAATCGGCCATGAATTTGACTGCCAAAGGCCGCGGCTCGGGGATGACGCACCCCAAAGTCGTAGGCTGTCCGCACCCAGTCCGAGGCAGGCAGATTGTCATCATCTAAAAAACCAATCAGCGCGCCCTTGGCCTCATGGATGGCCCGAAGGCGGGCAAAGCTAGCCCCTTGCACAGGCTCAAAGACATACCGCACGGTCACAGGCAGTGTGGATGCTAGCTGGGCAATCACAACAGCCGTGTCATCAGTGCTATTGTTATCGACCACCACGACTTCCCAAGTCAGGGCGTTGGTCTTTATTTGCGATCGCAATGCTTGAAAAAGCTTTGGCAACCGATGAGCACGGTTATAGGTCCGAATGGCTACTGAAAAATCAACCATTGTTATAAATCAGTTTCAATCAACCAAATTTTTAAGAATGCGTGCCAACGCTTACCGAGCGCAAAAGCACACGACTACTCGTGTTCAGCCCGGACGACAAGCGCCAAAACAAAAATTATTTTCGTGCTCAAAATATAAATCTTTCTCGATATAAGCGCGTCGTCGTAACCACTGAAAAGCAGGCAGCCCCAAAGTGCTCCAAGTGCAGTGACATCCGTACAAGCAGCGATTTATCTTTATATAAATTCCGGTGAAAATACGGAGAAGTTTGGTTCCTTAAAAAATAAGGCTCAATAGTTGTTTCTGGGAGGTTGCACGGCATTGGTCTCACGCGCTAGCGTGACATCAATAGCTGCCTCCATAGCCTCTGATGTTAACGCTTTCGAGCCTCATAGATGACAACAAATGCTACGAA
>JBCDAG010000099.1:0-19428 GCA_039186165.1 Cyanobacteria bacterium P01_F01_bin.53
CAAGCCGACCTCGCTCGCATCGGCGTCCGCGCCATGGTCGCTGGCACCCTCGCCTGCTTTATGACCGCCTGCATCGCCGATGCGAGCGAGGTCGGCTTGGAGGTTCGGGGCGATCGCACCAATTCCCCCAATTTGAATGCCGATGGAGCCAATGTTGGCAAAGCCACACAGGGCGTAGGTAGCGATGGTAATAGCGCGGTCGGAAATCGCATTGTCTTGGATGAGCGCTTGCAGATCTAAGTAGGCGATGAATTCGTTGAGGATGGTCTTTTTCCCCAGGAGGGTGCCGACCGCTCTGCAATCGTCCCAAGGAATGCCCATAAGCCAAGCGACCGGGGCCAGTAGGGTGGCTAAAATCAGCTCCAGTGAAAAATCGGGATATCCAACGAGGCTACCGAGAAACCCTAAAAACGCATTGACCGCAGCCAGGATGCCGAGGAACGCAATAATCATAGCCCCAACGTTGAGGGCGAGCTTGAGACCATCGATGGTGCCTTGGGCGATCGCATCAATGCTATTGGCCGTGGTTCTTTCCACCTTTAGGCTGACATTGCCTTTGGTCGTTGATACTTCCGTTTCCGGAAACATAATTTTTGAGATAGCGAGGGCTGCCGGTGCTGACATCACGGAGGCTGCAATCAGATGGTTCGCAGGCACATTAAAAGAAATGTAGGCCGCCAACACGCCCCCTGCAATCGTGGCGAAGCCGCCGGTCATTACGGCATGTAGTTCCGACATCGTCATCGTTTCTACATAGGGTTTAATCAGTAGCGGTGCTTCAGTTTGTCCAACAAAAATATTGCCCGCCGCTGAGAGGGTTTCAGCCCCCGAGGTTTTCATAGTGCGCATCATCACCCAAGCAACGCCGTTCACCACCTTTTGCAACAGACCGTAGTGATACAGCAGGCTAATCACGGCAGAAAAGAAAATGATGGTAGGGAGCACTTTAAAGGCGACAAACGCCTCTTGAAAGTTCTCTCCAAAGACAAATTCGGCCCCCACATCTGAGAAGTTGAGAAAGTTGCTGACCACACTGCCTAGCCATTCGAAGATAACCAGGCCAGGGGTGGTTTTCAGAATAAATACACCCAGGGCAAACTGAAGGGCCAGCCCCCACATCACCGGTCGCCAGCGAATCGCCCGACGGTTGACTGAGGTGAGATAGGCAAATCCAACAAACACGCCCAATCCCAACAATGCAACCAGTCGTTCCATACCTTAGTTCCCCACAACAGTGCCGTAACAGTTCATAGCGTAGGCGTTGCCCGCCGTGAACACTGTACGTGATTTAACAGCACGCGATTGAACAAAGACGATAGAGATCTATCCCCATTAGAGTTCTCTCTGGATAGGCTTTATCCCAATAGGCTTAGTTGGCCGTTGTCTGTTTCTATTTTCCGTTGTTGGCGGTTTTTCTTTTTTGCAAACTGCTGTCGGTTGGGATTGTTTAGCCAGCGGCTGGGGGCCACAAACCAAGTGCGTAAATCTTTTACCTGTTGCCTATCCAAACTCTCTAAGTTGAGTGCGGTGGGATAGAGCGCTTCGATGGGTTGTTTTGCCCAGCTGACATCGCTGGGAAATAGGTGGGCACCGAACGGCGTAACGTCTTCCGGAAGTCGGGTGATCAGGGGTAGGAGATTGGGTGCGTGGATAATGTCGTGTCGCTGATCGTCGATTAGCTGAGCGCGGCGGTTTCTCGCTTTGGTGTAGTCCAGCAGAGGTGCAGGATAGCCCTTTACCTTGGGTGGCTGGCCGAGTTGTTCGGGGGGAATATGCCTGAGCTCAGGCACCCAGCGGTAGACAAAATTTCCTTGCGGATCGCAGCGATCAATGGCTTCCTGGCAGGGGTTATAAATTCGAATCCATGCTTTGTTGAGGCAGTGGGTGACGCCCGCTTGCTGTGCCCATTGGTAATGGTCGATGGGACAATCGCCGTCGATCAGGTGGCGCATAAAGTGCAGTGCGCCGTAACGCCAATCCATGCCAATGAGATTACTTAGGAAGCTGGCGTAGATGGCGCGGACGCGAAAGTTGAGGGCGAGCCAGCCGCCGGTTTCCTGTAGGCAACGAGCTGCCGCATCGACGATGGGAAATCCAGTTTGGCCTGCCTTCCAAGCGTCGTAGTGGTCTTGATTGAAGTCCCAGCCACCATTTTCATAGCCTGCGCTGAAGATAGTTTTGGGGTGACTTTCTTCAAATGGGGTGTAGAGCGATCGCACTTCCAGCTGTGGTAAGTAGCGAAACCGCTGGGTAAACCCACTACCCCACCGCAACCGGGAAATCAGCTGATAACAGCTGCGCTGCACGCGTTTATCGGTAGCCCACTGGGGCTCATTTTGTCTGCGAATGACAGTTTGATTGCACTCGCGAATAGAAATTGCACCGTACTTAATGTGGGGACTTAAGCCCGTAGTGATATTGGTTCCAGGGTAGGACAGTTGCCAGTAGTATTTTTCGGCTTTGCGCTGGTCAAAGAATACATCGAGCAACCGTCTGGCTTCAGCAGTGCCGCCTTGAGGAATAAACTTTTCGTCAGCGGTGTGCCCCAGTTTTTCCAGGGTCGGTAGCGGCTCAGAGGTGATCACCGGCGGCACCTCCACCCTTTGGGGGGCGGGGATGAGGGAGGCATTCATTTGCTGGTGCCAGAGCCTGCGGTAGGCCGGATAGGGCAGTAGCTCAGGGGTTGTCCCCGGTGGCTCAAACCACCGGATTTTTAGACCTTCCTTGGCCAGGGCGTGGTTTAGGTTGGCGTCACGGACCCGTCCATAGATGCGCTCAAAATCAACGTAACTATAGATGCCATCCGCCTTCGTTTCTTTGACGAGCTGGGGGAGAACCTTTACTGGATCGCCTGCTCTGAGGATAAGTCTGCCCCCACGTGATCTTAAGTCCTTGTCCAAGGCAGCTAAACAATCGAGCATGAACCGAACCCGTCCAGGCCCTGTTTCGGGGTGCAAGAGCAGTGAACGGTCAAAGACAAACACGGGAATCACCACACCGCGCCGAGCCGCTCGATAAAGCGGCTCATGATCAGCGATTCGTAAGTCGCGGCGAAACCAAACGAGGGTGCGGTTCATGATGGAATTCAACCAAACGAAAGCAGCCAGTTACAACGGCCAGTGATAAACGACCAGTGAAAGCCGCTGATAGAGAGCGTCTTACCTACTCACTGTAGAAACTTTTGATTAATTTTGCACTGATATAGTTCATTTGTACTATACTGGTCTCACTGACAGATTTTGGAGACAGCTGATGTCATCTTCTCGTGCATCCGGTCCTCACTCAGGGCCAAGCAAAAGGCCCATTAAGAAGCCGACTAGGAGGAAGTCGGCGAGCACCATGGATAGGGCAGTGGATAGGACAAGGGATAGAAAAAGGGCGGGTGAAAAAAAGACGGCTGAGAAAAAGGCAGCCCGTCGGCAAAAAAATCAGCATTCTGCCCGACTAGAGGCCTCTCGGCGTTCTGCCTTCATCGAAGAAAGTCACCTGGCTTCTCTGCGCCGGAACCCTGCCCTTCAGAGAAAAGCTTCTCGCAAGGCACTTTCAGTGACGGCTTCCGGCAGGCGTTCTGCCCAAGCTGCTGCTAAAGCTTCTGCCAAAACTTCTGCCAGAGCCCCTCGGCCTGTGCGTTTGCTGGTCCGTTGGTTGTTTGGTCGGCATCAGAAGAATTCGCGCAAGGCCTTAGTGGCGGGTGGTTCAGTGGCTACGCTAGCGCTGCTTGCCGTTGTTCCTGCTCGTGTGGGTTCCCAGGCGATCTCATTTTCCAACTGCCAAGAGGTCGTCAAATCCGGCGCTGAAATTTCCCGTGGCCAAATTACGAGCTTGCTTTCGATCCCGGAAGGCTCGCGTCGAGAGGCTGTCCGTCAGGTGGTGGATGAGCCGTATTGCTTGCTCCCAGCGATGACCGTCGATCATAAAGCTGTTGACGACAAGGCTGCTGAGAATAAAGCGTCGAAACCCAAAGAATCTGAGGAAACGTTTTTAGAAGGCAACCTCGTCACTGAACGTGAAGCCTACCCCTTAGCCTTTGATCCGGAAGCTTGGGTGGTTGTGCGCTATATCGATGATGAATATGCTGGCTATGACTTTGTTTTCAAGCCATAGCTTTCAAGCCACAGCTTCCAGACCATAGCTTTCAATTCCTTAGAGCTTCTCAGTCCTAGCGCTATTCAGCTTCTATGCACTAGCCATATTAGGCCAATCTCCTGGATGTGCCTCCGGGTGTGCTTCTGAGCGAATTTCCTTGTGGGTTTCCTTATGACTCTCTGGATGTTTATCTAGCCAGCCCTCTTGATGGTTGTTGGATGGCTGCGTCCCGGCATGGGTGTCAGGGTTTGTCCCTAATAATGATTCTTCGGGGGCTTGGTTTGGCAGGTTTTGTGGCCAGTCATCTGAGCCAATCATCCAATCTTCAATGGGGGTGTTAAGGAGGTCGACCGCTTTTTCTGCGGGCACGGCTTTTTCAAACAGGTATCCCTGGCCATACTCGCAGCCTAGTGCTTGTAGCTGCTGGAGTTGGGTCGCGGTTTCTACCCCTTCTGCAATCACCTGCATGTTCATGGTTTTGGCGATGTTAACAATCAGCGGCACAATGCCTAGACTGTCGGACTTTGCCGTAATGGGTTGTACAAAAGAACGGTCTACCTTTAGGCAGTTAACTGGTAGGGTGTGCAGATAGCTAAGTGATGAATAGCCCGTTCCAAAATCATCAATGCTGAGCTGAATATTGCGGTGTTGCAACGCTCGAAGCACATCATCCACAAAGGTCCGGTTGTTGATAATAGAGCGTTCTGTGAGTTCTAATCGCAGGCGGCGGGCCGCAATCCCTGTTTTTTGAATGACCGCTTCAACCCGTTCCAAAATATCTGGCTGAAGCAGCTGCTGGGCCGCCATATTGACGCTAACCGTAATGTTAGGCCCGATCAGGCCTGCTCTTTCCCACTGGGCAATATGCTCGCAGGCCATGGTCAGGACCAGCTCACCCAGCGGAATTATAAAGCCGGTTTCTTCGGCGAAGTTAATGAAGTCGTTAGGGTTAATCAGGCCTCGGGTGGGATGCACCCACCTGACGAGGGCCTCAAATCCCACAATTTTTAAGTGGTTCAGGTCTACGATAGGCTGGTAGTAAAGCTCAAATTCTTGTCGTTCGAGGGCCAGCCGTAAATCGGTCTCAAGCTGAAGGAGATGTAGGGCTCGGTTATGCATGGCCGATTCGAACCAGAGATACTGGCTACGGTTGCAGTCTTTGGCTCGATACATGGCCACATCTGCATCTCGCAGCAGATGCTCGGCAGCAACATAGGAGCGCTCACCCCACACCAGCCCGATGCTGGCATTGATGAAAATTTCTCGCCCGGCTAAGGCAAAGGGAATGGCCAGGGCTGCCAATACTTCGTCGGCAATCCCAATTACGGCTTGCCTATCAGGAATATTCGCGAGCAGCAGCGCAAATTCGTCGCCGCCGAATCGAGCGACGGTATCCACTTCTAAGTGTTCGTGCTGGATTGTGTTGAGCCGACGGGCCACCCCTTTGAGGAGTTGGTCGCCGACGCGATGCCCGAGTGAGTCGTTGATTCGCTTAAAGCGATCGCAGTCTAAAAACAGAACTGCGAAATGACAATTTTCGTTAGAGCCGCCTTCGGTGAGCTGATGATTATCTAACGATGGATCTAGCGGTTGTTGACTGCTCGTTTGCTCGCTCCCGACCAATGGCGCGACCAGTGGGGCTGGCGTAAATGGATCAACCGCCAGTGGGTTTGCTGTGACATCTGTCGCGTTTGGGATGTCCGTGCCTGACAGTCTATCTGGGCTTGGCAGTCTATTGGATTGAAACTCATTATTTAGCCCTGGCGTTGGCGGCACCTGGTTGAGCTGCGCTTGGGCCATGACTTTGCTTAATCGCTTGACAAACGATAAGCGGTTCGGTAGTCGCGTTAGCCGATCGGTCAGGGCAATTTCCAGGAGCTGGTCATGGGCAAGTTCTAGCAGTTGGGTGCGCTCTTGTACCCGATTCTCTAGCTCTGCATTGAGCTGCTGTTGTTGCTGTTGCGCCAGTTGTAGATTGATTTGGTGACGCACCCGCGCTAGCACCTCTTCTGCCTGAAAAGGCTTGGTAACATAGTCAGCGGCCCCACGGTGAAATGCCTGAACTTTGTCAAACGGGGCATCTAGCGCACTTAAGAAAATAATTGGGATGGCTGCGGTTGCGGGGTTGGTGCGCAGCTGATTGCACACTTCGTACCCGTCCATGTCAGGCATCATAATATCGAGCAAAATTAGGGTTGGCAAATGGTTTTGAGCCAAGCTAATAGCGCTTTGTCCATCGGTAGCCTGATAAACGTCATAGCCTTCGCGATCAAGCAATTTAGACAGAATGAATCGGTTCGTTGAAGTGTCATCGACAACTAAAACACTAGCCGCTTCATTAGAGTGGGATAGAGATTCGATAAAAGAGTCTGACAATGTTCTGTCCACAAGAAAATAGGACAATTATTAGGAGATAATCTACCTTTTGTTGGTGCAAATATCTAGACAAAAGTTGTTATAAAGCCAAAAGCCTAGAGAATTGCGCACGAAACTAAAAAAACTATGAAGTAAGCAATGGTCTTAGACCATAAATAACCTGCTGTAGTATGCAGTGCCCTCCTGATCAATGACGAATCAACGGGCCGCATCTTATCTGAAGATATGCGCTTACACAGCTTATGAAGATACTGATAGATTAAGTTGATAGGGAAGTTAACGATAATAATTTCATCACTCGCTAGATTCTATAGAGTGAAGCGCAAGTCTCGCCTTGATCGTGGTCACTTTATTGTCGTAAGCACGTAGTGAAAAATACTGAATTTTGCGTTCAATTTCTACCGCATTATTTGTCAGCTACGTAATTTCATCTAGTCAATTTCACGTGGGTTATTCCGCATTTTCTCCGCATTCTCTAACTGCTAATGCGGAGTGCAATGCTGATGATACTTAGCTGTTCACTCAATTTTTGGATGTCCCGGCTTTCTAAACAGTTTTTCCTAGGTTTGTGCAAACTGTTTATACCTTGCTTTAAGGTGATTTTTTTGAGATTTAGTTGGTGATTGGATGTCCCTAGAACGATACTTTTAGCATTTCTGTCACAATGGTCCACCACACTAGGATTCAGGGCCATCTATCAGGTCATCATCTATCAGGTCATCTAAGAGGCCACTACACGTATCCAATAGGAGCTCAATGACGTAATCGAAGCCAGCTTCGCCCCCATAGTAAGGGTCTGGGACCTCTTCGTCACTGTGCGATTGGCACCACTCGCACATGAGTCTCACTTTATGTTCGTACTGGTTGCCAGTATCGAGTGACAGGATATCTCGGTAGTTATTGCGGTCGGCAGCCAGAATAAGATCAAACGCTTCAAAATCTTCTTGAACAAACTGACGGGCACTGCCGGTTAGGGTAATCCCTTTTTTCTGGGCGGCAACGTTCATACGACTATCAGGAGCGCTGCCGACATGGTAGCTGGCGGTCCCGGCTGAGTCGCAGCTGATGCGATCGCCCAACTGCCTTTGTGCAATGAGGTAATTCATAATGTTCTCCGCAGAGGGCGAACGGCAGATGTTACCAAGGCAGACAAATAGGACGCGGGTCGTCATCTGGAGAACTCACCTTATGTAAGGAAAACAAGATAAACGGAATCAAGGAAAGCGAGATAAACGATAGCCCGTATGACCGAAGTCGGGAGCTGTGTCGCTCGCAGGCGTTTAATGTATAGGGCTTTTAATGTATAGGGCTTTTGGATGATTGCCCTTGAGATGCGACAAGGAGATGCAACAAGGCTTAGACGCAGAACAGGCAACCCTTGAAGCGGTTTATGGGTGACCTGTTTTGCGGTGTTGCCTGTGTTTGGGATACTTAGGCGATATGGCGGACTGATCAAGTCGCCATACCCTTAAAGGCCTTTGAAAGGCCTTAAGTCACCTACATCCCAGGAAGATTCAATCCTCCGGTAAGCTCTTCCATTTTCTCGCGCATGGTGGCTGTGGACTTGGTGTAAGCATCTACCATGGCGGCTTTAACTAAGTCGGAGAGCACTTCAGCGCCTTCGCCCATGGCCTTTTCAGAAATGACTACGTCGCGGGGCTCTTGGTTTCCACTCATGGTGACTTTAACCATGTCTCCACCCGCAGTACCTTCAATTTCCATCTCTTCAAGCTCTTCTTGCAGGCGCTTGGCACCTTCTTGAACCTGTTGAGCCTTTTTGAACGCCTCGGTGAGTTCTTTCATTTTGCCGAGGCCGAACCCGAATCCTTGCCCTTTAGTCATGATTAGCTGGGGGGGTGAATTAACTGTGTGTTAAATAACTGTCAAACTATAGCATTGGCTATATCGCTTACAACGGTGAGTCACTTGTGATTCGACTCTACTGATCTGACTCTACGGTAACGATATAGCTAGCCAAGGCCCTAATGCCTTAGCTCTTCAGGGGCCATGGCATTGTTGGGAGGCAAGGCACGCATCAGCTTTCTGAGAGCTACTGGGGGCCACTTGAGATTCACTTAAGAGCTGCGGCACATTTATCAAGGCGCATGTTGGTTATTAGCAATTTCTATGCATCAAACGCGCCAATAATTTTCACCTCTGTTTCTAATTCAATTCCGTTTCGTTTCCTAATCACCGCTTGAGCGTGGCGAATAAGTGCCAGTACGTCGCTGGCTTTGGCACCGCCGAGGTTAACGATGAAGTTGGCATGGAGGGTAGAGATTTGGGCATTGCCGATTTGATGTCCCTTCAGGCCCGCAGTTTGGATCAGGCGTCCGGCGCTGTTGGCCCGGCCTTGGGCATCTGTTCCTGGGGGGTTGCGGAAGACGCTGCCGCAATTGGGGAGATGGTAGGGCTGGGTTTCTCGGCGTGACTTAAGATCTGTGGCGGTGGCCAACTTGACGGCGGCAGGATCATGCCCCGGACTGAGCTGGAAGGTGGCGCTGGTGACAATGCGATCGCCCCCTTGCAGGATCGATGTTCGATAGCGAAAACCCAGGTCTTCTGGCTTGAGCACGTTCAATGTGCCATCGGGGTTAACAACTTCTGTCTCGACTAAGATGTCGGCGGTTTCGCCGCCGTGGGCACCAGCGTTCATTACCACCGCACCACCGACGGTCCCTGGAATACCAACGGTCCACTCAAAGCCTTGGAGCCCGTGGCGAGCTGCTTTCCAAGCAAGGGAAGACCAGGGTTCTCCAGCAGCAGCGACGACTTTGCCCGTATCGGCATCAAATTCGCTGTGCCTGAGGGCGCGGGTGCAAACCACAAGCCCCGGTAGCCCCTGATCGCTCACCAGTAAGTTAGATCCTGCACCCAGCATTGTAATAGGCAAGTTCTGAGCTTTGCCCCATGCCAAGGCCTCCTGAAGTTGTTCAGGGTTTTTGGGGAGTGCCAGCCACTCAGCATTGCCGCCTACTTTAAACGTGGTGAGCTTGGCGAGCGATGCCTGAGGGGCGATCTCTAAGCCGCTTTCGAGTTTGATAGGTGTAGATGTCGAGTCTGATTGGGAATCTGGTTGAGAATCTATGGGGGATTCGGCCATTAGGTTAGTGCCGCCTCCGGCTGAGGCGCATTTTCAGAGTTGTTTTGGTAGGCGGCCATGACCTCAGGAATGATGGCGTTGAGGTTGCCGGCTGTAAGGAAGATGACGATATCGCCGGGGGAGAGGCTGGTGGAGAGGGTTTGCTTCACCGCGTCTAGGGTTGCGTGATACTCGGTGTTAGGCCGTTGCTTGGCGATCGCCTCAGTGACTTGCTCGCCGGTAATATTGGCGATGTTGGTTTCTCCGGCACTGTAAATGTCGGTGACGATGATGCGATCGGCCCCCTCAAAGGAATGGGCGAATTCGTCTAAGAGCGTGGCGACTCGGCTATAGCGATGGGGTTGGAAGACGGCAACCACCTTACGATTGCCCCCAGACGGAATGCTCCCGGTACGCTCAACTTGGGCAGCAGCCAAGGTGGCTTGCACCTCCGTAGGGTGGTGGGCGTAGTCGTCTACAAACAGAATTTCGTTATGAAAACCACGGTGCTCAAATCGGCGACGTGCGCCCCCAAAATTTGGCATGTGGGCGACGAGTGGTTCGAAACCGACACCCAGCTGACGGGCAACTGCGATCGCGGCTAAGGCATTGCTTAGGTTATGTAATCCCAGCAGCGGTACGGTGATATCGCCAAGGCTTTGGCCCCGCTCCCAAATCTCAGCGGTAGTGCCCCTGGCGTTTTCTCGAATATTGGTGGCGATATAGTCTGCTCCAGAGTCCGCTTCGAGGCTGTAGGAAATATCGGGCTTGATGCGTTGGCGAGGCCCTTCGAATAGAAGTTCGCGAACCGTGGGGCAATCAATGCTGCCGATGACCGTTTCGCACTGGGCCACAAACTTATCGAAAATAGCCACCACCTGATCGAGGCTGCTGTAGTGGTCGGGGTGGTCTAGCTCAATATTAGTGATCACGCCAATGTGAGAAGAGAGTTTTACCAGGGAGCCATCGGACTCATCCGCTTCGGCGACTACATAGTCACTCTTGCCGACGTAGGCGTTACCTTCCCAAGCACTGACTTCCCCACCAATGATGATCGTCGGATCTACACCGGCCTTCATTAATAGATAGCCGACGATACTGCTGGTCGTCGTTTTTCCGTGGGTGCCTGCGATTGCAATGCCCTTGTGCTCATTCATCAGCGCCGCCAGAATATCCGAACGGTGGAAAATGGAGCACCCCAGGGCCTTTGCTTCTTTGAATTCAGCATTGTTCTCACCAATAGCCGTAGAGCACACCACCTGGGGAAGTAAGGTAGCCTTCCCGCCATTCTGACTGGTGAAAAAAGACAGGTTTTCCGCCTGCTGCTGGTTAAAAATGTAAGCGCCCTTTTTTTCCAATCTTTTGGTGATATGACTCAAGCGCAAATCAGACCCCGATACCGGCAGGCTGCGACTGGCTAGCACATAGGCCAGAGCCGACATTCCAATTCCACCAATTCCAATAAAATGGAAAGGCTTACCGCTGAAATCCACTGAATTCAGCATGTTTAGCATCCTCTCAAGCCGCAGCACGTCATTATAATCAGGCGTATCATACCAGGAATCTTCAGCCCCTCCCTAACAGAGGATCCACCCATCTATTCGGTCATCAATTCCCTCGTGAGACATTTCGGAGGGCACCGAACGAAGTGTTATCGATTTATCAATTTTGGTCAAATTCTTCCGGACCCCAGTTGTTAGCAATTAGACTTAATTGGCATTAATTTTTATTTCTAGAAAGTAAATAAAAGAGATGAATTTGAATGTATACCCGGGTAATTGTGAACTACCTGGAAAATTAGGCTTTTTCTTTTACCACTGCCGAAAGCGCCCTTTTGAGATGGCTTTGGTGATTAGGTATAAAAACTCACTGGAAGAGGGAAATGGGTGACGGTGATGCGATATGATGAGTTAGCTTATCAAGACTTAACTTGACTTTTCATAACTGTTTCTAAAAGACACGAGGTTAACGCGCAGTGGTTAGAGTAGCGATCAATGGTTTTGGGCGTATCGGCCGTAACTTTTTAAGATGTTGGTTGACTAGAGAAAACAGCAACATTGAGTTAGTTGCCATCAACAACACTTCCGATCCTAAAATTAATACTCACTTGTTGAAGTATGATTCTTTGTTGGGTCGCTTGGATGCTGACATCTCCTACGATGCCAACACCATGACGGTTAATGGCAACGTTATTAAGTGCTACTCCGACCGTAATCCCAGCAACTTGCCCTGGAAAGATTGGGGCATTGACTTGGTGATTGAGTCAACCGGTGTCTTTAACAGTGAAGAAGGCGCTTCTAAGCACATCGAAGCAGGTGCAAAGAAGGTATTGATTACAGCCCCTGGTAAAGGCGGCCACGTTGGCACCTACGTAATGGGTGTAAATGACCAGGACTACGGTCACGACAAGCAAAACGTTGTCAGCAACGCGAGCTGCACAACTAACTGTTTGGCCCCTGTTGTTAAGGTGCTCAACGATCACTTTGGCATCGTTAAAGGCACAATGACCACGACTCACAGTTACACTGGCGACCAGCGTATTTTGGACGCTAGCCACCGTGACCTGCGTCGTGCCCGTGCTGCGGCTGTAAACATCGTACCGACGACGACTGGTGCGGCTAAAGCAGTTGCTTTGGTTATCCCTGAGATGGCTGGTAAGCTGAACGGTATTGCCTTGCGTGTACCTACCCCTAACGTTTCCATCGTTGACTTGGTTGCCCAGGTGAGCAAGAAGACAATTACTGAAGAGCTCAACGAAGTTCTTAAGAAAGCGTCTGAAACCACTATGAAAGGAATTTTGGGTTACACTGACGAGCCTTTGGTTTCTGTTGACTTCCGTAAGACGAACGTTTCTGCCACTATCGACTCACAGCTGTCGTTGGTAATGGATGGCGACATGGTTAAGGTTATTGCTTGGTATGACAACGAGTGGGGCTACTCCCAGCGTGTTGTTGACTTGGCTGAGCTAGTTGCCAAGAACTGGAAGTAATTCGAAAGCCAGTTACTCGAAAGATAAAAGAGTTGGAAAAACTGGAGGCTTGAAGATTCGCCGATAGTCTTTTCCCTCTAATCTCCTTTAGACGACAAAAAGCAGGAGCACTATGCTCCTGCTTTTTGTCGTCTAAAGGGACCCCTGAAAGCACTCAGCAGCGTCTAGAATTAACGGTGTTAAGTGTTGCAAAAGCACCCGATTGCTTAACCCCTGCGCTCCTCTGAAAAAACGCGTTCCTCCTATATACTTTTTGTCTATTTGTGTCTAATACCCTCTTCTCACTTGAGAAACGATTATTTACGCCAGCTAGCCTCACGGATGATGCGGTCCCGCTGATTTTTGCGTTTCCTAACGAATATAGCGTTGGTATTACGAGTCTGGGGTATCAGGTGGTCTGGGCGATGTTGGCCCAGCGGGCTGATATTGACGTGAGTCGGTTGTTTACGGATGTTAGTGATTCTTTGCCGGCTGCGTCTGAACTTATGGGGTTCTCGCTGTCTTGGGAGCTGGACTATGTCAATGTGCTCAACTTGCTAGAAGATCAGAAAATTCCTTTGCGGGCGGGCGATCGCACCGATGATCACCCCTTAGTATTTGGTGGTGGCCCTGTTCTAACGGCTAATCCAGAACCCTTTTCAGCCTTCTTCGATGTCATTTTGTTGGGGGATGGTGAAACCCTGTTGGATGACTTTTTAGATGCGTATCAACAGGTGCGAGATGCCCCTAGACTTGACCAGCTCAAGGCCCTAGCCCAGGTGCCCGGCATTTATATTCCGCTGCTGTACGAGGTCACCTACGACAGCGTTGATGGGCCGATTGCCTCGATTTTGCCAGTGGATAGCGATGTGCCCCCGACGGTGAAAAAGCAGACTTACCGAGGGAATGTGCTATCGGCATCAACGGTGGTCACTGAAAAGGCTGCTTGGGAAAACATTTTCATGGTGGAGGTGGTGCGTAGCTGCCCAGAAATGTGTCGGTTTTGTTTGGCCAGCTATCTGACCTTGCCGTTTCGCGCTGCCAGTGTTGAAGCCTCGTTGATCCCTGCGATTGAGCAGGGATTGCAAGCGACGCGACGGCTCGGTTTGTTAGGCGCTTCGATTACCCAGCACCCTGAATTTGAAGCCTTGCTCGACTATCTCAATCAGTCTCACTACGACGATGTGCGCTTGAGTATGTCTTCAGTGCGCACGAATACGGTGAACGAAAAGCTCGCTAAAACCCTGGTAAACCATGGTGCCAAGTCGATTACGATTGCCATTGAAAGTGGCTCCCAGCGAGTGCGCGACATCGTCAATAAAAAGCTAGATACCGATGAGATTGAGGCGGCGGCACGTCAGGCGAAAGCCGGTGGCTTGAAGTCACTAAAGCTATACGGCATGGCTGGAGTGCCCGGCGAAGGCCAGGCGGACTTAGCGAACACAGCTGATTTGCTTATTCAGCTCAAAAAAAGGGTGCCAGGGATAAGGTTTACCTTGGGCTGTTCGACCTTTGTGCCGAAGGGGCATACGCCGTTTCAGTGGTACGGGGTCAATAAGCAGGCTGAAAAGCGGCTGAAATTTTTGCAAAAGCAGCTTAGGCCCTGTGGCATTGACTTTCGTCCAGAGAGCTACAGCTGGTCGGTGATTCAGGCGCTCATTTCCAGGGGCGATCGCCGCTTAGCCGACTTGTTAGAGCTCACCCGAGGCTATGGTGATACCCTGGGCAGTTATCGCCGTGCTTTTAAAGAGTTGAAGGGTAAGCTACCGCCGCTGGCTTTTTACGTTCATGACGAGTGGCCGACCGATCAGGTGTTGCCTTGGGAGCATTTAGAAGGGCCTTTGCCCAAGGCCACTCTGATTAAGCACCTAGAAGATGCCCAGGCATTTATGGCGGCGGGCGTTTAAATCAATAGAATAACTGAAGGACTGATCCCGCTCCAGTTCGAACTAGGCCACTAACAAAATTTGCTGGCAGACCTCGCTGGCCTAAGAATCGCTGGTTGCAGGCGAGTGGTGGAAGGTGGTGGACAGAACCGTTGGGACTTCGGCTGTTGGTGAATGCACAACCTGAAGCTTTCTGCGTTGTTTGCTCAGTTTTATGGCCTTCATGGCTTTGGCCCGCTGTAGCTTCTTGTTGACGATAAAGGGCAGTGTGATTGGCCACAACAAGGTCGTGAGGGCAATGAACAAGAAAGCCTTGTTATCGTGCTTTATGGCTTCTTGGTCTTTTAAAAAGGCGTTGACGGTGAGCGTGAGGGTGATGCCAGCAAAAGTCCAGTATGCAATAGCCATTGACTTAATAGGTGGTGTAGATGTTTATTTTTCCCAGTCAGGTTGCGGAGTACGTAAGCTGATCCACGGTACTTGGCTTCAGCCTGGCATGCGCTGCCTGGCTAATGTTGATTACTGTGGGGGCTGGTAATGAGTGCTCTTTTAACGCGGCATCCAAATTAAAGAGAGCTAGCCTAGGGCAAGATCTAAAGGGGCCAGATCTAAGCTCCAAAGCAAACGGGTTCCATTCACGAGATATGACAACCCTATTTATGAAATTATAATAAAGATTGTTGTCCTTAGGTCTGAATTTTTGCTGTGAATTGGTTTAAAAGATGCTAATTTCTCTAACTTCACACCCTACTTGCTCATCGTAATTGAGAAGTTCCCCAATTAACGGTAAAGATTTTACGAGTCGCTTAATATTCTGTTATTTTTGGCCTGAAAGCCTTTATCCCCAGCGATTCTTCCGTTTTTACGCCATTACGCTATTGGTTACATTGCTTAAGGTTAAGATACCAAAATTTAGGGTGTGGCCTTTTGACAGGGATTGGTGACACGTTTGTTTTGGTCTTGGGGCTGCTTTTCAGTGGTTATGGTTTGCAGGGTTTGGCGGAGTCGCGTTGCAGCCTGCGCAGGTGAGAGATCAGTGACATCTATTTCCGGAACAGGGCGATCGCGCTGTTCTAGGCCATATCGGTAGGTGCGGTCGTAGTAGTTCAGGGTAATGGCGACGGCGCTGGCAAGATCCCCGGTTTGGATATGGGCGATCGCTGCCTGTGTTTTTTCCCCGCCCAGGCGCTTCCGAATTCGCTCCGTCGCAGCCACCAGCTCATCTGGGTCCGCCTGACCATAAATATCCACCAGCAGTGCCAACCGCTCAGAAACCGGTCGGGTAATTTCTAGGGCAAAGGCCGCCTCCATCTGGGCAAATAATTCCGCAGGCACTCGGCACGATCCCACGCGTTTGCTTTCTGCCTCGACCCAAACAGGGCGTGTCGCGTCAAAGGTATGCCACTCAGTCGCAATCAAATTCTCAAATTGTTCGGTACTCGGCTGGGGCGGTAAGCAAACGGCACCGTAGCTGCTGCCTCGGTGATTGGCATAGCCTTCTAAATCTAGCGTTTGCTCGCCTTGGGCCTCGAGGGCGTGGAGAATGTCTGTTTTGGCTGTGCCTGTCATGCCGCCCAGTAGGACGATGTTTTTGGGGGTGGCGACGGTGCGACGAACCCATTGACGGAAGGCTTTGTAGCCGCCTTCTAGGGTGATGGTTTTGAACCCTGCGAGGGTGAGCATCCAGGCTACTGAGCCACTGCGCATGCCGCCTCTCCAGCAGTGAACCCGCACGACCTTATCCGGCGCGATCGCCTTTGCGGTGCGAATCATCTCGCCAAATTTTGGCCCAGCCAAATCAAACCCGAGTTCCACTGCTTGCTCCCGGCTTTGCTGCTTATAACAGGTGCCAATTTGTGCCCGTTCGTCATTGCTAAAGAGGGGAAAGCTAATCGTGCCTGGGATGTGGCCTTGTTCAAACTCGCCTGGGCTGCGCACATCTAAGATGGGGCTGCTCTGCCATTCAGCCGCGGTTAAAAAATCATCAATTGCAAGCTGAAGGGCGTCTGGCACAGGCAGGGGTCTCTTTTACCACTGTTTGATTGTAAGGGGTTGAGACCCTTTCACTAGTGGTTTGACCGAGCCAATGCAGCAGCTTGCGGTGTACCCCAGTTGGTGAAGTGCGTTGAGGCAGGTTGTTGTATTTTCCGTGGGTATGCTCGCGAGGAGGCCGCCTGAGGTTTGGGGATCGAAGAGCACTTGGAAAATAGGGAGATGGTTGGGGAGGCGATCGCGCTGGAAGCTGCTAATCGCATTGTTTAAGTTTCGTTCGTGGAGGCTGCTGACAATGTTGTTGCTGAGCGTATCGTCAGCACCGGGTAACAAGGCCAGCTCGCTTAAGTCGAGATCAATGACTATGTTAGAGCTGTCTACATTAGACGCGTTCACCATTTCCAACAGATGACCCGCTAAGCCAAAACCAGTGACATCGGTGCAGGCTGTGGCGCCGTGTTGCTTTAGGCACGCTGCCGCCGCTTGGTTGGAGTGCAACATACTGTCTATCGCCGCTTCTATCCAACGCCCTTTTGCCTGAAGCTGTTGATCGGCCGCAAAGAGGGTGCCTGTCCCCATTGCTTTGGTCAAAATGAGAGACTGGCCAGGTTCTAGTCCGCCTTTTCTCCAAAGGTGTTGAGGATCTATCCAACCATTGCAGGCAAATCCTAAAGATAGTTCTGGTCCTTCGGTGGTGTGACCCCCGACTAAAAACGTCTTTGAGTTTGCCAGGGCTTTGGTGGCACCTGAGAGCAGCTGATATAGACTTTCTTCTTGTTTGGCCTGGGTTCCATAGGGAATGGTTGTGATCGCCAGCGCGCTATGACTGGTTGCGCCCATGGCAAACAGATCGCTCAGGCAGTGGTTGACGCAAATTTGGCCAAAGACAAAGGGATCGTCAACCAAGGCGCTGAAGTGATCGACTGTGTGAACTGCGAGTTTGCCGGTTGGCACCTGTACAACAGCCGCATCATCTGGTTCTTTTAGCCCTGCGATAATGTTGTTGCGGTATGGCCACTGACTGTTTTCAGTGGCTTCAGCCCGAACTCTTGTTAACGCTTGGGTGAGCACTTTCTCTCCGACTTTTGAGCCGCAGCCTGAACAGTGCATGTCGGAATGTGTTGGTTGCGTGACGCCCGAGTCAATCTTGGCTGAGCTATTGGTTTCTGACATGGGTGGAAAATCAGAGAAAAGCCCCATGAACTTACGATCGATGCTGTGCTTCCATGCACGGCACCATTTGGCATGGATGGCGAACGGTCCCCAAGAGGCAATAGATTTTTCGGTATCGGTATCAATGATGTTGAGATATCGACGTTGGGGCTTAAAAGGTTTTAGCGATCGCCCCGTGACTTGCCGTTTGAGATTTTCATACAGGGGCGGCCCTTGGCGAACGGCAAAGACACCGGCTTTGGGCCGCTTGTGATTGGCCATCGTGGCGACATCTCCGGCGGCGAAAATGTTCGGATGGCTAAGGGTTTGCAGGGTATCTTCTACGGTGATAAAGCCGTCATGGGTCAGGGCAAGACCGCTGCCCTCTAGCCAGGGAGGGGCGGCGGCATTGGTAACCCAAAAAGTGCGATCGCACTCCACCGTGAGTCCAGAATCACAGAGCACATACCCTTCGCCCACCTGGCTCACGCTTTCTCCCGTATGAACAGCGATGCCGCGTTCGGCGCACATTCTCTCAACCATTCGCTGCGTTTTGCGGTTGCGCCCCTTTGCCAAATGCGCCCCCCGCTGAAAAATATGGACAGAGACCTGTTCCTGCGGATTCCGACCATATAGGCCCATCAGTTTCCACAGGCGTACCTGCATGGCAAAGGCCATTTCTACCCCGCCCACGCCGCCGCCCACAATGCATATGGTGGAAACGGTTTGAGGCTTTTGGATGAGTTGCTTTTGTAGCGCCTTGAGATAGCGATCCCACGCTTTTAATAAATTGGGCACCGGTTTCGCTGGAATGGCGTAGTTAGCTGCGCCGGGGACCTGTGACTTGGTGGGGGTGCTGCCGGTATCTATAGAGAGAGTGTCGTAAGCGATGGGGGGATGGTGACGGCAGATGACTTTTTGGTTGTCAGGATCTAGGCCAATCATTTCATCCATGATCAGCCGACAGTTGGCAAAGCGCGTGAGGGGCCGCAGATCAATATGGGCCGTGTCAAAGTCGTAGAGGCCAGAGATGTGGCAGGGCAACATGCCGGAATAGGGCGTGTCGGCCAGGTTGGTAATGAGGGTGAGGCGTACATCGGCGGGCCAAGGCTGCATCCCCATTTTGCGAAGGACGAGGGCATGGCTGTGGCCACCGCCTACCATGACTAAATCTTTGCGAATAGGGACGCTAGGCTGCATGGGCATCAGTTCTGAAGTGGACCTTCTGAAGTTGGCCTTCTGAAGTTGGCCTCCCGAAGTTGGCCTTTTAAAAAAAGCCTTCTTACTCTACCGAAAATGGGGAGTTGATAGTTGAGGTTGCCCTATAGTTTTCCTGAGAAAAAGATAAGCATTAAGGCGATGACCGTTTCCCGATGAGTGGAAGGGTTTGTCCAAGCCACCGAACGTTGTTCTCTTCGTAGGGATTGCTGATATGAGATGGTCAGTGAGATAAATAGTGAGATGAATTCTGTGGACTAGATGCTTGCTTCTGGTGATTTCTGTTTTTTAATTTCTGCTTCTGGTGATTTCGATTTTTCGATCTTTGTTCTTCTCCTAAGAAGATACTTGAGTAGATATTTTTAAAGTAAAAGACAAACTCTTTCTGTTGCCTTATTTTCTGTTGTGCTATTTCTGTCGTGTCAGGAAATCTGGCTAATGATTTTTTGGTGTTGGAAGAGTTGCATCGTCCAAGATGGTGGTTTTGACAGAGGGGAAGCACCATGGTTGAAAGCTATCGTATTGATGCGTTGCGAGTATCTTTTTATACCTCTAAAGTCCTCGATTTTTGACCTTTGATTATGTGACCTTTGATTATGTGAGTGATTGCTGTGGATGGGTAAGATTTGAAAAGTAAAAGATTTGTCTTAGCTTTAAAACATTGTGTA
>JBCDAG010000100.1:0-19331 GCA_039186165.1 Cyanobacteria bacterium P01_F01_bin.53
CAAAGGCATTATCAACAACTGCTACGAGATATCGCGTCAATTATTTGTACCCGTCATTCGTCAGTTTATTCTGGATAATGTGGCCGAGTCTACGTTTTCCTCACATCATGAACACGACTTTGTCAATGCGTAACTTCTATGTGTTTTAGATTTGGCTATCTAAGTTGGCTATCTAGGATGGGATCGTAACAGCTCGGCTTAGATTGTATCCCTGGGCTTGTGTGCTATCTCCACTGGTAGAAGCGTTAGCATACACCTTTTGGCAGATATCGTTGCTGTGGACATACTTGTTTGATTGCTGCTGGGATGTTCTCCTAGTTGTTGTCAGCCAGTGTATTGTCTGCCAAATTGTTGTTTGTTCGGCCGCTGTCTGTCGGATTGTTGTTGTGGGTGGTTGTAAGCATTTTCTCCTATCCTTAAAGGGTCGCAAGAAGCATTGCTAGGGTTTGCGCTGCGACCTAGGGTTGGCCTGTTCTGGAATAGTCCTCGCTAATTTATGCCAGGTCACCGTGCTGACTTGGCATAGCGTGATTGCAAAAGCAACGAAAAATAGACTTACGGGTACCATGCCAGCCTAGATGAGGCTGCGACTTTTCGGATAAGGCCTCAAGTTTGTATATGTGGGGGCGGGTTGTGGTTAACTTATGAAAACCCCTCCCTGGCTATTCCACCAGATTTTGTCCTGTCCTGAGATGCGAGATCTCTTGAGTGCCGGATTTGCTTGTAATGTATCCGTAAGGGAAAACGAAAGTCTATGACACAGGCACAACCTGGAAAGGGCCGATATCTCCTCGCCGTCGAGAAAATTCCACCCATTTCTGAGACGTTCCCGGCTTACTTTGTGGGCAGTACCGCCCCGAATAATGTAGAAGATGGCGTTGGCGACGTGGATAGTCCACAAGGTGAGATTGATCACATAGCGAAATTTTTGAGTGCTCAGGAGAATCCTGAAATCTTGATTGTGGTGCATGGTTACAATACGGCGCTGGGTTCTTTTGCATCCGAGGACTCGCCAGAGGCAGGTAAGGGTACGAAAGGGTGGTATCAAGATATTCGAGATCATATTGCGGAAAATTGTGATCGCCGCTCACCGGGACTGATGCTAATTGGCTACCGTTGGCCTTCCGAGCAGGTGAATGGCGGCGGCAATGACACACTGGTCAACAAGTTTCGATATGCTCGCCAGTCATTGCCCGCTATCCTTCAGACCATTGTGGCGCTGGCGATGATTGGGTTTGTACTTTTGGTGGTTGCTGGCCTAGCGACGCTGACCCGTGGTGAGCCACCTGCCATTGGTGTGGAAATTGCCAGCATCGGCGTTTTGATCCTCGCAACGTTGTTTATCTCGCTGGTGTTTACCCTCTTTTTATTGAGGTTGGTGGGATACTTTCGCGATTCGTATCGGGCTCGAAACTTTGGCGTACCTGATTTAGTGGAGCTGATTCGGCAGATTGATAAGGCTGTGCTTGCCATCGATCCGACGTGTGATTGGTCGGGCCGCGATCGCATTAAGCTCTCTTTTATTGGTCACAGCATGGGGGGCTTTGTCGTCACAAATGCGGTTCGCATTCTCTCCGATGTGTTTGATCGTGAATCGATTGGTAGCCTGGGCTCAGCGAATAAAGCGAAGACTCCGTCGTCTAATATCGGCAATGTTTTTTCGCTGGGGCGATTGGTGCTCGCTTCACCCGATATCCCCGCAGAAACCATTATTTCGAGCCGGGCTAATTTCCTCAGCTCATCGCTGCGCCGCTTTGAGGAAACCTATCTGTTTAGCAATGAAGGCGATATGGCCCTTAAGTTAGCCTCTACAGCGGCTAACTATGCAAGCTTCCCGGCACGAACCCGTGAGGGCGGCTATCGGTTAGGCAATGTGGTGGTGCGCTCGCCCCAATGCGAAAAGGACACTGCGCCCCAATACGGCATTATAAATTTTGCTGCTGCTGAGGTTGAACAACTCAAAGATATGCAGGTGCGAGGGCAAGGTGGTTTTGAGCCCCGAAAAACAGACTGTGAAACGGAGGAGGGGACTGTCGAGGTTTCATCGTTTTTAACCTATTTGCATACCCTGGGTGATCGGCCTTTGAGCCACCGGCAGCGAGATATTTTGGATCCTGAGCAAAAGCCGATTGCAGAGCTTTTTACCGTGTTTGACTGTACAGACTATTACGAGTTTTGGCAGGGGGCGGAGGGCACAACGCCTAAGAAAGTGGGATTGTTGAGTTATGGCTTGGGTAAGCGCTCGCTCAGCTTTATTGATTACGTGTTCCTCACCATCGCTATGGCGAGAGGCACCATTGATAATCACGGCGGGTACTTTTATTCGGGTGATGCTGAAGCCGCTGCAAAGCGCCAAGCGACCAAGCCCGAAGCCTACGTCACCAAGCAGTTAATTTATGGTCTAGCTTGTATGGGCTTTAAGCCGTTTCTGGCATCGTTATCAACTGGGACTCAAATGGAAGATGCGCCCGAGGTCGCTGCGAAACAACAGTTGCAGGCACTCTCTCAGCTCTGCGAAGCACGCAATATCCAGGTGTTGTTAGCCGCTGAGCGATATAACCGAGATGTGTTGGGGATTGTGACGCCAGGTGATCGCAATGGCTATTGAGCAGCCGTTTGTGAGAACGTTGTTGTCAGGTGTCGTTGTCAGATGCCTGTGTCAGATATTTGTTGTTCAGTGTGCCGCGCATTCGCCTGATGTCTGGGTGGCCTGATTCCTCAAGGCAAGTCTTGTCGATGGCTGGGCAGCGAGTACAATCTCTCCTTGTTCATTGGTTTGAATGAGACTTGCCTCACGGATGGGTGAGGTCTCTGATTCGATGGTTTCAGGCTGAAGTCCAGGTTGCTCGGCTGTAGGAGACTGTTTCTCAACAGAACGATTTTCAGCATCCGGGTGGTTGCTGTCTGGCACCATGCCATTCAAAAAGCGCCTGTTTAAAAAGCGTAGGTCTTGCCAGCTTCCGGAGGGTTCTAGCCGTTGGTTAGGTGCTGTGGGCACGCCGCCTTGGCCTGCCATCACAAAACGATTGCCGCGATCACCTGTGCAGCCAGCAATAATTTGATCGTTTGGATCACCGGCAGGGGCGGGTAAACGAACTAGGCCACTGTCAGGATCGAGATCGGGCGTATTGAGAACGACTTCACCATTGAACTCAGGCCCTAATGCTGAGGTCGCCGTAATGTCACTTTCTAAGGTGAGTTCTTCTCGAAAAGCAGTGCCGAAAATGCTCTGGGCGGTAACGTTTACCTGACCGCCCCGCCCTTGCAGGGCATTGGCGGTGATGTCACTATTTTCGAGGGCAATCAGAAGCCCGGTATCCAGGGTGATGTTGCCCCCATCGGCATTCCCCGCGTCCGTATTGAGGTTGCTCCCGTGCCTAAGTAACAAAACGGGGGTTCGCAGCACCACATTTCCGCCGGTGCCCGCTGCGGTTGCTGCGGTGATGTTACCGCCAGTGTCGAGGCGAATAAGGTCAGCGGTCGCTGTGAGGGTGCCCGCATCACCGGAACCCAGGCTGTCGATGGCGATCGCAGCACCCTCTCGAATAATCAGCTCACCGGCACTCACTTGTAAGGTCCCCGCCGCACCATGGCCCACGAGTCCTGGGAAATCGGCCCGCCCAGACGAGGACACCAAGCTACTCGGTAGGCTCACGGGCATTCCAGAGGCTGTTCTGATGCCGGTGCCGCTGAGTTCTAGCACATCGGTAACATCCACAGAGAGCATACCCCCATCCCCATCACTAAAGGTCGTGGCCGAAATATTGGCCCCCTCTTGAATGAACAAATTGCCCGTGGTCAGCACCACATCCCCCGCCGGTGCGCCACTAAAGCTAGAGGTTCCGGGACCACTGCCAAATCGACCATCCGCAGATAAGCCTGTGATGGTTGTTGTCCCATCTACTTGCAAAATGACATCCCCGGCTGGCCCACCGAAGGGAATCAGGCCTGTGCCTAAAAACGCGCCGGTTTGATTGCCGATTTGTCCGCCGCCAGTCATCGTGAGTTGTTGGGTCTTTACTTCAATATCGCCGCCTGTACCTGTTCCAAAAATACTGTTGGCAAAAATGCCCGTGGGGATAATAGCCCCAAATGGTGTATCCAACACCTCAACTGATTCACTGGCATTGACAACCAGGTCCCCCCCATCCCCTGACCCGAGGGTAAACGTTTGCAACAGACCGCCATCGTGTAAGCCCAGGCGCTCGGTCTCTAGTGTCAAATTACCGGCTTTTTGGGTGGTGCCCTGGAGCGCGCCGGTTAAGATAATCGAACCGATAATATCGACTGACTCGGTGGCCGTAATTTCTGCACTGCCGCCTGCGCCGCCCCCACTGGTGGTGGTGGAAATGATCGCACCGTCTTGCAGGTGTAGCTGACCTGTATCGATAAAGAGTTGTCCGGCATCTCCAGCACCACCGCTGCCCGCGAGTAGCCCACTTTCAACGGCAGAAATATCTAAGGTGCCTTGAATGGCATTTAAAAAGAGGGCCTGTAGGGCTTCATAGCCGGTGCCCTGAATTTCGATGAGGTCAGTGGCATTCAATATTAAATTTCCCCCCTTCCCGCTGCCACCGGTGGAGGCTGAGAGCAGAGCGCGATCGCGAATACGTAGCTGTGGGGTATTGACTACCAGGTTTCCGCCAGCGCCAGCACCCCCGGTATCCGTACTCAATCGGCTGATGACTTGACCGTTTGCCGAGGACCCCTGCACCGTTACCGAATCGATGGCATTAATGCGTAGCTGGCCCCCTGCGAGTGCCCCGGTGGTAATGCTTAAGACCTGGGAGCCTTCTTCCACGAGGATGGTGTTTCCCTGTAAATCAATATCACCGCCACCACCGCTAGCGCCTAGGCTGCTGGCATTGAGCAGAGCCCCTTGGCTGAGATGAATGGTTCCAAAGTCTTGAACTTGATCGAAGTTCAGATCTAATCCATTGCGCCCTGGTCGATCGGACTGGGTGAACTTTACGGTGCCTTGGGTGACACCTCCTACTTCCAATCGGCCAGAGGGGGCAGATACTGTTCCGCCTTCCACCTCAACTTGGCCGCCTACTAGGGCAAGCGTATTGCCTGGTGTGACAAATAAACCCGGTAGCGTGGGTGGAAAATGACCGGGGCCTTCTACGCGGATAACTCCTGGGTCATTTCCTGAGCTGTTGCCTGAAGCGGTGCCAAATTGTAGCCCCATGGGCGTACTCACCGTTAATAGTGGAGCTGTGTCCGAGGGGGTGGCCCCAAACGTAGTGCCATCGGCAAAGATCAGGCTATCGGCACTACTGGCGATAAAAGAACCGGGCACTTGCAGTACGGCATGCGGTCCAAAAATAATGCCGTTGGGGTTGAGCAAAAATAAATTAGCGTTGCCTTGGGCGGCGATCGCGCCATCGATATCAGAAGGCAGGGTGCCGGTCACACGGGTAACAATATTGACCAGGGAAGAACTGTTTTGGAACAATGCTGCCCCGCCCGTTGGCACTGAAAACTGTTGAAAACTGTGGAAGAGAGTTTGTTGATCATTGGAAAGTGTCCCCCCGGTAATTGCGCAGGTGCTGCAACCATTAGGCACAGCTGAATTAACGGGCAGGGTCGAATCTGGAATGATTTGGGCCCTGGCCTGATGGCTGGCCTGACCGCTAAGTTGTCCGCTCACCAGTGAAGGGAAAATGGTGATGGCAATCACATTTAACAACAATCTTGCCATTTGCCAGAAACCACGTCGCGTAGGCTTCAATCGGTTTGAACGAGAGGTTGAAGATAACTGAAATCTCATGGCCATGGGTAAACCTTCGGCAGCTTTTTGCAAGCGCGAGTGTCAGTAGATACTGGTCACCTCAGTAATACAGGGCGGTTCTATATTTGCCGGGAGATTTTCCCGATTCTTCAAGATTTCTGTTGAATGAAACAGCTAGAGATGATTTTTTGAGAAACACTGTTCCTTGGAAGGCTGTTTCTGTGAAAAGCTGTTCTCCGACCTGCTTGTTTCTGACTTGCTCGTTCTTTAATTTCTCGTCTTTAAATTTTCGTGTTTTTCAATTTAGCCAAGAGCGGCATGGGAGGGGCATGACGATGCGACGGCCATGGATATTTAGCGATTGCTGTTTGAAGCGCTATTCAAAACTGTTTTGGAGCTGCCATTTGAAACGCTTTGGACTGATGTGTTTGGCAGTGGTGACCTGTGGGGTCGTTATTTTGTCAACGCCCGTTGTCGCGCAAGAGGGGCAACCGTCCCCAAACATCGATCACAATACTGTTCAGATCGCAGCCCAGAATACGGGAGATCGCCAGGAAATTAAACAAAGCACTGTTTCCCTTATAGACCAAGGCAGTGATTTGTTTGCTTCGGGTCATTTGGCGGCAGCGGCTGAAATGTGGCAACAGGCGGCGGCTGAGTATCGTGCTCAAGGCAAGGATTTAGCCCAGGCTAGGGCACGGCACTATTTGGCGATCTCATATTTTAATATGGGTCAGTGGCAGCTAGCCCAGCAGGCCAATACCGAGAGTCGAACACTCTTGAAAGAGGTTGGGATGCAAGAGGTTGGGTTCCAAGAGGTTGGGTTCCAAGAGACCGCTGGGACGGCGCAGACGGGAGAGTCTCTCCTAGGGGCCAACCTAAACTTGCAGGGACAGTTGCAGCTCGTTTTCGGCCAACCCGAACAGAGCATTGACACTTGGAAGCAGGCAGCGGTTGCCTACGAAGCTGCCGGTGACCTGACTGGAAAACTAGGGGCACAGTTGAATCAGGCCAAGGCGCTACAAACCCTAGGCCACCATCAACAATCTCAGCAACTGCTGGAGAAACTGCGCTCGGCCATTCATAGCCAGTCTGATTTGACGGTGAAAGTCACCGGGCTTAAACTGCTGGGCACGGCCCTTCAGGGCATGGGTGATTTGGTGCAGTCCCAAGCACTCCTCACCGAAGGCTTAGAGATTGCCCAACAGTTGTCAGTCGAGACTGCCCCTGCGGCTAATCAAGTGACTCATCAGGCCGCTCATCAGGCCGCTAATCAAATCAGTGCGCTGCGCATTAGTTTGGGGCAAACCCTGGCCGCCCGTCAGGAAACGGTGGCGGCTTTGGAGGAGTATCGACAGGCGGCGGCGATCGCAACCAATCCCCAATCGCAGATCGAAGCCCAGCTCAATCAACTACAGCTCCTGGTTAAAACCGAAGCGTGGCCACAAACACAGCCGTTTATCTCAATGCTGCCAGGTCGGTTAGAAATACTCCCGCCCAGTCGTGAGAGTGTTTATGCCACCGTTAATTTTGCGGCGAGCTGGATACAGGTTGCACAGTCAACGGAGCCGTCATTAACCAATCCACCGTTAATCGAGCCATCATTAACTGAACCCTTGGCGACTGAGGTCTCGGCAATCGAACCCTTGGTAAAGGCAAATGCCAGCCCAACGACGGTTCAGAGTGCTGAGATTGCTCAGCTTCTCGCGAATGCGGTGCAAGTCTCCCGTAGCCTCTCTGATACGCGAGCCGAGGCTTTTGCCCTTGGGCAACTGGGTCATTTGTATGAAACGGCCCAGCAATGGTCAGAAGCTCAAAAGCTGACCCAGCAAGCTGTAACGCTTGCCGAAGGGATAGATGCGCCGGATTTAAATGCGACTTGGCAGTGGCAACTGGGCCGACTTTTAAAACAGCAGGGACAGCAAACGGAGGCGATCGCCGCCTACAGTCATTCGGTCGCGTCCCTTAAATCCCTGCGGCAATCCTTATCTTCCCTCAATCCTGACCGTCAGTTTTCCTATCTGGAGACGGTTGAGCCGGTGTATCGAGAGTTGGTGGCCCTGCTGTTAGAAGGCGATGCTGACCAGGGCCAGTTACAGCAAGCCCAACTACAACAAGCCAGAGAGCTGATTGAGTCCTTACAGCTGGCCGAACTCGATAACTTTTTTCACCAGGCGTGCTTACAGGCCACGCCCCAGCTGATTGATACGGTTGATGCCACCGCTGCCGTTCTATACCCCATCATTCTGCCCGACCGGCTGGCCGTGATTCTCTCCCGACCAGGACAACCCTTAGTCCACTACGAAACCTTACTCCCTCAATCTGAGCTAGAAGCCACCCTCGATCAGCTCAGACGCTACCTCAACCCCCACTTCTTTGAGGCCGATCGACTACAGCTTTCTCAGCAGGTATACGACTGGTTGATTCGACCCGCTGAAGGTTTTTTGGCTGAGACCCAAACCCTCGTTTTTGTCTTAGATGGCGCGCTGCGTAATCTGCCCATGGCCGCGTTGTATGACGGCCAGCAGTATTTAATTGAACGCTACAGCATTGCCCTGAGTCCGGGATTACAGCTGCTCGAACCGCAGCCGCTCGATAGTGGGCAGCTTAACGTTCTCACCGGTGGCCTGAGCGAAGCCCAACCTGGCTTTCCGGCCTTGCCTGCCGTGGATACTGAAGTGAGCCAAATTGCCGCTACCTTGCCCGCGACGACCCTACTCAACCAAACATTCACCACGGACAGGCTCAGCCAAACCCTTCAGAAAACGCCTTTTTCAGTGGTGCATTTGGCGACCCATGGCCAGTTTAGCTCTCGCGCGGATGAGACCTTTCTCCTCACCTGGGATGGCCGACTCAATGTGCAAGATCTTGATGCCATGTTGTTGCCCCGCAGGCGAGAGGTGAGTCAGCCGCTAGCACTCTTGGTGCTTAGCGCTTGTCAAACTGCAACAGGCGATCAGCGGGCGGCGTTGGGCTTAGCTGGCATGGCTATTCGCTCAGGGGCTCGTAGTACCTTGGCAACGTTGTGGCAGGTGAATGATAACTCTACCGCCGTCCTGATGAAGCAGTTTTATGAACAGCTTTTGGAAACACCGGGCATGACGAAAGCCGAGGCTTTAAGGGCCGCACAACTGCATTTGTTAAAGCAATCCCAGTACCAAGATCCGATTTACTGGGCACCGTTTGTTTTGATTGGTAACTGGCTATAGCGACCTGATTATCGTGGGTTTGCTGCCTGTGAACGGGCTGTAGTGAAAGAATTGTTGAATTGCGTGAAGACCGATCTATTCTCTTTTTTAGCATGCTTATTGGGCACATGACAGGGCGTCGAAGGCGTTGCGTATGTAAAGCGATGCTAAATTCCAAGGGACTCAACAAGAAAATTCAATTAGCGGTGAGATGATTTCCTTACAATGAACAGGGTCGAGAAATATAACAAGGAGAGCGCAACCCAATTTTTGAAGTGTTTATTTTAGAAAGGGGGTTGTCCCAGTTCTTGGAAAACCGTCCTCCTATCTATTGTGATTATGCAACTTCTTCGGCAATCTCATCGTCTTCTGACCCTGCTGAGTGTGACCCTGCTGAGTCCATTATCGTTTGGAGTTTTAGAGGCTAATGCTAATCCTGGTATCGTCTTCCAACCACCCACTGATGAACAGATCAACGATTCTCGTGGGGGCGCCTCTCGCCCTACCGAGGTGAAATGCGCTGAGGATGAACCCTATCCCTATCCTTTAACTGCACTTATCCCTCACTCTGGTTTGGGGTTGACAACCCAGCCCCACCCGACATTACTGGTGTACGTCCCTCCCACTAAGGCAACTCAGGTCCATTTCACCTTGAGAGATGCCCATCATCAGGGGGTGTACCAAGCCTATTTACCGATATCTCCAGGCGGTGGTATCAGGAGCCTGACCTTACCGACCGATAGTCCTGAGCTGTTAGTTGGCAATCGGTATCAGTGGTCGCTGGCGCTTCTTTGCCAATCGCCCCAGACAGATATGCCCGTTGCCAGCGGTTACATTCAGCGAATAGAGCTTGCTGAGGAGACCTCTAATGAGACAACGGCCTTGGGGAATCAACCGTTAGTACTGCAGGCCAATGCCTATGGTCAGGCGGGGGTTTGGCACGATATGTTGGCTATCTTGGCACGGCTTCAACAAGCCCAGCCTGTTGTTAATCGTGAGTGGAGTGCTGATTGGGTCGGGCTGCTTCAAGCCCAAAGTCTTGGTGCGATCGCCAATGCCCCCTTCCTCAATGAGGCTTTTCCTCGCGAGACTTTTCCTAACGGGATTAATTCTAGCGAAACTGGCTCTAACAAGACTGGCTCTAATAAGCCCAACTCCAACAAGGCGGTACTTTCTCCACCAGATTCATAGGTCAGATTAACAGGTCAGATTAAATGCGATGGTTTGCGGCACTTATAGCAACTCCCCTTGTGGCAGGCGTCGTCATAACCGGCAGATTTACAGGCGCGCTGCAACTGTTTGAATGGGCCACGTATGATCAATCCTTTCAACAGCGTCCGACAGAAACCTTGGATGATCGCATTGTGTTGGTCACCGTTGACGAAGACGATATTCGTGAACTGGGCCGTTGGCCGCTCTCTGATGCCACCTTGGCTGAGCTCATTAGCCGGATTGATGAGCAACAACCTGCCGTCATTGGTTTGGATCTGTATCGCGACATTCCGGTGGAGCCGGGTAACAAAGCGTTGACTGAGGTCATGGCTGCGACCCCTCATTTGGTGGGTGTTGAAAAGGGGATTGGGTGGACGGTCGATCCGCCCCCTCAGCTCGCGCAGCAGGGGCAAGTGGCCCTGACCGACGTGATTGTAGATACCGATGGCAAAGTTCGTCGGGGGATATTATCTCACCCTAATTCGTCTAATCATCTCCTGCTGGGGCTGGGGGCGGATTTGGCTGTGCGGTATTTGGCTGAACAAGGTATTGTTCCGGAGGTGATCGATCCAGATCAAAAAAAGTATCGGCTAGGCCAGTCGGTATTCGGCCCTTTTCGGCACAATGATGGTGGCTATATTCGGACAAATGCAGGCGGCTATCAAACGCTGATAAATTTTCGAGGCCATCTAGACCGATTTCACCATGTGTCGGCAATGGCTGTTTTGAATAATCAAGTTGATCCGGCACTAATGCGCGATCGCATTGTGATTGTTGGGGTTATAGCACCAAGCCTCAACGATCTCTTTTATACGCCCTACAGCAGTCGGCTGATCGACACGCCAGAAACAGCCCCCGGTATGCTGCTCCACGCAAACATGGCCAGTTCCCTGCTGGGCGCCGCGCTCGATGACCGGGCGATGATTCAGTCGTGGTCTGAGCCGGTTGAGTGGGGATGGATCCTAATTTGGTCTGGGGTCGGGGCCTTTGGCTATGGCTCACTGATGAGTGTAAAACGCCATAGCCAGCGGATGCTGACTCGACTGGCCGTGTGGATGGTTGCGGTGGTGGGTGCAGGCGGTATTCTCTTTGTCAGCAGTTATCTGGCCTTTTTGTCAGGTTGGTGGATTCCGATTGTGCCCGCATTTTTAGCCTTAATCGGCTCTGCTAGTGCCATTACCGGGACTGAAATTATCAGTTTGCAACAGTATCGTGTCAGGCTTGCCGCGCAAAATCTTCAGCTAGAAAAAGACAAAATTCGAGCGGAGGCGGCTTCCCAGGCTAAAAGTCAGTTTTTAGCCAAAATGAGCCATGAACTGCGGACTCCGCTCAACGCTATTTTGGGGTTTACCCAGCTACTGAACCAAGATGCTTACCTGACATCGCAGCAAAGAAAATCTCTCAATATTATTAACCTCAGCGGCGAGCATCTGTTGAACTTAATTAACGACATTTTAGAAATCTCTAAAATAGAAGCCGATCGCGTTGTTTTACACGAAGCTGACTTTGATCTACATAATTTCCTTGACATGCTTAAGGCTATGCTGGAGCCCAAGGCCGCGTCTAAAGGGCTTCAGCTTCATTTGGAGTACAGTCCTAAGCTCTCTCAGTTTGTGATTGCCGATGAAGGCAAGCTGCGCCAGGTGCTTATAAACTTGATCAATAATGCGATTAAGTTTACGCCGACGGGTGATATTGTTGTGCGTGTTTCAGAGGTTGTTCGAGAGAAGTCTCAAGTGGTGCTTCACTTTGAAGTACAAGATACGGGGCCAGGGATAAAAGCAGAGGAAGTCTCTAAACTGTTTGATAGTTTTACCCAAGGAGAGGCTGGAAAAAACTCCTCTGAAGGGGTGGGCTTGGGGCTATCGATTAGCCAGCAGTTGGTTCAACTAATGGGTGGGGAAATCACTTTTCAGACCCATGGCACTCCTCATGGTACTGCGGGAACAACCTTCCATTTTGATATTCTTGCCATGATCACGCCAGCTTTAAAAATTACCCCTGCCATGGAGCGACAGATTAGTCGGCTAGCCCCTAACCAGCCAAATTTCCGGCTGTTGATTGCTGAAGACAATGCATTTAGTCGCAAACTCTTGAACAAAATCTTAACGTCGCTAGGTTTTCAGGTGCGGCAGGCGACCAATGGCCAGGAGGCCGTTGATCTGTGGGAAAGTTGGCAGCCCCATTTTATTTGGATGGATATGCGCATGCCGGTGATGAATGGTTGTGATGCCACCCGCCAAATTCGTAAAAAGAGTAAGGAGCACCAACTGCCTGATCCCACCATTGTGGCGTTGACGGCCAGTGCCTTTGCCCAAGACCGGGAGCTGAGCCTAACGGCGGGCTGCGATGATTTTGTTAGCAAACCTTTTCGGCGGGATGAACTCCTGGGTAAGCTTTCTCAGTATTTGGGGGTTCGATATCAGTAGGGGGCTGGCTCAGTAGGGGGCTGGGGTGCAGTTGAGGCTTATACCTTTCAGCCACTTTATTTCCCCCTCGGGTTCACCAGGCATGCGACTTTTTTTAATAGGGTCATCGGGCCGATGGCTTTGAGTTCTTCGAGTTTTTCTTGATTCCTCACCAGCAGTGAGCCCGCAAAGCCTAAGGAGTTCACAGAAATGTCGGCATATTTTTCCTGGCTGCGAGGCACGAGCATCATCCACTGGCGGGTGCAGAGCAAGTTATAGGCAGCGGTTTGTTTGCCTTGCCACTGAATGTCGGTTGACGTGTTGCTTGTAACGCCCATGGCCGTTAGCAGAGTGTGATAGCTCGTGAGGTATTGCTTTGCCAGGGCGCTGAATAATTCCTTGTGGTGTGTGTCAGGCTTCTCCGCATCAAGCTGGCTCTCGTAGACAGGCGACTCCTTAAATTTAGCGATCGCATGTTTGAAAGGGAGTGATGGTGAGTTGTGCACTCCGCTGTCTTCTCTAGTCGCTGTCGTGATAGCCGCAGTGATAGGTAGCGCTGATACGCCACTGAAGAGGGGAATCACTTGTAGGTGCTTGTGGGGCTGACTGGCACCTGCGATCGCACCCCCATTAAAAAAGCCCAAGCCATCGACTTCACTAAAGCTGCGAACCAGCGCTTCAAAATCTGCCAGGGTCAACCAGTTTTCCTGTGATTCGAACTCGCGGGTCACGATCAAAAAGTGATGATCCACCACATTGAACTTGTTGAGCAAGCACAGGTGCGTTTCTGAAATGTCAGTGACGTAGAGGTCTGGCTCGTAAGGTAGGAAGGGATTGGCCGGTTTTGTCTTGCCCTGTATGGTTTGGCCTTGTTGCGATTTCGCTTTCTCTTTTCGAGAGAGATTCGCTAGGATGCGCACCAAAAATCGAATGCCATTCTCTTCGATATACTCAGCATCCGTTTCTATAGACTGCAATGCACCGGTCTCTAACCCATGGTTAGTCTGTGACTTTAGCCGCGGCCAAAGACTGCCTGTTTCCCAGGAGATGCGAACCTGCCGATTACTCATTGGAGCCAGGTGTACCCAAGGTGCTACTTAACGTCCCACACTGCGCTTGTTGACGCAGGAGATGATCGCAGAGTACCAAGGCAACCATGGCTTCTACCATGGGCACTGCACGGGGCAACACGCAAGGGTCGTGACGGCCCTTACCAGCAAGGGTGGTTTCTTGCCCAGTGTTGTCAACGGTTTTTTGTGCTTTGCGAATGGTGGCGGTGGGCTTAAAGGCGACGCGGATGACGATGTTTTCACCGTTGGAAATGCCGCCTTGGGTGCCGCCTGCCCGATTGGTGCGGTTGCGGAAGGTGCCATCTTCCCCGCGATACATTTCATCGTTGTGTTGGGAGCCAGTGAGGAAGGTGCCTGCAAAGCCGGAGCCCATTTCAAAGCCTTTGGTGGCCGGTAGCGACATCGCACCCTTCGCCAAATCGGCGCTGAGCTTGTCGAATACTGGAGAGCCTAGACCCTTGGGCATATTGCGGGCAACACATTCAACCACACCGCCAATGGAGTCGCCCTCCTTGCGAATCTGATCGATGCGCTCAATCATTTGCTCGGCCACATCCTGATTCGGACAGCGCACCATATTGCTTTCGACGGCCTCTAAGGTGACGGTATTGGGGTCTAGGGGCGCTTCGATATCCTGAATGCGCTTAACGTAGCCGATAACCTCAATGCCACAGGTTTGTTTGAGAATTTTCTTGGCGATCGCGCCTGCCGCTACCCGGCCAATAGTTTCCCTCGCTGACGAGCGTCCGCCGCCTTGCCAGTTACGAATGCCGTACTTGGCATCGTAGGTGGCATCGGCATGGGAGGGCCGATACTTTTTGGCCATCTCATCGTAGTCCTGCGATCGCGCGTCTTTGTTGCGCACCAAAATGGAAATGGGCGTCCCCAAGGTTTTACCCTCAAAAACACCCGAAACAATCTCGCAGGTATCCGTTTCCTTGCGGGGCGTAACAATTCGGCTTTGCCCAGGACGGCGACGATCCAGATCAACCTGGATTTCTTCAGCTGTAATTTCCAGCAGGGGAGGACAACCATCGATCACAACGCCGACGCCGCCGCCATGGGACTCGCCAAAGGTGGTAATGCGAAACAGATGCCCGAAAGTGTTGCCCATGAAACCCGGTATTAAAGAAGGTCTGTAGGCTGATCCTACCGTACTTGCGGAAACACCTAAAGGAAATCGAGTCTATCGAGGGCCGTCTGCCAGCTTATTTGCAGGTAGCTTCATCAGCTTTTCGGGGTCTATCGCCACTTCGTTTCTATAAACGCTGTAGTGCAGGTGAGGGCCGGTGGAGCGTCCGGTGTTCCCGATGTAGCCAATGATTTCTCCGCGCTTGACCACATCACCCACATTCACCTTCGTTTCGGACATGTGAGCGTATAGCGTTTCGTAGCCGTAGCCATGATCGATGGTGACCATAAGGCCGTAGCCACCGTTGTATCCTGACTCGACGACTTTGCCATCACCCGTGGCTGCAATGATGTCACCTACGTCCCCGACGAAGTCCGTGCCTTCATGCATCTCAAAACTGCCGCCGCCGAATGGGTTACTGCGAATACCAAAGTGTGAGGAGATGTCCACTCTAACGACGGGTACGCCGTCGGGGAAAGCCGCTTCCTCTGCCAGGGCCTCTTCCAGGGCTGGCTTGACGGATGAATCCAAAGCCTTATTCAGGGCAGGTACTTTCGCTTTAGCATCCTCCAAAAGGTCCAGCGCACTAGCCATTTGAGCTGGGCCGCCCCTTGGAGGCAGGGCGTTGGCTAGGTTGCTATCGCGAACGGGTAAACCCAATGAGGAGTTGTGGGTGGTTACATTTGCAAGGCCACGGCGGTTGCCACTGTCTGTTTGAAGCGCGTCGCCTCGAAGTACATCGTTTGACTCAGTTCTTTTGGTCGCTTTGCGAGCCTCTGCTGCAGCTTCCTCAGGTTGAACGCCCGCTCGCTTTTGAAGCGATTCGATTTCTGCCCCGAGGGAGTCAATATCTTCTCTTACTTCAGTGGCGAGCTCTGTGAGTTCCTCGTTCTTCTCGCTAAGGAGTAGGTTGTTCTGAAGGAGGGAGAAACAGATGGTGCCAAGGGACAGGGTGGGAATGCCTAAAAACAGCAAGGCCATGAAAAAGCCGCGAATGGGAGTGATCGTAATCCCAGCTGGCTCTCTATCGATCTCTAGGGAACGGCGTCTCCGGCGAGGGCGTGTGGTAGTTGCTGTGTAACTGTCCAAAGACTTCTGTCGCATGAATTTGTTAAAGGCGCTTGCTTTACGCACCGCTTTAAGAAGGAATCCGGCAAACTTATCGGTTCTTTACAATTACGAAATTATACGGGGATCACGCCCCCCAACACTTGATACTTCTAAATATTTGTACTGAATAACAACAAAGCATAAGGAAAGCTTAATATTCTACAACCGTATATCTCCTGAACTTGATATCTCTGTGTTTTAGACCTTCCAAGGGCTTTATGGCTTAAAAGGGGGTAACTTCGGTCACATGACTGGCGTGATTTTGGGGGGTGGTTGTCGGCAAAGTGTATTTTCTGACATCAAAATCAGCGCGTTTTATGCTTTGATATCGCTGTTATGTCCGGAACCCCTGTCAAATAAGGCTTTTCGTGAAATGGACTGATTTGGGTTGAGAATCGCCCTGAAGTAGGTGTGTGGTGAGTGTGGCTGTGATGAAAGGGCGTTTTGGAAGGCTGCTGCTGGCAGGAATGTTCGATATTCGTCACAGTTAAGATGTTTGGTAACTGTTTTTCGATTACGCGCGACTATTTAGTGGTGGCAACTGACCATGAAGCTCACTTGGCTCGATGCAAACTCTTGGCTAATTGAATCGGGGGGGCAGCGGATATTAGTCGACCCTTGGCTGGTCGGTGATTTGGTCTTTGGGAATTTGACTTGGCTGGTACGAGGAGTAAGGCCTGAGCCGATCGAGATTCCACAGGATATCGATCTGATTTTGCTCTCCCAAGGCTTGGCTGATCATGCGCACCCTGAGACGCTGAAGGTGTTGGATAAGTCGATTCCGGTGGTGGCCTCTCCAGATGCTGCAACGGTGGCCCGGCAGCTAGGTTTTGAAGTGGTTACTGGGCTACGCCATGGTGAAACCCATACCCAAGGCAATGTGGACATTAAAACGTTTATTGGTGCTGTGGTCGGGCCTGCTAAGCGAGAGAATGCTTACGTGTTGAGCTTTGCCTCGGAAGGCGCAAAGCTTTATTACGAGCCCCATGGCTATCCTGATATCGAGCATCTGCAAGCCTTTGCTCAGGATGTTGGGCAGGTGGATGTAGTGATCACGCCGATGGCTGATATTACGTTAATGGGCGTTGCGCCGGTAATTCGGGGTGCTGGGGTGGCACCGCAGATTGCTCAGATTCTGAAGCCGCAGGTGATGTTGCCAACAGCAGAGGCGGGCAAGGTGACCTATGAGGGATTACTGGCGTCGGCGCTGAAGATGACGGGTGGTGCGGCGGATTTGCGATCGCGCATTGAGTCAGAAGGGGGCGGTACGAAGGTAGTTCAGCCCGTTTCTGGTGAGACGATTACGTTGGATCTGTCTTCGACTGTGACGGCAGGGTAGCGTGATTGCCGCTGTTGGTATTGCTGCCAGTGTCATTGCCAGTGTCGATGGATTTTGTGACTGATGCAGGCTTTTTGGTTAGCCTCTCTTTTAATGTCGATGTTTTAGAGAGCAACGTCGGTGTTTTAGAAAGCGATTTCTTGGGCCGCATATCGGATTGTGATAGCAGGGCTTTTAGCTCAGTGACAATCTGAGCGTGTTCTTGGTTAAGGGCCTCCAAACGAGTGATGAGCTGGTTGACTTGGTTTTCACTGGTGGGTGGGGTAGCGGTCGCTTTCTTCCAAATCCACTGGCTGATCAAGAGCGGTAGCTTGAGGATGAGGGTGAGGCTGGCCTTGAGCAGGCGCTTGATAAGATCTGCAATGAGTTGCAGTAAGCCGATGCCGACGACCAGGAGCACAATGGCCCAAACCGGATGATTGATAGCGCTAGCAATCAGTGACTGTGCCTGATCAAGGGCTGTCGCTAGGGAGTTTAGCGAGCCATTGAACGGATTAGAGATGGCATTTGGCCAACTGGGCATAGGTGGAGTGCCGGGTAAGATTGCCGGATGAGATTGCCGGGCTAGATTGCTAGTATGCTTATTATTTCAAACACTATATCTATATAAGGAGAGCGCAATCGCTTATGGGTTCTGTTTTATCTGCTTTTTTAACGATTGCTTTAGTAGTGTTGATGAGTTTTACTGCGCCTGTACAGGCTGGATCAATGGCAGCGTTGCCTGGTATCGGCGGACTGACGGCGGGCACTCGGCCTGACAATATTGGCGTCACCGATGGCAAGCTGGCGGCTTGTCCGGCATCACCGAATTGTGTGGTGAGCCAAGGGGCGGATGAGGAGCATACGATCGCACCGATTGCCTACACAACCGATCGTCAGACGGCCCGTGAAAATCTCACCGATATTTTGGGTGTGGTGCCTCGGACCAAAGTGATTACGCAAAGCGATGACTACATTTTGGCTGAGTCAGAAAGTCGGCTGATGGGTTTTGTCGATGAAAACGAGTTTTACTTTCCTAAGGGTGAGAGCGTAATTCAGGTTCGCGCCGCGGCTCGCTTAGGAGAGTCTGACCTGGGTGTAAACCGGCGTCGGATTGAGCAGATTCGTTTGGCGTTCCAGGATTTGGAAAAACGAGCCGCTGCCGAGTAATCCAATTTAGTAATCCAATTTAGTAGACCAGTTCAGTGAGCCAGTTCAGTGAGCCAGCCATATAAAAGTTAGGCTGTTTTGTCGAGTGTCAACAACAAAAAGCTGATGGGAGGGATCTCATCAGCTTTTTGTTGGGTGAATTTTGAGAGAATGGCGGATTTTTTATTATGGGTTGGCCGTGCCTTGTTGATTGGGGAGGGCTGTTATGGCCTCACAAATGTGTGTATTTTCTGGAGCCAGGAGGAGGGCTCTTTGCAACGCAACTTCGGCAGACTCAAAAAAGGATTGCTGACTGAGTACCAGGCCAAGGTTGTAATAGATTTCTGCATCAAAAGGGGCGAGTTGAGAGGCTTGCCAGTAAGAGACTTCTGCAGCTTCAAGTTGTCCCTGGTAGGCCAACCAATAGCCTAGGTTGTAATGGGCATCAGCATTTTCTGGGTCGAGTGCGATCGCTGTTTTATAGGCTACGATCGCTGCTTCCATGTTTCCTTGTTCAGCCAGCGTGTTGCCCTGGTTGTAGTAATCAATCGCTGTTTGATTGGTTGAGCTGGGAAGGGTTGTTTGATTGTTTGCAATAGGAGGCAGTGCAAACAGAGAAGGTGCAATGAGAGGCACTTTCTCGGTCATGTTGGCATGGGCTACGCCATAAGCGCTGTCTACTGTAGGGAAGGTTACAAACGCTAAGACCCCAATAGGTAACCCCAGAATAGATAAACGGGTCATGATTGCAGCAAAAGAGCGCATGGTAAAGACTTTAAGGACATTAACGTCAGAAACATTAAGTCCACTCTACTCGGTACAACCACGTATTAAATAAATGCGCCAGCGTGATTAATATCACTTTAAAGTGTGTTCATCCCTTCGTTATGAATTGCGCCCGCTTAGGAACGCTCAATAAACAACTGTCGGATTTTGCGGAATAGCCTTGTAGTTCCATTTGGGTAAGAACTCATCGGCAACGATTTTTAGATTTCGCTTGATTTCGTCAG
>JBCDAG010000101.1:0-19277 GCA_039186165.1 Cyanobacteria bacterium P01_F01_bin.53
GATAATAAAAACTTTGGTCGGGAATTCCTTCAATGTCTAGGAATAATTCTACCGGTTGTCGGTTTAGTTTTGGCAGTTCTTGGATATAGATCTTTCCCTCTCGAATTGCTAAGGCTTGCAACGCCATATTGTGTTTTACAGGTTCAGGGTTCTTCCTCTTTTTTCGCTTCCGGCGAGGCTTGAACAAATAAGACAGCTGCTGAACTGTGAAAATACCACGCTTATTGTATTTTTTTATTTCCTTGGCTGTCATCCGAGCCAATAAACTTAGATTGCTGTCTTTCCCAGCCTGCTTTCGACAATTTTTCTGGAATTGACAGGCTGGACAATGCTTGTTCAAAATTAAGGTCGGAGGATCCGTAGGTGGGTTGCTGCACCAGTTTTTTAGAATTTTTAGTGATGGTTTAATACTCTTATAGCTGGTTTCTAATTTAATCCGATGGACTTTTCCATCCATCCCTACAATTCGGCCAACCGTAGGTTCCTGTTTCTGAATCTTCCCCAACACCGAGCCAGTAAATAGGAGTTCCGTTTTCTGATCAGCAGTAGTCCTGTAGGTCCCTGTGATGATCGTTGGTTCATAAGTAATCCGATGGGATTTTACATCAGTATCGGCCTGCGTCAGAACAGCACAATAGGCTTCTAACGGCTCCGAATTCAGGGTAGCCTCAAGCAGAAATGTATGCTTTTTAAAAGTTGTTGGGCCATATTCCTTAGCCTCAGGATGCTCTTGTAGAAACTTGTCCAGATATTGGGCTCGATTGTTTTGGCGGCGTTTTCTCAAAATTAATAGATAGTCATGAGGCTTTCCCCTGTCCTCAGAAAACAAAAGAAGAAAAGCCTTACGAGGACATTGCGAGTAGGCAACGAAAATGTCAGTCGTGATGGTTGGGATATTGCTCATGGCAATTGCCTATTGCTATGTCTTGAATTATAGAGATAACTACTGATTTCACAACGTGTAGCGCTCCTGCATCTTCACCGGCTACACTGCTAGCCCAATCGCCTTCTTTGGCTCAATCAGAGTCGCCAGTTTTGTTAAGCACGGGTCAAGTCCGTATACAACAGACTTCGACTCAGTATCAGATAGTACTGCATGTACATCGGCATTCCTTCCAATCACAAGAAGGTTCGTTTTTCTTGACCTTGACTAGCTCAGACTTTATTTTAAAAATTATTGTCGAAATGACCGTAGCTCATTCGTTATTAAAGTAGAACGCAAAACAGCTATACCTTGCGTCCTACATACCCAGCACCCACTTTTCACAAGCTACGGAGAACAAAGAACTGATGAAATACGCTATTTTGGTCTACGAAACAGCTGAAGACTTTGCCAATCGTGAGCAGCAAATGCCTGCCTACAATGCCTACTCAGAAGCACTGTCCAAAGCAGGAATTTTAACAGGCGGTGCAGCACTACACCCAAGCCATACCGCTACCACCGTTCGCCTACAAAACAATCAACGACAAGTGCAAGATGGCCCCTATGCTGACACAAAAGAACAACTCGGCGGCTTCTTCATCATTGATGTCACCGATTTAGACACCGCTCTAGACTGGGCAACACGCTGTCCTGCCGCGAGTAACTGCGCCGTGGAAGTACGGCCCTTATTACCCATGAGCTAGCTCACCCACATGACTCAGCTAGAAATGTCTCAATAAATCGACAACAGAAGAAACACCCACTATGAAACTCTATTTCTTTCCCCCTTCCCCCAATTCTCGCCGTGCCCACGCCGTCGCACTACACCTCAACCTACCCAGCGACTTTAAACTAGTTAATCTCCAAGCTGGAGAACAACGCACCCCTGAATTCTTAAAGCTCAATCCCACCGGGCGCATTCCGGTCCTACAGGACAGAGACTTTATACTGTGGGAATCGAATGCCATCATGCAATATCTCGCCAGCCAAGTGGAAACTACACTGTGGCCTAACGATGTGAAAAGCCGAGCGGATATTATGCGGTGGCAGAGCTGGCAACTGTCCCACTGGGCCAAGGATTGTCAACCCATTCAGTTTGAGCGATCTGTAAAACAAGTGTTGAACATGGGTGAGCCAGATGAGAAAGTGATTGCGCGAGCCACTGATATTTTTCATGCCGAAGCGACTGTTCTCAACGAGCATTTGGCAACACGGGAGTACTTGGTGAATGATACGTTGACCCTGGCAGATTTTGCCGTGGCCAGTGATCTGACATATGCAGCGATCGCACAATTCCCCCTAGAAAACTACCCCCACATCCGCAACTGGTACGCACGCATAGAAGGCCTCCCCGCCTGGCAACAAACCGCACCACAACAGTAAAAAGAGATAACGTCACCATAACGCCAACATAAAAAAGCCAACAGATGGACGCACACCGAGCCGCAGAACTCGCAGCCCGCAACTCCTACGGACGCCTCATTGCTTATCTGGCCGTCCGCACAAAAGATGTTGCCGCTGCAGAAGATGCCCTCGGTGAGGCGTTCCTCACCGCCCTCAGCACTTGGCCCACACGCGGTGTTCCAGCCAAACCTGAAGCGTGGCTACTGGTCACCGCTCGCAGAAAACTCATCGATCGGGCGCGGCGAAGCCAAACCCAAACCAAAGTACTAGCACTACTCAATCAATCAGGCTTTGAAGACGACCAGGCACTAGAACAAATTGAAAAATTAGAACAAAAACAGTTCCCAGACGACCGTTTGAGATTGTTGTTTATTTGCGCTCACCCTGCCATTGATAAAAAGCTCCACACACCGCTCATGCTACAAACCGTACTGGGATTAAACGCAGCCCAAATTGGGTCAGCCTTTTTAATAGCACCGACCACCATGGGCCAGCGATTAGTAAGGGCCAAAGCAAAAATAAAAGATGCCGGTATTCCGTTTACCCTGCCTTCGACACAAGACTTACCGCAGCGATCGCAAGCAGTGTTACAAGCCATTTATGCTGCTTATACCAGTGGATGGGCCAGTATCTCAGAGGCAGATATAGGAGGCAGTGATAGCCACCATACCAACCTGGTGAATGAGGCCATTTGGCTAGCAAAACTTTGTGTGCAATTGCTACCCAATGAACCGGAAGCCCATGGCCTATTAGCCCTCATCCTCTACTGCGAATCTCGCCGCAATGCCCGGCGCTCTCCCACGGGAGAGTATGTGCCACTCTCAGAACAAAATACAGAACTTTGGTCTTCCCCCATGATTGCTGAAGCGGAAACAGCCTTAAAACAAGCAGCCAATTACAAGAAACTAGGCCGCTTCCAACTCGAAGCAGCGATTCAATCTATCCACAGCCAGCGTGCGATCACACAACAAACCGATTGGGCAACGTTAATTCAGCTATACGAGGGACTCATTCAGCTCTCACCCACCATCGGAGCTTACCTTGGGCAAGTGGCCGCGATCGCACAGCACCAAGGCCCACAACAGGGCCTCTCCCAACTCGAAAGACTACCGATAAAGCCCCTCAAAAATCACCAACCCTATTGGGCGATTAAGGCCCATTTACTCAAAGAGCTAGGGAACACAGCCGAAGCCAAACAAGCCTATTCCCAGGCCATCGGACTCACCCAAGATCTAGCTGTTCGCACCTTTCTGATGTCACAGTCTCAAACGCTATAAGACTCTTCGCTGCGTATAATCCGTTAGCACAGCGTCAAGACTCAAAATTAGGGAATGGGCATGGGGGCATTAGGGAAATTAGGGAGGTGGGGGGACGATTTAAATACGCTTCCCCAATTCCCCCAATCTCCCTAATGCCCCTACCAACCTGGCCCTAAAATTAAGATCATTGACCCAACACTAGCGATAATTCTGGAACTGCAACGCCATAGGCCAATCTTCGCCTTTAATCAGCGCGATCGCCTCTTGCAGATTATCCTTATCCTTCGCTGATACCCGTACAGAATCACCCTGAATAGAGGCCTGCACCTTTTTCAAATTGTCCTTAATGATTTTAGAAATTTTCTTGGCATCTTCTTTTTCAATGCCTTTTTTGAGCTTAATTTCTTGACGCACCCGGCTGCCACTCGCCGCATCAACATCGCCAAACTCAAAGATTTTCATCGATAGGCTACGCTTTGCGGCTTTGGTCTGCATCACCACATGCACCGCGCGCAATGTCATGTCGCTGTCCGTTTCTATCTCAATACTGTCTTCTTTGAGATCAATCACCGTCTTGGTGTCTTTCAAATCGTAGCGACTTTTCACCTCACGGCGGGTTTGGTCAAGGGCATTTACTAGCTCTTGGCGGTCAAAGTCACTGACGACATCAAAGGAGTAAGTAGAGGCCATAGGAAAAAGTAAGTGTGATTACGTGTGTGATTACGTGAAAATCCAACCAACTATACAAACGGCTTTGATAATAGCGAGTGATGGTCATCAACCGCCAGCCAGTAACCAGTTGTGTTAATCAAGCGATACAAAAGAGAGACTGCGCTAACTCATAAACACCTTGCAATTAAAGGAGCGCAGCCTGACAGCTATAGAAATATAACGAAAAAATACTGGCCATGCTAAACGCCCAAGAGAGCGATCGCAATGGTGGCACATTGAGAATGTAAAACAGCGAATACGTGACCCGCGAAACCAGGTAGATCAGCACCGTCGCCAGTACCTGTTCTGACGACAATCCCACCACGAACGCCATTAACGCCGCCGGGGCATACAGCGCAAAAGATTCCCAAGAATTTTGATGTGCCCAAGTCGCTCGCTGCGCATACTCCGGTAGCTTATCGAACATGCCACGGGGCGCATCCATCTCGTAGCCCACACTAAATCGCCCTGCCGCCACGACTAAGTAAGGCAAATAAATCAGGGCCGCACCTGCAACAACGCTACACAGCAGAATATTCGCAGGCGACACGAACGACGAGACCAACGGCAAGGAATAGACAAAATCCACGGAAATAGTGACCTAAAAGCAGTGAGTCAGGAACAGTGAGTTAGGAACTCCGAAACAAAAAACAGTGGAGTTAGGAACTCCAGAACAGTAAACCCAAGCCCCTCTAATCGAAGTAAAACAGCGTCACAATTTTGCGCTGATCTTCCGCATCCTGGCAGGTCTTAAGCAGCGTTTTACTATCGTGAAAGGCAAAGCAAATCAGCTGCTGGCAACGACTAATAATCTCAGCATTACACATCGCACTCGCATCAGCCAGCGGCAACATGTCATTTGCTGAACTTTCCACGAGGTTCGTCACTAGGTCTAGCTGTTCGCGCGACTCACGGGGCTGTTTATCTAAGCTTTGCGGCAAAATCACCGTCAGCAAATTAGGATCAGCCTTCATCGCACCCCGAATAGCCGCAGAATTCGTGCCCGTAGCACCAGAGGTAATCACACGATTACCGCCTAACACCAGGGCATAACTCATTAATTCAATGAGGCGCTGGTGAGTAATGGGCACATGCCGTGACCCCAAAATCGCGATCCGCTTCGAGCCGGATTGCTGGATGGTAGCCAGCTCTTGCAAAAAGTCATCTACCTTGACGGAACCAAGCGGATTTTCGATTGACTGACTCAATGGTTATCTCGGGGCTAAAGGGTACGAACGAGGATTCGCCACAATCACTGCGCATTTCTAACAAAAGCAATTCTACCAAACCCTTGAAAGATGTAATACCTCAGCGAGATGAAAATAGTCCTGAAATCCTCAGATACCTTTCAGTGTTGGCTTTTAGGGGAGTGGAGGAGCCTAAAGCAACTGTTCTACAATCGTCGGATCCTGAATTTTGTCATCTTGAGCTAACAACAACGCCTTAGAAATCACCTCTGCTGTCTTCGGATCGTCATCGGCAAACGGTAGGAACAAACGGCCTCGGTGCTGTGAGTGCACAGGCACGATACACAAGGCACCACCCGGCTGACGATGCACCGTAGCACTTCCTAAATGCAGGGTATAGCTGCCCAATGAACCTTCGATCAGGGCATAGGGTTCTTGCAAAGTAACATTCTTTATCTTGAGTACCCGGCTCGTTTCACGTAGTAAGGCCGCTCGCATTTCCACCGTCGAAGCACTCGCTTCAGGATCTATGCCCCCTTGGTGCGCCACGCTCACCACCAAGTCCAAGTCCCGCATCACTTCGCTAAATACGCGGGGTGGTACCGCATCTAAATCCAACCGTTTGTAGTCCTTTCGGTTCGTAAAATGCACCCGGTTCAAGGTCAGGCCTTCTACCTCAGTGGGGGTATACCAACCTTCCTCAAAATCAATCCACACCAACAAATTTTCATCGTGGAAGGTACGGCGAATCCCTTCTTCGGGGTGGGCAACCCAACCGCGTTGACCGAGTAGAGCCATCGTCTGACGGAGGTTCACCTGACGTTCAGCATAACGAACAGAACCTTGGGGTTGTCCCTTAAGTTGACCTTGCTGCTCAGCCGGAGTCAGCACATAGAGTTCACGAAAGATTTGCTTAAAGGGCTGAACTTGCTCTGTGCTAAAACATTGCTGCTGCCATAAATGCCATTCTTTACTGTTGGCCAAGTCAATAGAGTGAGCGATGCGCAAACGAGTTTTAGCGGCAATTTTGGTCACACTGCCGTCATAGTTTTGTAGCCCAGCTTTGACTGGGTAGCCATAGGTAGGCACAGAGTCAGACGCAGCCAAATCGACAAAAACTAGCTGGAAGAGAATGGGTTGCAAAATGGGGTGACTTAGCAAGCTCTTGAGTTCTGAGCCGGTAAACTCATCGCCTCGGCACATAGATTGCTCTAGGAATTTGCGGATGCGACTGGCCTGACGGGTAATGCCTCGTTTGCGTTCTTGCAGCGCTTTGATCTCAGTATTCTTCTTCAGCTTGGCAGGCACATTTTTGAGCCGCTTGCCTTTCTTGAGAACGGTAATGTTGGGCTCGCCTTTTTCAGTGAGGCTCAAGCTATCGGACACTTCATCGATGGCAACAGTGACGGAGCCGTTGGCCAAATCTGCGATCGCCTCCCGTTCCACAGCCCACTCCAGCCGCTGTGGATCAGGGAAATGGGCCGTCCGGGCCAAATTTTCCATACCAATTCGCGCAGCCAGCTTTTCACTCGCTTGTCGTTGTGAGCCAAACTTTCGAGAGGTCCGCAAAAACTCTTGAATAATCTGGTAGCGCTCTAGGAGGTCTGCCTGCCCTTGTTTACTTTGGGCTTTACTCTGGGCTTTCCCCGCTAAAGGCAATAGGCCTAACGCCCGCACCGCATCCTGATGACGCTTATCTTCCACCCGCTTAATCAACGCTGCCCGGTCTGTTTTGCCCGTCATCGAATCGGCAAATAGCTGGGCTCGCTTGTGGCCGCCCCCCCAGAAGCATATTTGGCAGCATCATCTAGCTGCGTCCAGCGAGCAGGCTTAAGCTGCTTATGAATTCGCTGAAACCAAGCAACATCCACAGCAACATCAATGAGGTCTCGGCTAGAGAGCGGGGTGAGTTCTGCGATTTGGGCTCTGACCACAGGTCACGAATGTCGCGGGGCACCTGCCAAGCCTTGTCCTTGGTGTGAGCATGAAATCACCACACAGACTCGGCCAAGTCTTTCCAGCCCAGCGCATGCTCCACATACCGCGCCCACTGAGGGGCATACATGGCTAGATCAACCAGGCGCTGCTCAGAAATATCGGCTGCTTTCACCTGCTGAGTAAACGCTGCGGGCGTGTCCGATTCAGCAGGGAAGGACGCACGGAAAAGATGGCTAAAAACAGATGTCTTACTTTGACTATCGCGTAGCCACCCTCGGGCAAATTTTTCAGAGCCAAAGTTTTGCAGCATCCTGATGACATTGGGAATGCCGGTGATGGAGCTGAGGGCGAGGGCTGGCTTTGTGGCCGCGGTGGGAAGATCACCACGGGTGAGTTCTACCGATAGGATGCGATCGCGACAAGCCTCCACCATTTCTGGCAACGCAGGAAATGCCTTCAATAAAGGATCTGGCTTACGCCGAGTGAGCCTGCGTAAATCATGGAACTGAGCGTGCATAAAACGCTCACCCAGTAAGTGTTCATACACATCTGCCTCTGTAGCGGCCCCTACAGAAAAAGCCGCTAACACCTCATCTAGCGTAGGCCGCTGACGCTGCACAAAGCCATTGGGGTCAGTTGTCGGCTCGTACACTACCCCACGGACATCAGGCTTTAGGCGATAGCGCACCATCGACTCATTTTGAGGTTCATCGCACCAGCACAGTAGCTGCCATAGCTGAGTAATTTGGGCCGGAGCCCAATCCTCTGGGCATGCACGGCGATGCTCTCGGGCCTTGGTCAACCAAACCAACAGGTCATTAATGCGCCAGTCATAGGGTATCGCTTCCGACACGTTCATCACAGCATTCAGCTCAGCCACCGTAAACTGCGCCGCCTGCAGCAAAGAATCAGCCAAATTATCTGGTGGATACAAATAATGCAGCCATCCTAAAATATGGCGAACATGCTTGGACTCAAGATGGTCTACTGGGGCCGTCCACTCAGCGCCCAATGCCGCTAGCCGCTTTAGCTCAACCGGATCTCCCGTGACGCGAATGCCATACAAGTTCTGCCAGCTCCTGCCATAGCTGGCGGGAAATGACAGGATGGCCCGCAGTATTTCTAGGCCATCGTCATCCCGCATCGTCTGGGGGCGATCTTCCCACCAGGTTTGCCACACCGAGGCCAGGGGTAACCGCTGTATATTTTCCTCGCGGGAGCACTTGAAACTAGGCCGGGAAAACCCATACACATTGCCCAACAGTTGCTCTACGGGTTGCCGGTCATGATAGCCCTGTACATGAACTGGGGTGGTACGGTGCTGCACCAGCAGTTCATCAAGCGACTGCAAGATCAGCGGTGTCGAGTCTGACACTAGGGCAATTGGATTTTTAGGCGGCTGCGGACAGGCTGGCGCTGTTCTATTGGACGGGTCAAACAAACCCAAACCATCGGCCAAAGTCGGCACATCCTGCTCACTGGCAAGCAACCGGTCCAACAATTCTTGTTCGCTACTTGTTCTTTTCGGACGCTTTTCGGCATAGGCCTCTGCCCATTGTCGACAATCCATCCGCTCAGTTTGCTGTAATTGATCGAGGAGTTCTAATCCGGCCAATCGCTGGGGTGCCTTGGAGGCCGCTAACAGTCGCTGCGCACTGGCTAATGCCGAGTCATCGGCCTGCTTTAAGAGCAGCGAGATGGCACCTCGTCTGAGGTCAGCCGCTTTACGAGTGAGGAATGATTCAAAGGCTTGGGCCTCATCAACACTGGGTGTGTAGTCCTCTCGCAGCAGTCGGCTCATCACCCCCTCGCGGATACGACTACTGCGATCGCCTATCAGATCAAAAATTGCCGCCCGCACCGACTCTGGCCAAGGGCGCTGCTTAATGAGTTGGTCGGCAACTTGCAGCTTGGCCCATGGATCTAGCAGGGGTAGATAGGGAATCATTCGCTCTAACGAACGAGTACCCTTCATGCGCCATAGCTGACAAGCAATTTCAGCATGCTTAATAGTCTCATCCATCCAAGGCCATACGAGCGGTTCTACCTTGGTTTCTTTCTTAGGGAAACGCTGCAAGAACATCTCTAACGACTCAAACCAATTCGCCACTAACGGACCCGCAGAAAGGTTTTGCGTAGCGCGAAAGGCCTGGACGGCAATGCGCACATCTTCATCAGCCAAGCTAGGTGCGATCGCCTCCACCACCTCACTCACACCAATCTGCCGCAATAAGTAGGCCGCCACGAATCGAATCTCAACCCGACTGTCTTGCCAAAGCGGCTTTGCAGCAGCGAGCGCCCGCTCAATATCCTCAAAAGCCAACACCCAAAGCGCCACATACACCTGGGCCGGATCATCGCCTTGCAAGGCGGCCTCTCGATGATCTGGATTTTCCAACAGCGTCAGTAACTGCTCCAAGCTCGCCTTTACATGGCGCTTGTGCTCTACATCTCAGTTCAAGCCAAACCATACATCCGCCGCCCGCACTGTCGCGCTAAAGCGCACCATATTTTGCTCCACAATCACCCGTAGCATGTGTGTAAAGGCCTCAGGGTGAGACTCATCTACGGTTTCTAAAATGCTTTGGCGCAACCCTTCTTGGCGCTGGGCTGCTACCAGCATATTTTCCATGAGCTGCCAGCCGTCAGGGCGATTGGCCACGAGGAGCGATCGCACCACATGCCGACCCATCGCCCCAATGTCATGCTCACCCCGCGCCGAATCGCACAGAATCTCAAACACCTGATTGCCCACCGCATCGCCTTCATTAATGGCAGCGGCAAATATAAACCCGAGCTGATTGGCCCCGTAGCTCAAGTAAGGCGCCCAAGCTGCGTACCAATCGAGGGGCTGATTATAAGCTTGCGTAATCCGCAACCACGACGACAAGCATTGGTCACGTCGTTGCCTATGATGATGCACCTGCTGAGAGCGGAAGGCACGTCTGGAGTACCCACTTTGAAAGGGCAACGTTAGCAGTAACGACTCATAGGCCTGAAACACGTACTGCCCAATTTGCGGGAAGATAGCTGTGAATAGCTGCGATCGCTCATCCGCCGTCAGATCACCTACACTGCGAGCTGCCGCATTGTATTCCTTATAGTCCCTGGAGCCTCGCAATCGCAGAATTTCGCCTAACTCGGCTAGCTTTTTAGGGAGGGCTGCGATCGCTTCCCGCTGCGGACCACTCCACTCTTCTATCGCAACCTCAGCCAATGCCGCTTGAGCCGTCTCTCGCTTTAGCATCCTTACCCACCTACCAGTGCAACGAGCCGCAAAAAGGTCAACCGGCTTTCAGCCTGCACTGGCACCGTCGCATCCAAGTCTTCCTGCTGCACATCGTCTAAAAAGACGTAGTACAACCCGTCTATAAACCCCAGAATCGCCACATCTACCGCAGCATCAGGGTCTACAGACTGATCAAAATCTCGGTCTCCCAGCGTCACCTTGCCTTGGGCTAGTCCGCGTGCAATATCGCTGGGACTCAAAATCCTTTGTAGTTTCTGCTCCGCCTGCCGCGATTGAAACGCAGCGACTTCTTGCCTAACCACACAAATAATCAGGTCACGTAGCGTGAAAGGCTTACCTCCATCGCCTGCATCGGGTGGCAATGGCACTGACCAATCAGTGAAAAGGGGGCGACGGCGACCCAGCACCTTCCCCTCAACTTTAATAACGCTAGACATATGAAAGCGTAACGGCATCAATAGTTCACATGAACTATATTATCGCCACATCGGTTACTGCATAAGGAGTTATTCAATCCCGTATCACCAATTCCCGATGATATGGATGCTTCAAAACATACCCAAATACCATCAAACCCAGATCGTCAAATCTATGCCATCAAAAACATGCCAACGCACTAATGCCCTTACACCTAAGCTGTGACTGCTGGGCTCAGGTCCAGAACCTCCATCAAACGCGAGGTATCAAAATGCTGTTCCATCAAATGGCCAATGCACTCCACCTTAATCGGCTCATGCAAGTGCACTTGATCGAAGGCTTGCTCAATAAAATCAACCGTTGTGAGCGTATCTAAGTCCACTGACAGGATAGGCACTTCTAGATCATTCGCACGGCTTAAAATATCGGCCCTTGGCGCTAGCCTACCCGTTAGCACCAGACACTGGGTCGAGCTTTCTAGAGCAGCCATTTGAATATCGAAGCGATCGCCCCCAGTCACCACCACCATGTTGTGAGCCTGATTAAAATAGCGCAGCGCCGAATTGGCATTCATCGCACCAATCGAAATCTCCTCCACCATGATTTGATCAATGCGCTCAGGGCTGTTGAGAATTTCGGCATTCAGCTGGTGGACCAGCGCTTGGACACTCACACTCCGCATAATCGCCGTGCGCGGCAAAATGCCAAATACCGGAATATCATGCCGCTCTAGGCATGCCCTGACAGGTCCTAGGGCCTCTTCCATTAGCTTTTCAGGCACGTCGTTAATAACGACCCCCACCAGCTTACTGCCCAGCTTTTTCTTAGCAGCTAGCAACTTATCTACCACCAGTGCAGAATGATACCGGGACACGAGTACCACTGACGAGCTGCTCATCTGAGCCATATCCGGCAGCGATAGACCAAACAACGTGCCTTCGGACAAATCCCCTGGCCCTTCGATCAGCAAAAGATCTTCGCCCTGACTGGTCAGAACACTTTCCACATCTGGACGATCAACCAGCTTTTCTTTGGAAAACTGCTGCGTAATCGTGGCTTCATCCAGCGAGAACAAAGTTGGGCGCACTCTGTCTGGAGCCAACGCAAGCGTTTGAGTAATAAAGCGAACATCAGCATCTATGCTGGCATCTTCCACACTCGGACAAGTCCCGATCGGCTTTGCATAGGCAATATCCAAGCCCTGTGCCCTTAGCTGCAATGCCAACCCCAATACGGTGGCTGATTTACCGCTGTAGGACTCTACAGACCCAATCAATAAATGCTTAGACGTGCGATCAGATATCCGGTTTGATGATGGGGACACGCCCTAACTCCTTTCAAATACAGTGTTGGCTATGTTCCTTAAGGGCATTACATCCCCCTAAGGCCATATCCTCAGGGTAAGCCCCCTAAAGATGATGTGAGACATCCGTAAACAGCCAACAATTAAAGGCAGTTCTGAATTTTCTCAGCTCTGAATTCTCTTAATTTCTGATGTGAGTCAGACTGTGATTCTATCGCTGTTTTGCGTGCTTTTGCAGTGAAGGATACACAGCCGTACTTTTAGCATCAGTAGTAAGACTTAAGCACTGTCATTATTCTGCCATGTTCACCTACTTCCGACCTAAAAAATACGCCTAAGAAAACCCTAAGAAACCCCCCTTAAAAAACACCCCAAAAAACCTAAAACATCAACCAAAAAGAATAAGTAGCCACAATCGACAGCCAATCGACCCAGAATGCAGCTCGCAAACATCACACTGATAACCCAAAATTCCTGTAACACCCTGTAGATAAAATCCCATACAAAAAGCGCCAACCAACCCATTAGGTTAGCTGGCGCTAGCGGCTTCATATCGGTTGGCTCACATCATCGAGCAGCGAACTACACCACACAAATCACGGCAACTACTCATCCATTCGTAGCAACTTGCGGTAAAAGCTCTGATCAAAATCAGGTTCCTTATTCTGGTTCATTTTCACCACCACAGTGATGAGAAAATCCACAAACTCAAAGGTCGCCATGGTGATTTCATAGGTCAGCTCGGCATCACCATCAAATTGCATCCGACATCTTGTCAGGTCGGCAGGCAACATCGAAACATTCCACGTCGCCAAGAAAGGAATGCTGTCAGTGCCTTCAATGTTGCGTTCACCTTCGACGTTGCCCTGCTTATACAGCCCAATGGCATAGGGAAGCGCATTGCGTTTTTTACCTTGATAGTAGGGCAGGTAAACGCTGGCTTCTGGCTTAGTGGCTGGCTTAATGGATTGAAGAGACATGGCAGCTGTGGGAATTTCGCGATGGATTTTTGGAGGATGAAATATCTAGATGAAAAATCCTTGTAGAAGCGGGTAGCTTGCTTCCGGATGACTTCTTGCTTCAGCATTCCCGATTGAACCAGTGGGTGACCAACTGCAAAAGGCTATCGAGCACCTCTAAGGCTCTGATTCAATACCGGCCGCCTAAAGGCAGGGACAAAGGGTATGGTTAAATTAAGACATATTTGTTAAGGGATCTAAACAAAACTACGCATGTCAGATTTCGTTGAACCTGCTGCTCCCTCTGAGCTAGATGCCGATCTGGTTATTGATGCTGAACTCTTTAGGGGGTACGCTGGACGGCGGCTTAAAGCAGCGATCGCACTGATAAGCCTCTGGCTACTCACAGCCTTTCTTCACTACGTCAACTGGGGACGTGAGCTAGTGCTAATTGTCACTGGGATTATGAGTATTCATGCCCTGCGTGTGATATTGGCAGATCCACTAGTTGCGCCAAAGCCACTCCCCTCAACAGAGTCGGCCTCCGAATCAATATCTGCCCCCACGGACGCACTCTCCGATATTCCGAGTAGCGCTAGCTGGCCCTACGTTTCCTTGCTCGTGGCTGCCAAAAATGAAGAGCATGTCATTGCCAACCTCGTTGAAGCCCTGCTCCATATCGACTACCCAACCACCCGCTACGACCTTTGGTTTATTGACGATAACAGCACAGATAATACCGGCCGGATATTGGATGAGTTAGCCCAGCGCTATCCTCGGTTAAATGTCATTCACCGCGGTCCCGATGCCACTGGCGGTAAGTCTGGTGCGCTGAATTTGGTCTGGCCCCAAACCCAAGGTGATATCCTAGCCGTCTTCGATGCCGATGCCGGTGTCCCCAAAAATCTGCTACGCCATGTGGTGCCCATGTTCGATGCGCAACTGGGGAATGCAAAAACGGGCGCAGTGCAGGTCCGCAAGGCCATTGCCAATGCCAGCACTAATTTTTGGACACGAGGACAAAAAGCTGAAATGGCCCTCGATACCTACATGCAGGAACGGCGGATTGCCATCGGCGGCATCGGTGAACTCAGAGGCAATGGTCAGTTTGTACGACGGAGCGCGATCGCTCAGTGCGGCGGCTGGAATGAAGAAACCATTACCGATGACCTAGACCTCACCATTCAGCTCCACCTCCACCAGTGGAACATCGGCTTGCTCTTCACCCCACCCGTGGAAGAAGAAGGCGTCACTGCCGCCCTGCCGCTGTGGCACCAACGCAATCGCTGGGCAGAAGGCGGCTTTCAGCGCTACCTAGACTACTGGCGTCAGCTCGCGAAGAATCGCCTGGGCTGGCAAAAATCTATTGATATGGCAGGCTTTTGGATTATTCAATACATGATGCCTGCGGTGGTGGTGCCTGATTTTGCCATTGCTCTGATTCGCCGTCAGCTCCCTATTTTTGGGCCTATCACCATTCTGGGGGTAGTGCTCTCGCTGTGGGGTATGTGGAAAACTCTCCGCCGCGCTGACCCCACCTCCATTTGGAGTGCCTCCATACAAACCCTGCGAGGAACCATTTACATGCTGCACTGGGTGGTGGTAATTGCCACCATGGCCATGAGAATTTCAGTGAGACCGAAGCGACTTAAGTGGGTCAAAACGATCCATGGCAACGCCTCTAGTTTTTCGTAGTTGCCTTGCCTAATTTTCTTAACCTCCTAGTCACTTGCCTTCTCTCACTCAAGGGCTGTGCCGCATACGCCCCTGACCGGTAACGACAATCCTGACGATCAAAACCATCAAGCCCACCGATAGGCCAACGCCCGTAAAGGCAATTGGTGGAATACTGGCTTGGCGAATAGCGATCGCACTCAAAGCCCACACCACGACTGCCGGGAAAGAGGCATCCCCATAGCCCAGGGCGATGGCGGCGGCGATCGCCCCACTCACACCCATCATCACAACGGTAGAGGCCACCCCAATCGCAGACATCGCAGACCCACTACTAAAAAAGCTATCGAACAGTGCCCCAGCAACATTCACCACCGTCGCCACAGTAATCCAGGCAAAATAAATACTGATAGGTGCTTGCAACAACCAACGCACTTGCCGAGTAGGCGTAACGGTGCGCGATCGTAAATAAGCCACGATCAAACAACCCAAAATCCCTACAATTAGACCAACTGACAGCCAAAAGCTCGTAGTCAGAAAGGCATATAGCCAAACAATTTGCAGCACGCAAGCGCCGATTAGAGCCCAAGAGACTTGCGCGAGCACCGGATTTTGACGTTGACCAGGCAAGGCCTGATACACGCCGTAAATGATCAGGCCCAGATAAATCAGGCCCCAAATCGCAAACGCATAATTTGCGGGCGTAATGATCACACCACCCAGAATCGTATTTGAAACCTCACCCACGTTTTGTCCTGCAGGCGGAAAGACATTCGATAGACCATTGAGCGCGATCGCCATTAAAATCGCCACCACTGTCAGCCACTGCCGCATAATATGCCTCACCGAAGGACTCACTGATTTCATAGGCCCTGCTTTCATCCCGCTTTCATCCCCGCTTTCATCCGGTAGAACTCGTGCTCACTATCTCTCGAGCCTCAACCATAACGTGTTAAGCGATAAGAACTTTCCCTGGGCTTCTGTATCCTTTTGAAAGGAATGTTCACCCATCAACTAGTTTTCCTTGGCTAAGGTAAAAGAACCTAATATAAACAGCTTTGGCATACCTATCTGGAATGGTGCGATTATGAATCTTTCAAAACCCTCTTCCCCCCTTTCGTTAAGGCAACTCAACTGGGATGCCCTGGTACTTTTTACCGTGACGTTTTGGATTAGCAGCAGCGCCTTTGTTGATTTTTTACTCATGCCCATGATGTACGAAACCGGCATGATGAATGAGGCAAATTTTGCCACCGCTGGCTACAGCCTTTTTTGGTTGTTTAACCGGGTTGAGCTACTGTGCGCGGCGGCTATTTTGAGCGGCCTGTTGGCACTGCGTCAGCGACGTGACCAGTTTGATTTGATTGCCAGTGGATCACAAAGTCGCTGGGCCATTTTACTCAGCGGCCTGTTGTTTGTGATCGCCCTAATCTACACCTACGTTCTCACCCCTCAGATGGGCGCACTCGGCATTCATCTCCGTGACAGTAGTCTCCTCGGGGGAGACCTCTCTGAGCCGGTACCTCAGGCCATGAACACACTCCATGCAGTGTATTGGAGCTTAGAAGCGATTAAGCTTGTCGCTGCAGCCTGGCTCGTGAAGCTCTGCTATCGCGATGTCGCAGCCATGTTCCAGTAAAGAATCCATTCTCCAGTACACAATTTCAGTCAGCAGAATAACCTCTCTGACCCAGAATGAACTCTCTGGCCAGTCACCAAAGCTGATGTTCTCCAACTCATAAAGCAGCTTTCGACGACAAAATCACAACCTTAGCAACCCAGTGTGGACATCGCCTTTCAGGGCATTTTCACATTGGGTATTTTTTAGACCTGCTCTGTCCGGCCAGGTGGCCTATTCAGCATCAGGCTCAGGCCACAGCAAGCGTAAAGCTAAGAGACCAAACCCTAAAGCAGCCAAACCTTTTACTAGTTTCTCAGGAAGTAATAGAGCAGTACTTTCACCCAGCAACACACCGATGAGTGAGGCCACCAATAGGGCACTGGCCGAGCCGAGAAAGACGGCTTTAGGAGAGGAAGAAGAGCCCCCAAGTGCGATCGCAGCCAACTGACTCTTATCACCCAACTCAGAAACAAAAACCGTGGCAAAGCTCACCAAGAAAAGCTGAAAATCCATAACTTGAGTCGTACCTCTAGTGCCCCACAATGTCACCGACTAGGCCGATGGTAATCAGTAGTAATAAGATTCCTGAGAAGGTATCTAGGGTGTCTTCAGACACACGTGTCGACATCCACTGGCCAAGTAACACACCTAGGAGACTGGTAGAAATTAGGGCCAGCCCCGCCCCTAAAAACACCACAAAAGGGGAGTGTGATTCTGCACTCAGTAGCAGCGTAGCCACCTGAGTTTTATCGCCTAATTCCGCCAAAAAGATGGTGATAAAGGTGGAAAAGAACACACCCCGGAAAGAGCTTTTAGCACTAGCTTTCTGAGTCGAAGCAGCGCTTAAGTCATCGCCTGCCTCAGACGCTTGTTTAGCAAGAAGGGGGCCAGATTGCGAATCTGCATCAGCGGATGATGTATCAGAAAGAGTCACAGCAAAAGGATTTCATATTTTTTTCATTATCTGGCAAAGCCGCCCATATGCGCAATTGTTCAGAGCGCCCCCCTGCTTTAAAGGCTATCTTCACGCGTAAGCTCAATGACCTTGCTCTCAATGCCTACCTCCGCATAAAAGCGGTCCATTTCCTGACTGCAATTGCCATAGATGCCCGTAATCTGCTGCTCACAGCACTCAATGGCAAAGTCGTTCAAATCGGCTGGGGCGATGTTGTAAAGCGCCTCAAAAGTCGCAGGCTCTACCCGACAAAAGTTGGGGCGCTCATCGTAAATGGTGCAGTTACGCTTGGTTTTGTCGTAGTTTATGCACCAGCCATCATCGCCCACCATGCTCATATACAGCGATAGCTCAGTGGGTGAAAGATACTCAGAAAGATCGGGACGATCTGCGGGGTCAAGCTGGCAGCAAGCACCACAGTTTTTAACGCACTGCCAGGTGGCCATGTTTCTCAGTCGAAGAAGGTCTGTTATGATGTTATAAGGTATCGCAATGTAAGTTCAGACCTGAGAGGCTAAACCCACCGCTACCAGCCCGTATTTTACTAGCCTATGTCAGGAACTCTCAAGTAAGTTAGAAACTCTCAGGTAAAGAGCCAGGGCAAATCATCAGCTCATTACCGGATCGACACAAGCACCGACTCGTAACAGGCAACGTTACAAACACTCAACACAAGAGGTCATAAAAGGGCCGAATTCCCCAAAAAACTTGAAGGCCCAGACTGGTAAAAACGCTAGAAGGCCTGATAAAGAAAGGCGAACCAGACCTTAGAATTTTGTAAACAAAGTTTAATTTCAATGACCCCGAACAGGTACAATGCGGAGAGTGAAATTGTCTCAATGTGGTTCGGTTGGAACTGTTCGGAGGATAAATGGCTCTTTTAGCTTTAAGTTTAGGTAACCCCCTTTCTTTTCTCGGTGGTATTGATTTTGTTTTGATTGGGCAGCTTACTATGCTAGCGCTGGTAGTTATTGCTGGCCCTGCGGTCGTATTTTTGCTAGCACTTCGAGGCGGCGATCTGTAAGGCGAACTCGCGGTTATTAATGCATAGATGTTAAAAGCCACCTTCGAGCCCGTTGAAAATAGTCTGAAACAATGGAGCACCCTTTGAGAGCCTGAAAACGGCTTAGTTCAGAAGCAAAGGGTGTTTTTTTGCGCCTTCTTAAGCGCTAATCCTTATCAACGCTGTCAATCCTTTTCAGAAATATTCCTATCAGCCTCTACTTCAGAGATTACGCTGTTGAAGAATAAAGTGAGCGATCGCTAAATCCACCGGTGTTGTCACTTTCAAATTCGTTTCTTCACCTTCTACGATGCTCACGGGCACGCCACACTTTTCAAGCAGCGCCGCATCGTCAGTCACCTGCCAGCCTTCTGCTTGGCCCCGGTCATGACATTGCTTAAGCAGTGCCACCTCAAAGCCCTGGGGAGTCTGCGCTGCCCATAGCTGAGAGCGATCGGGCGTATGGGTAATCATCCGCTGGTCATCAACCTGCTTAATCGTGTCCTTCACCGGCACAGCCGCAATAAAGCCTTGGGTTTTCACAGCCGCTTGCGCACAGCGGTTGAATAGAGCAGGGGTTGCTAAGCAACGGGCACCATCGTGAATGAGTACATGGATCGCTTCAGCGGGCAGTGCTTGTAAGCCGTTGTATACCGATTGCTGACGAGTATCGC
>JBCDAG010000102.1:0-19179 GCA_039186165.1 Cyanobacteria bacterium P01_F01_bin.53
CTGGGTTTCCGGGCCGATTTCACGAGTTAATGGCATTACAAATAACAACGATAGGACGGGCTTCTAGGTTCGCCTTTTTGGGACCTGAAACACTGTAAATATTTTTGCACACCCACTTAGGTTCTAGGGTTCTCCTGTGCTAACTCTCGATAACTGCGCAAAGCTTCGTCATAGCTGCTGGTGGCCTTCTCGTAGTCATTTTGAGCCTTTTGCAAAACCGCCAAATTATTCAGCGTCCCCGCAACGTATGGCAGATAGGTTCTGGGGTTTTCCTGTGCTAACTCTTGATAAATGCGCAAAGCTTCGTCGTAGTTGCTCGCGGCCTTCTCGTAGTCATTCTGAGTCGATTGCAAATTAGCCAAATTATTCAGCGTCCTGGCGACATCAGGTATATAGGTTTTGGGGGTCTCCTTTGCTAACTCTCGATAACTTTGCAAAGCTTCGTCGTATAAAGCTCTTGCTCGCTTGAAGCTGTTGTGATTTTGCAGAAATACCGCATATTCAAAAATGGCTGCCGATGTTCTCACCGCGCTCAAGGCACTTTCAAAGTGGGCGCAGGCTTCTTCAAAGCGATTCGGCTGCTCGTAAAAGGTGGCTCGTAGGCGAGCTTTTACCAAGTATTCGTTACTCAGCTGTTCCCTATTTTTCGTAATGGCCGCTTTTTCAGCATCTAGCTGCTGGTCGCGCTCAAGCAGCCGCTCCAAATCCTGAGCCATGGTCTCAGCATCTAAAATGGCATCCGCTTCTCGAAACTCACCTTTGTCAAAGTGGGCTTTGGCTTTGGCTAAGCGTTCCGTATCAATCTCGATTTTGGTGAAGGTTTCATACAGTCGCAGCACGTCTTCCTTTAACCGCTCTAGCTGCGCTTCTAACTCTGCCAGCTCGCCACCCGCTTTCAGTGCACGCTCGGTTTTGCCCGTTGCTTGCAGATACTCAAGCATCTCCTGATTTTCTGCAAGCCGCGCCATCAGCGACTGATAATCCAGCGACTGACTAAAAAACTGAGCCGTCCCAATATTCTCAATGTTGTAGATTTTGGTGTCGCCCATGTCCCAAGAAAATCGCTTAAAAAAAGAATCTAATATGTTGTAGCCCTATCCCCGAGTGGTGAGCGTAGCCGTTCGCGCAGCGTTTCCCAAGGAAAAAACCCGGCTAGTTAAACGTCGCACTGTCAATATTGCCAATGTTGTAAGTCTTCACCGACTGCCCTGATTTTTCCGGAGATGCCGCCGTATTCACCGGCTCTACCTCAATAAATCCATTGGCTGCTAGTTTATCAAGCTGATTTCCAAAATGCTCCCGTAGCCCCTTAATAGTTTCATAGGGCGTCTTGTAATGCTTCAATTCCTTAAGCCTATCTTCAAAAGCCCACAGGCTCTGTAGGTCTTCCCTATCAGTGGTGATCGGTGGCTTAAAGTACGTGAAAATAAAAGGCTTTTGTGTACTCGAAAACTGCCCCAAGGCTTCGCCAAATTCTTCAGCGGTGTACTTGCCTACTTTGTTCTGTACCAGCAGTATAAAAATATCGCTGGCCTGCACAGCTTTGTTGTATTCACTCTGCAATCCACCTGGCGACATCGCATCCAAAAAATCTTCCCAAATATCCAAATGCAAAAAAATGCCCTGATCAAACCAGGCCTTGCACTTGCGGTAAATAAAAATCTCGAATTGTTCTCGGTCGGCTTTTAGCTCTGAAGAAGACGCTAAAAACAGCTTCACTTTTTTCATGAGCGGTTTCCTGGTTGGCAGCTTTTATTCATTTTGAGGAGGGCTGTCAATTGATTGTGCTCGCCTAACCTTGCGAGCTAGTGTACCTAAGTTTCGAAAAGGTTGTTGTTGCTGTCACTCTGTGCACACATCAGTTTGAGCGTCTGGAAAGTTTGGCTGGGCCTCATAGGGGTGTAACCCACCCCGTCCCTGCGGGCCATCCCTGTCTTGGTGGACATTCCCTAGCGTCGCAAAGCGACGCGGGCTTCCAACGCTTCGGTGGAGGGGATTTACCTCTGGTCAGGAAAACAAAGGCGCTCGATATCTAAAAACACCTAACCAGGAGAAATCTCCTCCTCGGAGGAGTGCCCGCAGGGCGAGGTGGGTTCGTACCCTGAGCTACTCAGCCGATATCTGGCAATGCCGCATGGGGGCTGTTTTCGCTATGCGGCATTGCCTACCTGCTAGACCTCAATCACCTGCCACGGGCTCCGAGCCTGTGACCCATCACCCCGACGCGCCATGGCCAGCACCCCGTCACCACTCCCGATCAACAAGGTAAACATCACATCCACCTCAAAATTCTCCTCAGTCACATCGCCCGCTGGCAGCGTCCTGGCATACTCCGAATCAAACACATCAAACCGATAAATCGGCCCAGTCAGCGCCGTCACCGTATCCGTCTGCGCCTGCCGCAACAAAGCATCGTTCGATTCCACCTGCTGGAAAGAGAGAATATGCAACGAATTTTTATCGCCAATGTTTCTCAGCGCCCGGTACATTCGCAACGTCGCCACAATGCGATGCGTGTACTCATGGAAATCAATCTTCCGAGTTTGCGCAATCGAAAAACGACCTTCAAACGCATTTAGCGTATAGTCCGCATGCTCATAGTCCGGATACCCGATTTGAGTCCGGCGTCCGTCCTCACTCAATACCCTCGGCCCCCGCAGTCCATCCCAAGACACACTGCCCGCCGCTGCACCATTCTCCTCATCCGTCAGCGGACACACCGTCCCCGCCGCAAAAGGCACCTGATAAAACGTCCGAGCCGTATCCGGAGCCACCGCAGGCCAAAACGTACTTAGCGCCGCACACAGCTTGGCATCCTCAGGAAACGGACTACCCAAGCCATAGGCCGAGAGATGAGTCTCCGTATTAGAGTTCTGAATGGGATCCGTATTAGAGTCCGTAGGAATGAGATCCGTACTCGTATCCCAACCCGGTGCAAAAATCCCCGCTGCGGCGTCGGCCAGCACCGCATGGCGCTGTGTGGTCGGTGCCACCGGCTTACTCTTGCGCAAATCAATCCGCTGTAGCGGCGTCACAATCGCCGTCACCGTCTCATCTTGGGCGCTAAAGCCTGCGGCGGTGAGCTGAATATTCGGGGCATGTCGCTCATCCGATAGCGGTAGCGGTGCCGCCCGCCAAAAGTTCCAATCACCGTCGTCAATGATGGCTTGCCACCAGGTTGGCAGCGTGGACTTTACCTCTGGAAACTGGCGAGTTTGCCACCACTCATACACCTCACGCTGGTCTACCCCAGGGAAAAAGTCAGGGGCGGCAATGATGGAATACGCCGAAACAGAGGGCAGTGTCGCCAGCTGTGGCACGCTCGCTTTTACCCAGCCATCACCCGTAGAGTCCGAAATATTCAGGGCACGGAAGCCGCCCGCTGTTGTGCGGGCCATCGTATCTGCCTCTCCCCCAATGTACACCGCGTTCCCATTACGAACATCGAACCGCACATGGGCGTACTCGGGCCAGGGGCGCACTGGCGGGGGGGGCGAATTGAGTGAGAGCGTGGGGGCAAAGGCACTGCCAAAATGCTGGGTGCCCATCTCGGGGGCAGCAAAGGTGAGGTGCTCATTGTTAAAGCTCGCCCGCTCCACAAAAGGCTGTGCCTGGGGGCTGATGATGCCGCCACCCCCACTGAAAATGCCCAGCCAATCGGCAAAGCCATGCTCCTTAATAAAGGGCGACTGCTGCCGATCCGCTGCGCTAAAGCCCGAGGGCGCACCAACCGTTTCTAAGTGCGCGTGCAGCCGCTCAATCTTTTTGTTTTGATGGCGAGAGTCCAGCGTAATGTTTAGCGTTTCACTCGTTAGGCACTCGCTCCCATCAAAGAGCTTGTGCACCGGCACCCAAAAGTCTCGATTGCTGTCACTTTGTTGTACCCGCGCAGGCCCAAACCGATTTTCCTTTGCCGTAGACCGTGCCGCTAGCCAGGTCGTGTACCGACAGGGCAACACCCGAATCGCATTCAGGCTATCCCCGTCTCGAAAGGGCACATACCCCCGCAGCTTGCCATCATAAATCGCGCTAGCCGTCCCCACACGGGCCACCCCAGTGCGAGAAAGGCACAGGTCCGCATAGCGCTGATGGGGCGTTTCTGGGGCTGGGCGGTACTCCGCTGCAAACACGGCCACCGATAGCTCAAGGCTACTTTCACTGATACCCAACAGCGTCGCCGCATATTCTCGCACATCCGCCAAACTCCGATCCGCCTGGGCGAAAATATAGTTTTCTATCGTATCGAGTTCTTCCAGGGTCGGGAAATCAGTGATAGAAGTGCTTAATGCGCCAAAGTTGTTGCCAAAAGGAGAGTCTTCTTCCGGGACTTGTTGTACGCCCGGAGAAGCAAAGGCGTGATACAACAAACTCGCCGCCGGATTGCCTGGCTCAATTCCCCGTGCTCGGTCTTCAACAAAGTCTTCAAAACCGGGAATATCCTTGTCTATGGTGATTTCTAGCGATAGTACATCGGCCAAACTCTGGGCACTTTGTTGTTGTATATCAATGCCGTGCTTTAGCATCAGCTCTCGCCAGCCTGAATCTGCTAGGCGATCGCAAATTTGTTTTACATCATCAATAAGGGCCATAATCTTTTCCTTATAGTTACTTGGGGGTTAAGTTTGTTGTTCATGACGTCTTTGAACTTCACCTGTTGAAAGTCAACTGTTGGAATTTAACCGTTGGCATTCAGCAGGGCTCAAAAACGGTTGAACGTGTAAGTTGTGGAAGTGAAAACTGTGGGGAGCGAAAACTGTTGAATCACGCCGCTTGATGCGTTGCGGATACGTGATTGGATCTTGGATGGGCTCGCTTGTTGGCTGGGTGATTAATCTGGCCAATGTGATACAGCTCTTCCATGCGTTCAACATCGCTCTTGAACCAATCACCCAGCCATTGGCTATAGCCTTGGGCTGCTTTTTCGGCGGTGACTTTCCCGCTGGTGCAAGCAGCGATCGCATGTGCCGCCTGCATGCCACTCATGAGCGACTTCAACACCCCATGGGAGGCTGCCGGGTCCAGCACTGCCGCCGCATCCCCGAGCAAAAACCAGTTGTCTCCGGCAGTGCGATCGCTCAAGCGCCAAGTCACATCCACACCCTTTGTCTTACCGACCGGTACACAATCGGCTAATTCTTCAGGCCGCCAATTCTCATCCGATTTACCCTGGCCTAACCGCATCCGCGACCAAGCACACCGGTCTTCTCTGACCCGTGCAATCCAACTCCAGCCATCCGACTCACTGCGAATTAATGGAATATCAAAAGGATGCTCTCCGGCCTCACAAGCGACGTAACCAAATCTCGCTCGCATGGTGGGTGAATAGGCCGTGGTCGTAATTCCCAGCTGTCGCGATAGCCATTGAGACTGCCCAGACGCATCTAGGAAGTAGTCCGCCTGAACAAGGCCGCGCCCAGTGCTTAATCCTGTGAGCTGGTTGTTTTCGATAATGGCGGCTTTTACACGGCAGGGTTGCCATACTGTCACGCCTCGTGTGATCGCTGCATCCAGCAAAATCTGATCCAGCGTCGGTCGCCAAGCCTGGTAGCCAAGCCAATCACCACCCGCATCCTGACCAAATTTCTCTAATCGTTCTGGCTTATTATTGTTTGGCTCACTCGCCCTCCAGGCCACCCGATGCCCTGGGTATCTCAAAAAGCCAGCGGCATTAATGGCTTCATCAATGCCGAGGGTTTTAAAAATGGGTTCAACGCCAGGGTGAAGAGATTCTCCAGGGCGATGGCGAGGAAAGGCAGAGGCCTCGATTAAGAGGACGTTGTGTCCGGTTTGGGTGAGTGCGATCGCTGCCGCGCATCCCGCCGGTCCAGCGCCAATAATCGCTGCAGAATAAGTCATCCCCATGGGTCACTAACTCCAATTGAAGGGGGTATGTATGAAAGCGCCAAGAACATTTCGTTCTCGCTATACCTAACTCTTCAGCGACTCATTCAATTATTCTGCCGATAGTTTTAAAAACGACACACTAACGCACTCTTTTGCTTCTTTTTCACCACAGTGACATCTGTCTCAGACCCATGCTACGAAGTGACAAACATAAAAAAGCCCCTGCCGACTTAGTCAGCAGAGGCTTTTCGATTCTATGAAAGTTAAACGGAGTTAACGCTTACAGAGCATTCGCACGCGCAACAACGTTATCAACGGTGTAGCCAAACTTCTCCATCATGACGCCACCCGGCGCAGAAGCACCGAAGGTATCAACAGAGATCATGTCGCCTTCGTCACCGTGGTACTTAGCCCAGCCAAAGCTGCTCATGGCCTCTACCACTAGGCGCTTCTTAACAGCCTTAGGCAATACGGACTCTTTGTAAGCCGCATCTTGCTCTTCGTATAGCTTCCAGCAAGGCATGGAGACAACACGAACTTTCTTGCCTTCAGCGCGGAGCTTTTCAGCCGCATCTTCGCAAAGAGAAACCTCACTGCCCGTACCAATCAAGATGAGATCAGGTGTACCGTCGGAGTCAGACATGATGTAAGCGCCCTTGGCAACGGCATCAATAGAAGAGCCAGGAAGGTTACGCAAGCCTTGGCGAGAGAAGCACATGAGAGTAGGTGCCTTACGCTTTTGAACCGCGATTTTGTAAGCACCAGAAGTCTCGTTACCGTCCGCTGGGCGAATAACGTACAGGTTAGGAATCGCCCGCAAGGACGCAACGGTTTCTACAGGCTGGTGCGTAGGACCATCTTCACCCAAACCGATAGAGTCGTGAGTCATCACATAAATGACACCCGCTTCGGAGAGAGCAGAAAGGCGAATGGCACCGCGCATGTAGTCAGTAAAGACCAAGAACGTCGCACAGTAAGGAACAAGGCCGCTGTTATGCAGGGCGATGCCGTTACAAATGGCACCCATGCCGTGCTCACGTACGCCAAAGTGCATGTTGCGGTTTTCGTAAGCGTCTTTTTGGAAGTCGCCGGAAACATGCAGCTCAGTCAGGTTGGAGTGAGTCAGGTCAGCAGAACCACCGATGAGCTCAGGAATCACAGGAGCCAAGGCATTGAGCGTAGCCTCGGAATTTTTCCGTGTTGCTAAAGCCTTGTCTTCAGGGGTGTAAGTTGGCAATGCTGCTTCCCATCCCTCGGGCAACTTGCCAGCGATCAAACGATCGAGTTCAGCAGCGTCAGCAGCGTACTGTGTGCGGTAAGTGGCCATGGTCTTTTGCCACTCAGCTTCAGCACTGGCCCCGTTGTCAATGGCTTTGCGGTAGCGAGCCAAAGCATCTTCAGGAATCTCAAAGGGCTCGTAGTTCCAGCCCAGCTCTTTGCGAGTAAGTGCCGTTTCTTCTTCACCCAGCATTGCGCCGTGGATGCCGCCAGTACCCTGACGGTTAGGAGAACCATAACCAATGGTTGTGGTGACCTTGATGAGCGTTGGCTTGTCAGTGACTTTCTTAGCTTCGACGATCGCCTTTTCAATCGCATCCAAGTTGGTGTTTCCATCTTCTACATGCAGCACATGCCAGCCGTATGCTTCAAAGCGCTTGCTCACATCTTCAGTAAAGGAGATAGCCGTGTCGCCATCAATTGAAATGTGGTTGTCGTCGTAGAAGGCAATCAGCTTACCGAGACCCCAGTGGCCAGCCAAAGAGCACGCCTCACCAGAGATGCCCTCCATGTTACAGCCGTCACCCAAGATGGTGTAAGTGTAGTGGTCTACAACCGTGCAATCAGGCTTATTGAACTTTGCAGCCAGGTGTGCTTCAGCAGCAGCCAAGCCCACAGCATTACAAATCCCCTGACCCAAAGGACCTGTGGTGACTTCAATACCGGGTGTTTCAAAGTTCTCAGGGTGTCCAGGTGTGGTGGAGCCCCACTGACGGAACTGCTTGATGTCGTCCATGCTCACACTGTCGTAGCCCGTGAGGTACAACATGGCGTACTGCAACATGCAGCCGTGGCCCGCAGAAAGCACAAATCTGTCGCGGTTGAACCACTGTGGATTTTTAGGGTTGTGACGCAGGAACTTGTCCCACAGCACAAAAGACATGGGGGCGCAGCCCATTGGCAAACCGGGGTGACCCGACTTGGATTTGTTAATGGCGTCTACAGCCAAAAAACGAATGGAATTTATGCACAGTGCTTCAAGCGATTGAGTTGCGACAGCCATAGCCTTTCTTCAAATTTAAGTGTGGACAAGTTTTGTGTGGAAGCAGGTATAGAAGCAGAGCGCTCTATCCTTGACATTGGCTTTTGTCAAAAGCCTTATGAAAATCTGGAATTTCTATCACTATACGGGACTTAAAATAATGCTCAAAGCCTCCCGTATAAAAATGGGACTGAGATGAGAGCTAGCCGTGAGTCATGTGTAAAACATCGACTAGAGTTCACCAAATGCACACCACAACTTGATTCCCAGGAATCCTAAACAAAAGTTTAAGAGTTTTGCTTAGGTTATTATACCTACGAACCTGTAACATCTGCGACTGTTGATGGCGGCTTTATTATGATATGCCCCTGGCGACTATTCTTATCGTCGCTGCCCTTGGTGAATCTTGGAAAACTCTACGGCCTAGACCTCAAAGACAATACAGCCCGACTGCGCTCACGTTTCTAACGACTTGAAATGTCTTGAAAACTTGATGTCTCAAGCAATAAGCAGTCCTTGAATTATGCGGTCCTCAATTGTATGGAGGGCGAAAATATGTCAGCAAAAGGAGAAGATATGTCAGCAAAAGGAGAAGATATTTTGGATATGAATAGGACCTTCTTCTTGGATGCAATGCCCTCGGATATATCCAACAGCTATCCGACAGTGCATATTCAGTGCATACCCAAATAAGGTGGTGCTACTCTTCCAGTGCGAGCTTTATCACCTGGCGTTGGCTGGCGTTGGTTAGTCGGACTCCTTGTGGGCTGATTCTACTTGTGAGCTGAGCTTGTTAGCTGAGCTACAGCTAACAGGTGTGGATGCCAGCCGTAGGCTAAAAGTCCCTCGTTACTGATATTTCTTGAAGGCCAGCGTGACATTGTGCCCGCCAAAGCCAAACGAGTTAGAAAGCGCCACGTTTACCTTTTGCTCTCGGCTAGTGTGGGCGACATAGTCTAAGTCGCAGGCTGGATCAGGGTTAGCCAAGTTAATGGTGGGAGGGACTTTGTCATTGGCAACGGCCATGGCTGCTGCAACACCCTCAATGCCACCAGAACCACCGAGTAAGTGACCGGTCATGCTCTTCGTCGAGCTGACGGTGATGTTAAAAGCATGCTCGCCCAACACCGTTTTAATCGCTGCGGTTTCGTTCGGGTCGTTGACGGGGGTGCTGGTGCCGTGGGCATTGATATAGCTCACATCCGTTGGTGACAAGTTTCCATCTTTTAGGGCCATGCGGATAGCGCGGGTTGCACCTTCTCCGCCAGGGGCAATGCCGGTCATATGGTAGGCGTCACAGCTCATACCATAGCCGACCATCTCGGCGTAAATGCGAGCGCCTCTAGCCTTTGCGTGCTCCAGCTCTTCCAATATTAAGATGCCGCAGCCTTCTCCGAGGACGAATCCATCGCGATCTTTATCGAAGGGACGACTGGCATGGTCTGGGTCGTCGTTGCGGGTGGACATGGCCTTCATTGCGGAGAAGCCGCCGAAGGTCAGAGGGGTCACGGCTGATTCGGTACCGCCGCAAATCATGGCCTGGGCGTGGCCATTTTGGACAATTCGAAAGGCATCGCCAATGGCATTAGATCCTGCTGCACAGGCAGTTACAGGGCAAGAGTTGGGACCCTTCGCGCCGGTTTGAATTGCCGTGAGGCCTGCGGCCATGTTGGCAATCATCATCGGAATCATAAAGGGGCTACAGCGACTAGGCCCCCGTTTGAGATAAATTTCTTGCTGATCTTCCATGACTTTGATGCCGCCCACGCCCGTACCGATCATCACGCCAATTTGCTCGGCGTTGAGGTCGGTGATTTCTAGCTTAGCGTCGGCGATCGCCATTTTGCTGGTTGAGATCGCGAAGTGAGCAAACCGGGCTGACCGTTTTACTTCTTTTCGATCCATAAAGTTCAAAGGATCAAATCCTTTGACTTCACCAGCGATTTGACTGCCATGTTGAGATGCATCAAAAGCGGTAATCGTGCCAATGCCACTTTTGCTGTCCATCAGCCCTTGCCAATAGTCAGCTAGGTTGTTTCCAATCGGCGTCACCGCACCTAACCCGGTGATGACAACACGCTTTTTTTCTAAATTAGCCATAGTTCAGGCGTAGTTCATTAGGGGCGATAGGGGCATGGGGAATGCCTACATAGGCAGCGAAAGCGCCCTAGTAGGAGTAGGACGCTTACCCTGCGCAAATGAGCAAACCACCGTGAAGAAAACCAACTAAATGGTTCTCAACCTCAAGCTGTGCCTCGTATAGACTTGAGAAGTTTGTAGCTTGAGAAGTTTGAGGCTTGAGAGTTCAAAAAGTAAGTAGCGATTAAATACTTATTTTTTGTTTGACAACCTAATGCTTGCAAACCAAGCGCTCGCAAGCAAATTGTACGGAGAATAGAAGCAATCAAGAGACGCTGCTTTGAAGACGCTCTTCTAAGCTGCTGCCTTCTCTTTAATGAAATCAACCGCCGACTGAACTGTGCTGATGCTCTCAGCAGACTCGTCGGGAATTTCGATGTCAAATTCTTCTTCCAGTGCCATGACTAGCTCAACGGTGTCAAGCGAGTCAGCGCCTAGGTCGTTCGCGAAGTTAGCTTCTGGCTTTACTTCAGCTTCGTCTACACCTAGCTGCTCAGAAACGATTTTCTGAACTTTTCCTAAAATGTCGTCACTCATTACTGTAATTACCTTCAAACAGCGGCAAAAAGCGCAAAAAAATACTCAAACTAAAAGCCCTACTCACCCGCATTCACTGTTCCCGCCCTGGTCGAGGGAGGATAGGAGGGCAACTAGGCTAGGAGGACCTCTAAATTTCAGATTTCATCATCTTATAGGAAAGCGTGACCCCGTGTCCTATCTCACATTTCTCCCCTATTTCTCATTTTTGGCCCTTGCTGTTGTTCGCCAGGGAAAGGCCATTATGTGAATATTACATTCCGTAACTTTTTACCTTCACAAGAGTTTATAGCTATGTGCTGAGGGATAAAATTTCGTATGGGTTGGAGAACCCCTGCTCGCGGTCGGTTGCTGAACTATTGGCGACATTGCAATAATAATTCTGGAGTTGTGTACTTCATGTCTCATTCAGTAAAGATTTACGATACCTGCATTGGATGCACCCAGTGTGTCCGTGCCTGTCCTACAGACGTTTTGGAAATGGTGCCTTGGGATGGCTGCCGCGCTGGACAAATCGCCGCGTCCCCTCGCACTGAGGACTGTGTTGGTTGTAAGCGCTGTGAAACTGCCTGCCCAACTGACTTCCTCAGCATTCGTGTTTATCTTGGCGCAGAAACAACTCGCAGCATGGGCCTATCTTACTAAGGCCAAGTTTGCTTGAAAGTCTTGCGCAAGAAAACCCCGTATGGCCGTTGCCAACTTTTCTGTCTAGATGTCTCTATTCTGATGTTTGGTTATCTGCCCAGTAAAGTCAGCGCATGTTTTGATTTAAAAAATCCCCTGAAAGTCTGTTTCATTTGCGCAGGCTGTCAGGGGATTTTTTGTTCGGGGTGTCATTTTGGTGAGGTTTCGCCAGTGGTGGGCGTTAAGTTCCTCGGGGATGGGTTCTCGAAGATTGGTTATGTTATCTAACCGCTGAGACTTTCCGCACAGCGAAAATGCTGCCGATAAGTCCAATCCCAGTGCCTAGGGTCATCAGTGCCATGGGCAGTAAAATCCATTGCTGGGGCGTTAGCTGTAGGCCGTTGATTAAAAACTCAATGAAGGCAGGTTGCTGACTGAGGGATATGGAACGAATCCCTTTTTGAATGGCCAACAGAAGGCCCCATGAGCCGCCTGCTCCGACGATGCCGAAGGCTGTGCCCTGGAGTAAAAAGGGCAGGTAAATCCAGCTACGGGTCGCACCGACGAGCTGCATGATTTCGATTTCTTTACTGCGGGCGATCGCAATCAGTCGAATCGTGGTGGTTACTACTGCGATCACAGTCAAGCTCAACAAACTCACCACCGTCAAACTCACCCAGCGCAGTCCTTGGTTCAGATCCTGCAATTGTTGAATGACCTCGCTCACATAGAGCACGTCATTCACGCCGGGCATGCTCTTGAGCGTTTTTGCCAGTTGCGGAACTTCCTGTGCCTCCCGAGCCTTTACTTTTAGCTCGTCCACCAGCGGATTGCCCTTTAGCTGAGAAGAGGCGTTTGACACATCCGAAAGGCCTAAATCCTCGGTGAGCTGTGCCCAGGCCTGTTCTTTGCTCACCGCTTCTACAGTGACCACACCGGGTAATCGCTTCACCTGTGTGGTGAGTGTGCTCGCATCTACCCCGCTATCTAAGTAAGTCGAGATCACCAGCTGAGAGCCAAATTGATTTAGCATGCCCTCAACCTGCCAGCTGGCTTGTAGGCTTACGCCAAATAAAAATAGCAACACTGTCATGGTGCTGATGGCGGCCCAGTTCATCCAACCGCCCCGTTTTAGCCCACGCATGGTTTCGTGCAGTAAATAATCCGCTTTAGTCAACGATTTCAGCACAGAGCAAACTCCATAACACAGCCCAAAAAATAAGTGAGGTCAAAACACTTTCAGGGTTGCTTCCCCTTTTGCTTAAGACCTCTTCTTGCTTAAGACCTCTTTCCAGCGCCGTCTTACCCAGCGCCGTCGTTCTTAGGTTTCCCCGAATCAACCTAAATTGATATGTGGGCTAAATATTTAGAAACTGATATTTAGGGCGGGGTTTTCTCGAAGTGAGTATGCGTTGTTACAATAGATAAACAAATAAAGCACTTTAGATAAACAAATAAAGCACTTTCCTATTCTTTCAACTTATCCACCGATATTCATCACACACCCATGGCAGCCGTCATCGAAGTCGAAAAGAAAAAACTAAAAAAGCCACCCCTGTCCCTTTCATACTTAGGTGAGCGTGTGCTGCGCCAGCCCGCTAAGCGCGTTTCAAAAGTGGACAATGACCTGCGCGACCTGGTTCGTAAAATGCTGCAAACCATGTACAGCGAAGACGGTATTGGTCTGGCTGCGCCCCAAGTTGCGGTCAATAAGCAGCTCCTCGTGGTCGATGCTGACCCGGAAGATGCCGCTACGCCACCGCTGGTAATTATCAACCCCAAAATCATTCGTTACAGTAAAGAGCTAGCTAAGGGGCAAGAGGGTTGTCTGAGTATTCCAGGGGTTTATTTAGACGTGGTTCGCCCAGCGGCCATTGAGGTGAGTTTTAAAGATGAAACCGGAAAGCCCCGGAAAATGAAGGCGGATGATTTGCTTGCCCGTGTGATTCAGCATGAGATGGACCACCTCAATGGTGTGATGTTCGTCGATAGGGTTGAAAACGGTATCGCGCTCAACCAAGAGTTAAAAAAGAACGGTTTTGCCATTAAAGATGTCAAAAAAATCAGCTAGCGACTGGTGGGCTGAATTCATTTATGCTGAAAGAATATATTTAATACACGTGGAGAAAAAACTGTGACCCCTAAAAGTGGCGCATTACTGGGTATAGCTTGTTTGACTGCGATCGCGGCTGTAGGCTCCATGTTCGAATTGTCCTCTGGTGATCCAGACTTAGGTATGGGGCCTACAGCCCTCGTTTTGGGCCTCAGCATTCCCATGGGCATTTGGTCATTTATGGCCGCTGTTAAAGACGCCCGTGCCAACATGCAATAACCTCACGCTTGTTAGCCATTCGGCGTTGGCAATCTGAGACAACTCTAAAAAGCCGCCATCTGATTAATCAGATGGCGGCTTTTTAATGCCTAAAAAATTAGGTCTTATTCCAGTTCGCTTTGGTGATGTTTTACTCGTAGAGCCAAGGCTTTAATGTGGGCTCCCAGCTACAAAGGTCGCTGCCGAACCAGAGCTTAATTTCGCTCTCAGCGGTTTCAGGCGCATCAGAACCGTGAATGATGTTACGGCCAATGGTGATGCCGTAGTCTCCGCGAATAGTTCCTGGATCAGCATCCAAAGGATTAGTCGCACCAATGAGTTTACGTGCAGAGGCGATCACACCGTCGCCTTCCCAAACCATGGCCACCACAGGAGCAGAAATGATGTAGTCTACCAGGCTGCTAAAGAAAGGACGTTCTTTGTGTACCGCATAGTGAGACTCAGCCAATTCTCTAGAGACAGACATCTGCTTCAGGCCAACTAGCTTGAAGCCCTTCGCTTCAAACTTGCTGATGATGCTGCCGACCAAGCCGCGCTGTACGCCGTCGGGCTTGATCATAATAAAACTCTTTTCCAAGGGAGGGTGCTCCTTACTGTACGTCTATGGACTGTGCGTCTTGGCTTTTGCTGTTGTTTGCCTAGTCTAGGCCTAAGCCTTTCCTATGCTCAGTAACTAAGGTCCCTTTGTAAAGCCCCTAGACCAAAATTACATGGAATTATTCAGCGCGCTGACCCTATCCACCTATCGTGGGTACATCAATGGTGATCCCTTGACCTGAGTGCTGCTGCCCGCTGTATAGATTTACGACACGATGCCCTTGTGAATCTTTGGAGTTAGCCGCTGTCGCAGGTGAGCTATTTTCTGTCCCGTGGCTATCGATGGTGGTAATGGCAATGTAGCCAGCTCTGATCGAGTTAGGACTTTCTGTATTTGAGCTGTCTGTATTTGAGCTTTGAGCCGAGGCTAGAATGGTTTCTTGATCGTCATGTTGACGGCTGCTCTTGAGCTGATTGCGCTGTGGGGAAGGCCCTTGATGCGAAAGCTGGTGCAGGGTTCTAATTTGTTTGGCATTTACCCATGCGGCGTGGGCTTGTTCTGTTTTCGTTTTTTCAACCCTGGCCTGCTCAGCGTAGGCCCAGGCTGCTTCAGCTTGGATGGCATGATGACTAGGTAGGCCTTGCAGTGCCGCTAGGCTGAAGACATAAATCATATTGCCGGGTAGCCGGGTTTCAACATAGGCCGAAAAAGCTTGAGCCTGCCTGTTCAAATAGGCTTGGGCAGCTTCGCCATTGATCTGAGCCTGCATGGCAAACTCCATGACGCTGATATGGCCTTGCTGTTGTTGTAGCAGCTGATAAAACTTGGCATCCAAGCGAGCCTGCTGCTTTTGCTGTTGGTGCTCTTCTTTTTGCCACTGTTGCTGTAGCCAATAGCCAATGGCAAGGATGCCGAGCATGGGTAGCGTGATGGCGAGTGCTGGAATCCAGTTCACGAGAACCACCACCACCAAGCTAGTAATGCTTAAGGCCAGCACAAAACGGGACTTGAGGATGCGTTGTGCCCGGCGGCCCTGTTGGTTGCCGTATTTATGGGTTGTTGGGGATTGGGTTGTTGAGGATTTAATGGCTTTTGGCTGAATGACTTTTGGTTTAAGGGCCTCATGCCTAATCGCTCTCTGTTTAGTTGTCTGGTTGACAGTTCGTTCAGAACGAAATGGCATTGCACTGCTGAGATAAAAAGTTGCCCTTGTACTCTAGTGGCAAGGGTGAATATTGGCTACCTCTTTTTTTGAAGCAGGTATTGATGTGCCAAAAGATACGTCCGGTCAGGTGATGCCGAGATTCGCACTTAATACACCTTGCCCTGCTCAGCTGGGATAGGAGAATGAGCTACTCTTCGGCGGTAGGTTCGTTCGCAAAAATTCTGTAGGCTGCGATCGCAATTCGTTCGAGATCCTCATCGAGTAAAGGCGGCCAGTTAGCGCCCATGGCGTGCCCTACTTCAAACAAGCTGCGGCCCTCGTAGGCCACCAAAAATAGCGATTGAGCGAGTTCTCGATCAATCGTTTCAGCGTCATTGAGGTTGGAGTGAATAACTTTGAGGGCTAGCAGTAGTGTAGTCACCTGTCCTGGGACAGGTGACTGGCCTTGGCGGAGCCTGCCTAAAAAGGTGTCCTGGGTTTCCAGGGCTGGAATCGTCTGGTTTGCAAGCACCTGGCAGGCTGTCTTAAAGTCCATCGATTCCGAATATCTACGCCACGCTAAATGGTTGAAATATAACAAGCCAACTGTGCGCTCACTGTAATGCCCATTGTGAAGGATGGAGCGTCAGACGGGCACTCTTTAGCTATCTAATCAAAACCTGTTGAAGTAATTTAGGCAAGTTTTACACAAGATTCATCCTTCCGGAGCCTGACTCCTAGGGAATCGCGCCAGACTGGTATGACTTGAAGCCTCGGTGATGCATGCGTCGCGTGTGAATGCAAACTTGATTGCATTGCTGCGGTTTCGTGTTTCCCCTTGTGCACTACATCTTCTTTTTTACCCTATGACCTCTCTTTCTTCTCAGCAAATTCCTTTTGTCGATTTATCTTGGCAGCATCGGCCTCTCCAGGCAGATATCCTGGCTGCTGTAGAGCAGACAATGCACAAGGGCGAGTATGTTTTAGGTCAAGCGGTGGCTGAGTTTGAGTCGACTTTCGCAGAGGCATGTCAAACCGGTCATGGCGTGGGGGTGGGGTGCGGCACCGATGCGATCGCGCTCGGCCTACGCGCCTGTGGCATCTGCGCGGGCGATGAGGTGATTTTACCGGCCAATACCTTTGTTGCGACCCTGATTGGCATCGTGCGGGCGGGTGCTAAACCGGTTTTTGTAGACTGCGATCCAGACACGGCTTTGATGGATTTGAGGGCCGCAGAATGTGCCATAACGCGTAAAACGAGGGCTATCGTACCCGTTCATCTCTATGGCCAGATGGTCTCCCCCAAGGGCTTGCTCGATTTAGCTGAGCGCTACGAGCTGATTATTTTTGAAGATGCGGCCCAGGCCCATTTGGCTGAGCGTGAGGGCTATCGAGCAGGTGGTGTCGGTCTAGCCGCTGCTTTTAGCTTTTATCCCAGCAAAAATCTAGGTGCATTGGGCGATGGTGGGATGTTGGTAACCCAGGAAGCTGTTGTGGCCCAAACGGCCCGCTCGCTTCGCAACTATGGCGCAACCCGTAAGTACTTTCATACCGATCCGGGTGGTACGAATAGTCGACTGGATACCTTACAAGCGAGTGTGTTGCAGCTAAAGTTACCCCATTTGTCTGAGTGGAATCGCGATCGCAATCGCCTAGCGGCCTATTACGATCAAGCGCTTGCTCCGCTGGCGGCCCAGGGCATTGTGCCGATGAAAAACGTCAGTGAGAAAGGCCACGTCTACCATCTGTATGTCATTCGGGTGACAACAGCCTGCTCGGTTGATCGAACTGTTCTACAGTTAGAACTTAGTAGTCAAGACATTCAAACCGGTATTCACTACCCGACGCCTTGCCACTTACAGCCAGCGTTTCAATCCCTAGGCCATCGAGCGGGCGACTTTCCCCATGCAGAAGCCCACAGCCAAGAAATCTTGTCTTTGCCTATGTACCCTGGCCTGACCACTGAACAAATTGACCGTGTTGTGGACGCTATTCGGTCTGCTGTAACCGTTGGCAATGACGAGGCCAGTGACGCAACCAGCGATCAGGGTAGCAGTGATACATCGCGTGAAATGACCAGTGCTAAGGCCGTGGCTGGCAACACCGCAGATCTCACTGTTTAGCAATTTTGTTTAGCCATTTTCTTTGCGTGCCTCAGCTATTTTCCTCCTTTTGAGTGTCCAACCCCTGTTCGTTACATGCTGATTTCTAAATCAAAACCCCAGATACCTATTGAGGGCATTATCCTTGGCCTTCTTGGTATTCTCTATACCCCACTGCTACTGCACTGGGTCGAGGGTTGGCTGAATAAATCCATCAGTATTCAGCACGAGTACTTTAGTCACGGTTTATTAGGCATGCCATTTGCGGCCTATATCGTTTGGGAAGCACGTGCAAAATGGGCCGCGCTTTCTAATCGGTCTCACTGGCTTGCGTTTCCGTTGTTGATCATGGCCGCAGTGGCTTACAACAGCGGGCTGCTCGATCTGATGAACTTATCCCTGCCGCTGTTACTGGCAGGACTGCTGCTTATCCTGAAAGGGCTCCCTGGCCTGCGGCTGCATTTTTTCCCGTGGCTCTTGGTCTTTCTTTCCACGCCCACCCAGCTGCCCTACCTAATCGAGCCCTATGTGCTGCCGTTGCAGAGCTTTATTGCTTCCGTCGCAGGCTTCATCCTGCTGCAATTTGATGTGGATGTGCAGGTAGATGGTATTTATCTTTCTGTGAGTGAGCAGCTGGTTGAAGTTGCCCCTCACTGTGCGGGACTCAAAATGCTCTTCACAAGCCTGTATATGGGCATTATTCTGGCTTACTGGACCGGGCTTAATCGTTCCCGTCTCCGGACCAGCCTTTTCTTTATCGGAATTATTGTTATTAGCGTTGCGGGCAATATTGTGCGCAATGCTGCCCTCACTTTTTTCCACGGCGCTCAAATGGACGGTGCTTTTGAGTGGCTCCACGACAGTTGGGGTGGAGACCTGTACTCAGCGGCCATGCTTGGCCTTTTAATTGTTTTGATTCGATTGCTAGAGCGCTACGCACCCGACACGCTGAGGGTCAGCTCTTTGGGCGGTGATGATAGTCAGTTGTCGCCATCTGCTGCCGTCGGTCCTCAAGGGCCCTCCATAGGGCCGAGTCCTAGCTCTGCTGGTGGTGATGGTCAGTCCGCAGGTCCCGCTATGCCTAATAGCCCCTCGTCTCAGCCGCCCCGTCGCGACTATTTTTAAGCTTATTTCTCACGCCAGCGAGCTTGTCATTGTGTCTACTTCTACAGTCCCGAGAAAAGTGCCTAAAAAGTCCGCCGTTAAGCTGATTATTGTGGCGGCCTTAGCACTTTTTGTCGCAGTGAGTGCGCTTCCTCAATATTCTGCCGGTTGGTCTTGGTCAAACCCTCCAAAGCTTCCTCAGGCTAGTCGAGTCGCCTTGCAAGCCCTCCCCGAGCAAGGTTTGCAGCTGTCTGGTTGGAAGACGACCGATCACATCAGCATCGAGTTGGGTGGCGATAACTGGTCTATTCAGCAGCTATCAACGGATCTTGCTAGCGAAGACAAAAGTGCCCAAGCAAGTTTGAAAGCTCAGATGACCGATATCGTTTTGCTGTTGCGACCCCAAGTGTATGGCGCAGACCAACCCGAAGTGGAGTGGCTAGATATCAAAGGCTCCCAGGGCTGGAAGACGGACTCACGGCAAAAAATAACCTTTGATGTCTCTGGCGGCACCTCTGAAAGTGACTTGAAAAATACTCAAAGTGGTCACTATTA
>JBCDAG010000103.1:0-18876 GCA_039186165.1 Cyanobacteria bacterium P01_F01_bin.53
AATGAACATTGGCAACCACTGTTTTGGATGGGTGGGTTGTTTGAAGGTGCTGTTGCAGTTTGCATAAGGTACTTTTGATCACAATTTATTCACATCATCTACCTATAGTGGCTTCACCACATTTGGAGCCTTTAGTGGCTTCACCACACTAGGAGCCTTGATCTCATGACAACTTTGATGCAAAAGTGCCTCGCCGAAGGGGTTGGCACTTTTTGGTTAGTCCTCGGCGGCTGCGGTAGCGCCGTACTAGCCGCAGCCTTTACCGGCGGCGAAATTGGTACAGACATTGCCTTTCCCCTAGGCCTCGGATTTTTGGGCGTTTCCCTCGCCTTTGGCCTTACTGTATTAACCATGGCCTATGCCATTGGCCACATCTCGGGCTGCCACCTCAATCCAGCTGTGTCCTTTGGATTATGGGCCGGTGGTCGCTTCCCTAGCGGCGAACTTCTCCCATACATAATCTCCCAAGTCATTGGTGGCATTGTCGCCATCGGTGTCTTGTATCTCATCGCTACCGGCCAAGAGGGCTTTGCCGTTGCTGATGCGACCTGGGCCGCTAACGGATTTGGTGACTTGTCTCCCGGCAAATTTGGCCTGGGCGCTGCCTTTATTACTGAGCTGGTGATGACCTTTATGTTCCTCGTGGTCATTTTGGGGTCCACCGATGGCCGTGCCCCTAAAGGGTTTGCACCCATTGCTATCGGTATGGCGCTCACCCTGATTCACCTTATCTCTATTCCGGTCACCAATACTTCTGTAAACCCTGCTCGTAGCCTTGCACCAGCCATCTTCGCTGGGGGCGCTTACCTATCCCAGGTGTGGCTATTTTGGGTAGCACCTATCATCGGTGCGGTACTCGCAGGTTGGTTTTATAGCAGTGTCATGGATGAAACCAAGCGTCCTGACATCGCTGGTGAATAAAGTCCCATGAATCATGGCCTGATTCATTAGGCCCAAGGCATCAGAACTAATGAATCAGGTCTAGACAAGGGATTCCAAAGCGTTAGATAACACGCTTGAAAGAAGCATCTCCTGGCAAATTGCAGGAGGTGCTTTTTGCTACGGCAATGTATTAACTAGACTGGATTAATACGGACAGGGGATCAAAATCTGTGTAAAAGGAATTGTCCTGCTTTAAAAACTGTCCTACCCACATCCTGAAAACAAAGATGCAACGATTAACCGTTACTCTTCCCGATGGTGTTTATACCCAACTCAAAAGATTGGCCAAGGCTGAAGGGATGCCGATCAAACAATATGTCGCTTGCGAAATCACACGCCACATCGAGCTAGTAGAAGCTGGCGTACCCGCCATCAACGAACTCATCGCAAAACCTAACGGTACTTCAGAGTCTAAAGAATTAGACGCCGCCTAGGAGGCACGAGTAAGACAACTAGGCAAACACCTTAAAGCACTAATCACCTACATCTACTAGCAAAAGACCCATACAAACCCTTGCCAACAGCTTTCGCTCACATCGGGCTAGTGGAAATCGGCGCGATGGGCTTTATTTTTGCGCTCTCGGATAGCCGTGAGTGTAACGTACAACGCTGGCACTGCTAACAGCAGCAATAAACCACCCACGTAGGTAACAAATTCAAACACCGAGGGGAGATAGAAAAAATCTGAAAACGTTGTGTAGGCCAACATAGATTTTCACGGAATAAAAAGCTAGTCCTGAAAGTAATAACACACCAACTAGCGCCCTGTGTTGCCTCAGATGTATAAATTTATCGCAATACATGTAGGGTTACCAGCAGCAAACGGCTAGGGCAATGATCGCAATTTCTCAAACCTACCCTTAAAGCGACAGCACCAGTAGGCTCAATACAACGATCAGAAAAAGGGCCAAACGAAAGCTATTTTTTCGCCAGGTGCGGACTGGATAAATCTCTTCACGGGCTGGCGATTTAGGGGCAGCAACATCCTGATACAGCGTACAGGTCATGGCATTGGATCGCTTATCGAAGGTGCAGCTATTGTCTGCCTCATAGGCACAGGTTGCACACAGAGGTGTGGTTCCCTGCGCACGGTGTAAGTCCATACCGGGATGACCGTGGGCCTTGAGTTCTAGATCACAATGAGGGCAGCGGATAGCGGTTTGGGTAATAGCGCGATCACATCTAGGACAATTAGGCATAAGGCAGCAGCTTACGGCACAGGGCCATCTTCTACAGAGGCTTCTTTTCCAGTGTACGAAGCACTAGACGATTTACAGAAAAGCGCCACAGTTTACGGAACACCATACGGTAAACCGCCCGTATAAGAGGGAAATAGTTTGCCAAAATAAGACCGTAACGGCGCACCACCACATCGCACCAAACACTAAGGGCAAAGGGCGCTGCCTAATCAGTAATCAGCTGGGGAAATAGCTATGGACACCTCTAACTTGCTCAGACAACTCCTAATGCTCGGCATTGGGACCACGTCGCTAGTCGCTGAGCGAGTCAAGCAAATGAGCGAAGAGCTAGTGCGCGATGGCAAGCTAGATCCTGATCAGGCAAAAGGCTTTGTCGATGACTTTATGTCCCAGTTCAATATTGATCAAAAGGATATTGAACAGCAGATGCAACGGCAGGTGCGCAACATAATGCAAGATTTGGGCGTACCGCGTCAGTCCGAAATGGATGAACTCCGCGGGCGCTTAGATCGCCTAGAAAGACAGCTGCGAGATCTAGAAAATAAGCAGTGGAAATAATCGCCCTAGCGCTAGCCCAGCGTATCTTCAGCCCGGCTAATTTTAAAGCCAGCGTTTGAAAGCCATTACTTCGCAGTAGTGCAGTCAGTAGTGAGTGGTGCGGTCACGGCGTGTAGGTGGTTTAGTCATGCTGTGCGGACGGTATGTGCACGGTATGTGTCGTGGCGGCCGCGGTATCGTGCGTCAAAAACCACAGACCCATCACTAGAAACAAACAGGCAAAACCGCACTCTTTTACCTCCACCAACGGATCTTGCAAACGGAGAATAAGGTGGGGCGTAATCACTTTAGACAGGACATAATTAACGGCGAACAATCCCCCCAGAGACAGCGGGACAATGGGAAACTGGAGCCGCTTTAATAACCTGCGAGTAGGTTTATGAACCTTAAAGGCAAAGGGCACTAAGCAACAAAAGATCAGCCAAAATAGGGAAAACAATCGCTCTGCGATTAACAACAAGGCCAAACCGCTTTTCCGATTACCCTCAGCATCACGGGCGTGGAACACGCTCAAATTGTGAATATTAATTTCGCCTTGGCGGTTAGCCTCTTGCAAATACTCCGGGGTAGCAATACCAAATAACCGTTGCCCCCAACTAATTTCTTCAAAAAATCCAAAGAGAAATAGCAGCCCTAAGCACAAGTAAACCGCATTCCCAAAGGTCATCCTGCGAGTGCGCTTGTTATTGCGCATGAAGGTTGCAAGAAGAAGAAGTGCCGTCATCAAAAAGAAGACCGCGCTGATTACCTCATAGGGACCATCTTCTCGTGTGAGTGTAAAGGCTTGGGCCTCATCTAAAACGAATAGAAAACTGCCGTAGCACAGCAGTAAACCTATGGATGCCGCCACAAGATAGGGCTGTAGTGGGCTTTTTGTATGCTTTTTTTTATTCAGGCTCATGGTTCATTGCACAAGCACCCATACGGACGCACTTGTGTAAGTTATGTATTTGTCTTTGTATTTAGCGATACATACTACAGGTGAAATCCTTTGTAACTGGCTCCTTAATGTGAGTCTTCTATAAAGACAAAAGCGTCGTACACTAGGGCCGTTAGGCATAATGTAAGACGCACAAAAGTTAGCCTTAAGACCTATTCAAGCGAGACCATGAGAGAAATATTAATTAGCTTTGGCGTAGTTGCTATCTGCTGTGTAGTGCTGTTAGTGGCTCAGTTCACAGGCGGTGATGGCGAAAATGCGATCGCAGGCAACGCCTCTGAGGAACCCGCAGCCAAGACAGAGATCGTGCAAAACGAAACACCCAAGGAAACGCTGGTGGCTCAAGGCAGTGCCAGTGACTTAATAACCGACGACACCACTGAAGGGGAAGCCATGGCTGACGAAAATGTAATAACGACCGATTCTGGGTTGCAATATGTCGTGATCGCAGAAGGCGATGGCGCGCAACCACAGACGGGTCAACGGGTATTTGTACACTACGTTGGCACGCTCGAAGATGGCACTAAGTTTGATAGCTCACGCGATCGCGGTCGTCCTTTTGACTTCACCATTGGCCAAGGCCAGGTGATTAAAGGTTGGGACGAAGGCGTTGGCATGATGAAAGTGGGCGATCGCCGCAAGCTAATCATTCCTCCTGACCTGGGTTACGGTGCTCGCGGTGCAGGCGGCGTTATTCCGCCCAATGCCACCCTCATTTTTGACGTAGAGCTTCTACGCATTGGTAGCTAACGAGTTTCAACCTCACTGCGGCAAAATCGCACTGGAACAACTCATTCCATCAACAAAGCCTCCCAACGTTAACGCTGGGAGGCTTTGTCAGTTATGGGCTTGACTGAGTCATGGATTCTTTGCTGGTTTTACACCACAAGCATTTACTCCAGCGCTTTCTTAGCCGCTTCTTCTAAGCGCTTGCGCTCAGCCGCCTTACGCTCACTATGACGATCGGTGAGTTCGTCTACATGCTCTCGAAGTAAAAGCGTAAAGCGGTAGAGCTCTTCCATCACGTCGATCACGCGATCGCGATAGGCTGACTCTTTCATCGTGCCATCTTCATTAAATTCCTGATAAGCCTTAGCCACTGACGACTGGTTGGGGATCGTAAACATCCGCATCCAACGACCTAAAATGCGCAGCGTATTCACAGCGTTAAAAGACTGCGATCCCCCAGAGACTTGCATCACCGCCAGGGTTCTACCCTGGGTAGGGCGTACCGCCCCTAAGCTCAGTGGAATCCAGTCAATTTGGGTTTTCATCAGGCCAGACACGTTACCGTGTAGCTCCGGGCTAGACCATACCTGCCCTTCGGACCACAGAGCGAGTTCCCGTAGTTCCTGCACTTTAGGGTGCGTGTCAGGTTCTGCATTATGCAGCGGTAGTCCCCGAGGATTAAAAAATTTTACCTCTGCCCCCATCCCCTCAATAATGCGAGCGGCTTCTTCAGCCAACAGGCGACTGTAAGAGCGTTCCCGGAGGGAGCCATAGAGAAAAAGAATGCGTGGGGGATGATCCAAGGTCGTTTTTGTTGCGATCTTACTCATGGAAACTGGGCCCTAGGAAGCTGGACTTTGAGAATCTGGACTCATGAAAGCGAGAAATTAAAGGTCTGGGATTGCTGTTCAGAGATTAAGTCAGAGATTACATTGGACGTGTAATCAACAGAGCATATGCATCCAATCATAAGGACTCTTCAGACGTACCAAACCATTTATCTTGTAACAGACGTAGGTAGTCTTGTTCTTGCAAAGTTAAAATTTCTTGGTTCACCACTTCTTGCAGCTGACTATCGCCTTCCCGAAAGGCAATGCCATAACTCTCTTGTGTTAGCCGCTCACCGACCAGATCAAACTCACCAGGGGCGTTATTTTCCAAATACTTCAGCGTGGGCTGATCGTGCACCACAGCCGCCACTTTGCCGGCTTCTAGGGCCGCTACCGCATCTTCTATTGCCCCATATTCAACAACATCTACCGGCTGCGATCGCACATAATCTTCCCCAGTCGTACCATCCACAACCCCCACAGCCTCTCCCCTCATATCTTGAAAAGAAATAGCGCTTTCAGCCAGTTGATTCACGGTCAGTGACGCAATAAAATCGGCCACAATAAAAAAGCTAGCCCCCATCCACAGGCAAGCGACAATTCTCCCTGGAACCCTCACTGGCGTTACATCGCCATAGCCAAACGTGCCAAGGGTCACAATCGAAAACCACAGGCCCTGGCCAATGCCATTCACCGGATCGCTAGAGAAGGCATCGTTATGTTTATGCTCTATCGCCCAAATCAGCGCACCCACCCCCGCACTGGTCGCCATCACCAGCAAAAAAGGTCGCCAAATATCCCAGTTGAATAGGTTAGCGGCAGCCGCATGCAGGGGATCGGCCTGGGGCGATCGCACCATGAGCTGCAAGCCAGAACGATAGAACGAATAGGAAAAATCGAACCCCTGGGCCTCTCGGGAAGACGTGATAGAAATGCCCGCGATCGCCGCATCCACCTCTCCATTGGCAAGGCCAGCAAGGAGATCTGCAACCGAGTCATAGCGAACCCATTCAGTTTCCAGCTCTAAATCGCTGGCAATCTTATCCCAAAACTCAATGCTGTAACCGTAGGGGCGTTCATCCTCTTCTAAAGAGACAAAAGGCACGATTTCTTTGGTGCCGACTTTAATACTCTCAGCACGGCCAACAACCCCCTCAGCACCGCCAGGCTCAAGTGCCTGCATCCGAACAAACCGATCATCAGTAAACGGCTTTTCATCAAACGGCTTACCAACAGACTGATCCCCAGCGGGTGGTGCAACAGCCGTCTGCGCAGCAAAGGAAGCAACAGAGGGATCAGCAGACTGGGCTAGCAACGAATGCGTCGCCGCAACACTTGCACGAGGGAAAGCCGCTGAAAAACTCACACCGGCAATCGCAAAGCCACCGATGGCAACGCCACGGAGCAGGGTAGAAAAACATGTCATGGAGGCACTTACTGGTAGGGCGAAAAAAGGAAGCTGAGCAGATGGCGCTACCTTAAATGGCGCTACAAAGATGGGTTTACTCGCTGGTGCGATTGTTTTTATGATGGCTGGTGCGATGGCTGGTGTGATCGATGGAAGGCAACGGCTGCGATAAAGATTGAGCCGCTAGCCAGCCCGTCGTCCAAGCACTCTGAAAATTAAACCCACCTGTCACCCCGTCGATATCTAATATTTCTCCTGCAAAGTATAAACCTTTACACTGACGGCTTTCCATCGTCTTAAAGTTCACTTCCTTAAGACGAACGCCGCCACAGGTAACAAATTCGTCCTTAAACGACCCTTTTCCGGTCACGGAATAACTTCCTTGGGAAATTTCTTGAACGAGCTTATTGACGTGTTTTTTTGACACATTGGCCCAGGTGAGGGTGGGATCAATCTCAACACGGGCAAGCAAATATTGCCATAGCCGTTTGGAAATAGGCACAAGTGGACTAAAGGTGGCGATCGTCCGCTTGTTATTTTCGGCCTTGGCCTGTTGCAGAGTTGCCCTTACCTGATCTGGGGTCATATCAGGTAGCCAATTCACCATCAGCGCAGCCTGATACCGTCGCTCGTGCAACACCCTCGCCCCCCAGGCCGAAAGCTTGAGCACTGCCGGGCCGCTCATCCCCCAGTGGGTGACTAGCAACGGCCCGGTTTGAATCAAACCATTTTGCCCGGAAGGCTTGATCCCCTCGGCCTTCAGCTTCACCGTGACTGGGTTCACCGCGACACCGCTGAGCTGGTGCAGGCGCTTATCAGGAATATTGAATGTGAATAGGGAGGGCACGGGAGAAGCGAGGGTATGGCCTAAAGACTTTGCCATGCGATATCCCGCCGGGCTGCTGCCGGTGGCCAGCAGGAGACGATCGCACGTGGCATATCCCGCTTGGGCTCTGAGCTGGAGGTGAAACTGATCCTCTACTCTCTCTACACCAACGACGGGCGATCGCGTTTTTAGCTGCACCCCAGCTTTTCGGGCTGCGCCGGTCAGGCAGTTTACGATTGTCGCTGAATCATCTGTGGTCGGAAACATGCGGCCATCGGCCTCTGTTTTGAGCCACACACCCCAATCGGCAAACCAAGCCACGGTGTCTTTGGGCTGAAACCGACTAAAGGCTCCACGTAGGGCTTTGCCCCCACGGGGATAGTTACTCACCATTTGCGCAGGCTCAAAGCAGTGGTGAGTAACATTGCAGCGGCCACCACCAGAAATGCGGACTTTCGCGAGGGGTTCGGGGCCTGCTTCGTAGAGGGTGACCTGGGCTGTGGGATTGGCAAATGCAGCAGCGATCGCGCCAAAAAAGCCTGCGGCCCCGCCCCCAATCACAGCAAGCCTGAGCTTGACCGATGACTCTTGAGCTTTCAAGCGCTGATTCGCCATTCACTATCCTTGAACTGTGTTTTTGTAACTGGTGCTCTGACTCACAGAAACCGTTCACGCGGGTTCATTTGGCATTTGTCAGAATTGATCCCTGTCACACTGTAGAACCAAACAAGACATCTATTTTTGCAGCCATCACAAAATCATTGTGGTGCAGGCCATTGATAGCGTGGGTCCACCAGGTGACGGTAACCTTGCCCCATTCGGTAAGTAAGGCTGGATGGTGGCCTGCGGCCTCGGCGATCGCGCCCACCTGATTAGTAAAGTCCAGCGCCCGCTGAAAATTCGCAAAGGCATATTGGCGCTGTAGCTGCGGAATGCCATCTGACTCAATTAGCTGCCACTGCGGAATTTGAAGATGAAATTGCGCACACTCTTCGGGTGTTGCAGGCGGTAAGGACCCTGAACAGGGAATACAGGTTTGCTCAGCAAGCGTTTCAGACATCACCGTTACTTCTAGTGCTGTTTAAGCCCCGTCTTTCAAGGCTAGTCTTTGAAAGACAGTCTTTTTAAGCCCCGTCTTTCAAGGCCAGTCACTGCCGAGACCTTACGATAAGTCTACGCATTTCAGCTATGGTATCGGTGTAGTTCGCAACACACGTTCACCAACACCGTTACTCTACGCCGTTACTTTAAGTAGTTCATTTTTTAAGTGGTTCATTTTTCATTCATCCTCGTCGAGCCCGGTGAAGCAGGCAACATTGGCGCAGCAGCCCGCGCGATGAATACCATGGGATACAGCGACTTGCGACTCGTGCGCCCTCAAACCGATCATCTCAGCGGCATTGCCAAAGCATTTGGCCACGGGTCCGAACATATTTTAGAAACAGCGCCGGTGTACTCGCAGCTCAGTGAGGCCCTACACGATATTGACTTAGCCTGCGCGTCCACCGCTCGCCATCGGATTGAGAAGTATCACTATGTATCTGTTAGAGCACTGCCTAAGGTTCTCACTGCAAAAGGAAATAGCCTAAAGCGCGTTGCCATTGTCTTTGGTAGCGAACGCTCTGGGCTCAGCAATCAGGATGTGGACCAGTGCGATTTACTCACCACCATTCCGCAAGTGAGCCCGCAGCCCTCGCTCAATCTTTCTCAAGCCGTGATGGTCTATAGCTTTACCCTGGCAGAACAACAAACCCAAATACAAATTAAAGACCAGCGACTCAACACATCCGAGATGCCTGCTGAACAATATCAGCGCCTGAAAATAGCCACCAGAGAACTCATGGCAAGAGTCGGGCTCAATACCCGCTATCAAAGCTATGTCACCAAGGGATTAGCCCGACTCGGGTACGAAGATCTGTACCTTGTGCAAACCATTCGCACCTTTGTAGACAACAAACTAAACCAGTTGGAAAACAAACGCTAACCTCTTGAGCACTATCGAAACTTGACCACACCCAAGGCAACCCCCAAGCAGCCTAGAGACAGTCCACCGGAACGCTCCCTTTTTACGTATCGGGGCATCTTGATATAAAGCGGCAACACTTCTCTCTTCCTAAGATTTTCCTATGGGTACTCAAACATTGCGGGTGGGCTATCGCCCGACACCCGGTCTAATTTGGCCAACATTAGAAAATACCCATAAACTGGAAGGCTTTGAGTACGATCTCCTGCTGGAAATGGCCCATCAATTGGGGCTACCCGTAGAGTTTATTTGCCTTGAGAGCGAAGTTGCCTTGATCAAAAACATCTGCCAGGAAACTGACCACCAAACTCTCAGCCAAACCAGCGGGCTAAAGAAGGATTCAGGGAGGGTTCAAAAGAGCATTAACGTCGCCGTTGGAGCACTACACGGATCCGCCCGCCTGGAGGAAAAGCTAGATATTCTCTTCCCACACTTACGCAGTAGCACTCTCGTGTTGGTGAAAAAATCCATGGGTCACTGGGTAAAGGCTGCCCTGAGAGATTTAACAACCTCCTGGGTCAGCCGGGCTCTCCTGGTAGGGGGCTTACTCTTCTGCTACTTTCCGGCTTTTTTGACCACGCTGGTAGAAATGGAAATGCCTGACAGTAGCTTTGCATCAGCCACGGCCAATCCCTTTCTCACGGCAGCCTGGTACGCCGTTGTCACCATTTCCACCGTTGGTTATGGGGATCTGTCTCCTGTGACTGCGGCTGGCAGACTCCTCGCTGCACCCATGATTGCGTTTGCACCCCTACTTTATGTCGGCCTGGTGCAGCAGCTATGGCTCACCTTTAAGAATGCGTTTTTTCGGGCGCAGTATCTAGATAGTGACACCCTCAAAACAGGGGGTGGCTTTCAAGTCGCCGCGGTCACGGGCACAGAAGCCCATCAAGCCGTGAGCTGTCAGGTTGGATGCTCCAAGGTTCACGATTTGGCAGACTATACAGCTTTACTAGAAGTAGCCCGCAGAGCCGATCAATACGATGTTCTGATCGTGGATGCTCCTGTAGCGGCCTATATTCTTGAAACGTTCCCCATGAAGTGGAGCCTGGGGCAAGAAATTGCCGAAGGGCTAGGATACTCTTGCCTGGTGCCAGAAGGTTTTAGTGTGGAAGAAGAAATGCGACGGCTGGTGTTTGCTTTTCATGAAAATGGGACATTGAAGATGTTGCGCGATCGCTACTTCAATGCCCTAAATGAATAAATTCAAAACTCTTTCAAAATATTCTTAAAAATCAGATAAGCCCGCAACGAGATTGGCATTTAGTGGAAGGGAAACAGGGATTCACTATCGTAAAGTTTACTAACATACCCGCAGGCAGCGCTGCCGTCACGACGCTGGGGATCAAGCAGGTGGGAACTTCTTCGCATTTTTTAGCGGTCGCAGTTTTTGAACAATGTTATGAAAGCGTCACATACATACTAAATTATTTTGTTCTGTAGCTTGCAATACCGTTCGTGAACTTGTAAAAATAGTCTAGGAATTAAAGCACCTATCCCATATGTAGTTTCCTCCAGCGTGAGGTCAAGCAATTAGGTAAAGCAACAGTAAGCTTTTATTCTCAGGTTTTCCTTCGCTTACTGCAAACATGCTACAAAGCATATTATTCGCGCTTCACCACTTTAGGGACCTCCCCCTAACCAAGTTCCAGAAACCGCCCCAAAAACATTCACCACGTTCACACGCAAACATCTGTGAAGTGATGGGGCTCTCCAGCTAGCTTTTATCGGCCATATTTTTATCGGCCATATTCAGGCATTTTTGCTAGCACGCTTACCGCAATAGATCACGACCCAATAAATAGACAACGACTAAGAATACAACGGCAAAAGCTCACATCGATTTTTAGCTAATCCTATCGCCAGTCCAAGGCTGGTACTTTGCATTATGCCCCTCACCTCAAATGCACAGACGAAAAATGCACAGACGAATTCTCATCGAATCGCTTTGGCCGAACAGCATATGCTTCAAAGCGATGACCTCATGCAGATTTGTCATTTAGCCAACGTTGCAGGGATCGTAGAAAGTCTTGAGTCATGGAGCTTTGAACAGTTTTTTGGCTTCACCCTACATCTGTTTATCACAACAGAGTCCTCTGAAATACGCACTCAGGTAGCGCAAATTTTGCCCAAGTTTGGCAGCAAAATTGTCTTACCCCTCGTTAAAATTTCACACCACTTTCAGGGTAAAAGTCGTCTCCACGAGGCAAATACTCAAGGACACTATCAGGTCAGCATGCTCGCACAACAGAGTGCCGTAAAGCTTACACCAGAAGCTTTATGTTTTGGGCTACAAGCTGTATTACTGAGCCAAGATGCTGCGATGCTCTTACCCGTTGTCGGAGAAATATTGATTAAGCTACCTGAACAACGTCATCGAACTGTTCTCTCATGCTTAAATCAACTATTACCTGAAAAAGAGTATGGAATGCTCGAACATCAGTTGGTAACGGAGTGCTCGCGATCTCAATTTCAAAAAAGCTTTGAAACTAGCAGCACCGCTGAACAAAATATCACGACTGAAAACAATACCCAGCAACCTCACAAAGAAGTGCACCTCGTCGCATAAAATCTGTTGCCCTCTCGGTGCTCAACGTCTGCAAAACGCTACCTTATGTTGGCAGCCTAATATCAAGAGTCTTATCCCCAAAAAAACCGAGCAAGATATCAAGGGTCGCTTGATGTCCTGCTCAGCTTACTTCTGGCTATAGTTGTGACTCGTTCAATCTGCTATGAGGTTAGTTGGCTTCGGCATCAGCTTGTAAAAACAATCGAGTTATCAAACCACAGATAATCGCATTGCCGAATAGAAAGAGCTGCGCCCATCCGCTACGGCCTACGGGCCAAACAACCGGCCCAGCAAAGGTAGCCACTATAAAAAAGCTAGTCATACCAATGGCAATGCCAAAAGCCAGCCACTTGAGGTAAGGATGACTCGCAAAGCAAGACAGTAGACAAATCGGAATGAGAACACTAGCAAAAATAGGATTTAGCTGAGGGTTGGTCCAAATCACTGAGCCTAGTTCAGGAATTGCCGTTCCCATAAACCGAAAGGGCCAGTGCACCATGCCAGTAATATGAATGGCTCGAATAAAAAAGAGCCCAATGCTACCCATGGTGATACCAAGTAAAAAAGTTGGGCTCCAGGGATTAAAGTGTGTATTATCGGGGACCAGTAACCAGGTAAGGATGCCTGCGATCGCTAACTTCAGCACCATGTCTTTGCCATCAATGTCACGCCAACTCCACCACACTGCTGGAGAAGAAGACATCATCCCTGCAAGGGCGACTACCAAAATACCTAGGCAAAAAAAACTGATTAAAACCCGTTTCATAAGAGTTTGTGCTGTTAGCTCGTAAAAAATATAGAGAAGAGACAAGAAAAGCATCAAAAGCTCATCGCTTTGCTCGCATTTCCCGCTTATCCCACTCTATGCAGGCAATCTTATGATCTACTACCGTGAAGTTTACTAATAACGGGTATTGGTTCCTCAGTCAGAGCGAAATACATGGATACTGAACTACGCGAAGGGTAAGCCGCATCCGAACTGCATTTCAACCATCACGAAGGAACGAAAACCAACAATCTTTCTTCTCGTGCTCTATCCTTCATTCATCTAAATCAAGCAACTCACTGGAACAGTCTTCGCACTGACATCTGATTCGTTAGCCAATAGCGCCACTTGGCCATTAGTTGCCCGGTTCCATCTAGTCGCTTCTACTAAATTTCCGGCTGGCTCAGTCACCTGAGCCTTTTCATCAGTCGATAGCGTCACAGTGGTGGAAGGTTCTATATTTTCGCGAGGAAGAAAAGCAGACATATCTCGTACATCACTCCAGGGACGGTGTCCGGAGGTTTGGGTGGTCGGGGGGACTGGTAGGCCACCGCGCCCAGAGGCAATAAACTGATTGCCATCGCTAGCAGCACATGCGGAGGTAATTTGGTTATCGACATCGGCAGGTGCTTCTGGCAACTCTACGAGGGCAGAACTTGGATCAAGGGTGAGATTGTTAATGTCAACGGTGCCGCTCACGCCAAATTGGGAGCTGGCTGTAATGTCGCTTTCAAGGGTAGGCTCGTTACGAAATTCTAAACCCAAGAGATTTTGCGTGATGATGTCAATATTTCCACCACTGCCAAACACTGCATTGGCGGAAATGTCGCTATTTTCAATACCGACAATAACAGGAGCCTGCAAAGTGATATTTCCGCCAGTGGCCGTATCGGTTGCGCTTGTGGTGATTTGGCTCCCTTGCCGCATGAGTAAAACACTTGTAGCATCCAAGGCGATATTGCCCTGATCACCAGCTGTAGCCAACGCTTGCAAGGTCCCATTGTTGAGATAAAGGCTATCAGACGTGATATTTAAGTTGCCTGCGTTGCCGCCCGCCAAGCTACTCACAGAAATCGCCCCCCCCTCCTCAACCGTTAACCGATCACTATTAATTTTGATAGAGCCCGCATCAAAGCTCGTGGTGGAGCTAGAGGTAATTTCACTCCGAAAATTACCATCATCAGAGTCTCCCCAAACATTCACCTCTGCCGCACGAATACCAATCGTGCCTGCATTCCCTGCCCCCTCAGTAGAGGCTGTAATTTGCCCACCATTAAAAACATTCAGGCGAGTGGTTTCAATATCTAGTGATCCGCCATCACCACTCGCTCCGTTTACAACATTGGCCACCAGTCCGCTAATAGCACCTGTAAAATCTACGATCGGATCGGCCACGTCTATTTCATCTGCGCGAATGACAAGATTGCCGCCATTGCCCTCGCCTACGGTATTAACGGCAATTTTGCCACCCTGCACAATGCGTAACCGAGGGGTTGTAATGCTTATGGCCCCAGCATTGCCTGTTGAACCTGGCTCAGCACTCGCAAATAAACCGCTTGAAAAAAAACCTCTAGCAAAAGATTGAGATCCCACCATTTCAACAAAATCTGTTGAAACCACGATTAAGTCACCTGAATTTCCCTCACCAAAAGTGGCAGGCCCACCCTGACCACCATTAATAAAAGATATTTGGTCAACATTGAGGAGCATGTCTCCGCCATCGCCTTGACCGAATGCATCTGAAAAAATTTGTCCGCTATTTTCAACCACTAACTGCTCGGCTGTAACCGTAAAATCTCCACCGTCCCCTGGGCCAAAGCTCCCCGTAGCAATCAGGGTAGAATCTGCATCGCCATCTGGATTCCCTACGATGAAAACATCATTTGCATTGAGCGTGATATTTCCACTTGCGCCTTGATCAAAGGTACTGGTGGCCACAAACGCTGCACGACTCATGAGAAATTGGTCTGTTTCAATGAGTAAATGATTGCCTCTACCAGTACCGTAAACGTCTACAAGAATCGTAGTATCGAAGAAGGTATCTGTGCCGATGGCCTCTACGCGCTCAACCGTCCGAATGCTGGAAGTCCCGCCATCTGTAGCGCCCGTGTTAGAGGCTTCTAAGCCAGAGCCCTCAGAAATTTGAAAGATTTGACCTTGAATTTGAAAGCTTCCGCCGCCATCCCCGCTAACATCAGCAAAAGTTCCCTGGGTTAACGAAATCTCTTGAAAGCCGGTGGTGTCTGCATAGTTCATCTCGAATGTATTACTATCCAATCCCACTCGACTGTTCTGGGCAACGCTACCTAACGATAGTTGCCCACTCTCCGTATTGAGATAACCACCTGCTATCTGTAGGTCTCCGCCCAAAAAGCCGAGCGCTTCGCCTGGGTTCACAATCAATGAACTTTGGTCAATGTCAATGGCATGAGCACTTGTTCCAAACTGTAGTCCCATGGGTGCGCTCATCGTTAATAGTGGAGCCGCACTAGGGTTATCACTACTAAAAGTTTGATCTTCTCGGAAGGTAATGCTGTCTGCGGTACTCACAAAAAAGGAACCCGGCACAAATAAACTGGCATTCGGGCCAAAGGTCATGCCATTGGGGTTAATTAAAAACAGATCGGGATTGTTGCCGCCCGTGAGAGCTAGTTGCCCATCGATCAATGAAAGGTTGTTTCCAGTGACTCGACTGATCACATATTCTATAGCACTTTGGCCAGCATCTAGTTGAAAGAGAACGTTGGTAGTCTCTGGCGAAAAATCTTCAAAGCTATGAAATAACGTATTGATCCGCTGTGTCCCTCCGGTCACAGTATAGGAGCCCGTATTACTGATAGTAGTGCCAACATTACCTGTACCCGCCGTTGGTGTCACCGTTTGCGCCAGAGCAGGCATCGCCCAACAAAATCCTGTAACCACTCCTAAGAGCAATGCACGTAAACGGTTTAACATTTGCGGTAACCCTATAACCTTGCATGCCACAACGACATGATTCAGAGTACCCAGCGTGGAGAATACGAAATCTATGGGAAAGTGTGGTGTTACCCATGAAAAGACCCTAGTGCAATATACGTAAAACCCACCCAAAGTGGGTCACAAGTACTGAGAGAAAAGAGATTTAATGTTTCAGAAAGACTTCCTGAAAAGATGACAATTGTAGAGAGATATTCGCAAGGCTGTGTACAGACTCACTTTTCAATGGAATCATGTCCTAAGTCTTGCGGTTGCTTGATTGCGTCAGCCATTGCTGAACCAGAAGCGCGGCTTGGGTGCGATCACGTACATCCAGCTGTCCTAAAATATTAGTGATGTAGTTTTTGACCGTCTTTTCAGACAAAAACAACGTTTCACTAATCTCGCGATTGTTTTTACCCTGGGCGATCAAAGTCGTAATCTCTTTTTCACAATCACTGAGATCTTCCCAGCCTGCTGGAGCAGCGAACGTTGACTGCACACGAAGCTTTTGCACTAGGCCAGGCCCTAACTGCAAATAGCCACGCTGTACAGACTGAATAGTTTGCGTCAGCTCCTCGACAGGGGTGTCTTTTAGTAGGTAGCCAGCAGCACCGTAGTGAATGGCTTGTGACACATATTCATCGTCATTAAAAGTGGTCAGTATCAGCACCTTAACTGTCGGAAACCGCTGTGAAATCTCTTGGGTCGCAGCAACACCATCCATTTCGGGCATCCGAATATCCATCAGCACGCCATCTGGCTGAAGCGCTTCTACTTGGGTGAGCGCGGTGAGGCCATTAGCAGCTTCGCCGACAATCTCTATCGCGGATACGGGCCTGAGTAATGCCCGCAGGCCTCGCCGTACCAGGGGCTGATCGTCTACTAGTAAAATCCGAATGGCCATGATGCAAGTGTTGTATTCGCTGAATTGATGCGCTGAATTGATACGCTGAATTGAGGATTAGAGTGATGCGTTGATTTATGAGTTCAAGAGGGGCAGGCAAGCAACAATATGAGTCCCGCCACCAGGCGTGGTGTCTATGCTGAGTGTGCCACCCAGTGCGATCGCCCGCTCTTCCATGCCGCGCAAACCAAATCCACTAGTATTTTGACTCCGCTCAAAGCCTTTGCCATTATCTTGAATGGCGATCACTAAATCACTATCCCGCTGATTATGTTGCGTGTGAATGCGAATAGTTACCTCAGTGGCTTGGGCGTATTTAGTCACATTGGTGAGGGCTTCTTGGACAATTCGATACGCGGCCATTTTTTGAGCATCACTTATGGGATGGGCAATGTTGACGATGCACTCTGGCTGAATACCCGTTGTTTGAGATAGCTTTTGGGACAAGTCCTGTAACCACTCGTTAATGGTTTTGCCTTGGCGTGGTTCTGCCCGTAGCGTCCTCACAGCTTGGCGAACATCTACTAGGGCTGATTGGCTGAGATTTGCGGCTTCCCCGAGCAAGGCTTTAGCCTCTGAGATATCTTGTTCCCAAAGCCCTAACGCCGCATTCAAGTTTAAGTGTAAGGCCGTTAGCCCATGACCCAGCGCATCATGAATGTCGCGAGCAATGCGAGTGCGCTCCTGTAGGGTAGCGACTTCTTCAATTTGGCAGGCGTAGAGACGAAGCTGATGGTTGGCGATCGCAAGTTTCTCTCGACTGGAGCGTTCTGCCAGTAAGGCCGTTATCATCAACTGCAAAAAAATCAGCACTAGGGCAAACAATAGAATGCCGCCGATAAAGAAGGGCCTAACAATCTCTTCGGAAGAGCCTTATAAATTGTTAAAGACATCCTGATGACCGATGGCCTGTATTCGGTAATGCTGACTGGAAATAAATACACCAAACAGCGTTGTCATGGTGAACCAGCGGCTCTAGCAACTGAAAACGCTATCCAGGTGCCTCTCTAACAACCACTTTCATCACCCAATGATTCACGAAGAGGATTAAAGACAATGAAATCAAGACTGGTTTCCTGGTTCGTAGGTAGCGCAGTAATGCTAAGTAGTGCAGCCATGGCCCTGAGCATTCAGCCAATGGCACAGGCACAAATGCCGATGATGCAAACTGTTTTAAAAAATTTAGCGTTGACGGAGACGCAGCAACAGCAAGTGTCCGAAATACGCCAATCAACGCATAGCCAGATCGGCGATATCTTGACTCCGGAGCAGCGATCGCAATTGCAAGCAGTCGTACTGGAAGGGGCTGATTTACAAGAGGGTGTGGCTGCGATGAATATCACGGAGCAACAGCGCGAGGACATTCGCGGCATCGTGCAATCGGCAAGAAGTGACTTACAAGGACTCTTAACCGATGAGCAGCGGAGCACACTGCGCCAAACGTTGCGAGCCCAGTGGCGTCAGTCCGGGTGGGGTAACCGCCAATAGTCTTGCGGTTAACAGGGCCTTTCAGTTCGATGCTCCACTAACTTCTCATGAACAGACTTCTCATGAACAGACTTTTCATTGACTGACTTCTCATTGACCGCATTCATATCATTCACATGACAAGGAAAATCATCATGAACAATAAAGCGATGACCGCTACCTGCTTTGCCCTATTGCTAAGTGTGATCGCACTACCGGCAAGTGCACAGGCCCGACAAGTCGAAACGGTTGGCCCACAGGGCGGTCAAACGGTACGAGAATCTACCATTACCCCTAGCGAAAATGGTGGTTACACCATCAATCGTAACGGTTCGGCAGTGGGGCCTGCGGGCAACAGCACCGAGTGGAGCGGAGAAAGAAACGTAAGCTATGACTCAGAGACTGGCTTTGAGGGCGATCGCACCACAACCGTAAATGGGAATACCTACGAACGCACCACGAAAGACGGCGTCACCACAGTGATCGGTGCTAACGGTGGGACGAGAGTTTACACACGGCCTAGAGCGCGGTAATTGATTATGACCAATCAAGCCCATACAAAATCCCCCTGGAGGAAGGTAGTTAGGTGAGATTATCTCAGCCCCCTGCAACCAAACGACTAGGAAAAGGGGTCTATTAGGGAGTCAGTAACCAAACTATCTCCCATGTCAAAAATTGAAAGACCCCTACTTTCCAGCTTAGCTTGCGTCAACCCCGAGTGCGAGCGCTATGGCCAATGGGGAACAGAAACCCTGAC
>JBCDAG010000104.1:0-18872 GCA_039186165.1 Cyanobacteria bacterium P01_F01_bin.53
AGTCGTTTTCTTCTAGTTGGGCGGCGGTGTCTGTGAGTAAGTTTAAAACGGCCTGCTGACAGATATGGCAGTAGTTGAGCGTGGCGATTTAAACTTACTCACAGACACCGCCGCCCAACTAGAAGAAAACGACTCTCCGGAGAACAGCCACCCGTATCAATTAGTGGGTGAGGCCTTTAACGAAGAGGTCGTGATACCGCAGCTAATTGCGACCAACGATATTACCGGTCTCTATAAGCTCTATGTCCATAAGCTGATTCTCAGCTATTTATTTGAAGAGTTTGAGCAGGCACAGGAGAATGCGGCCCAAGCTAGGCAGTATGCAGCCGGAGGGGCCGGATTTGCGATCGCGCCTGTCTTCTATTTTTATGACGCGCTCACCATCCTCAGAACGCTGCCAGCCGAGCCTGAGGCCCAGGCCGAAGCACTCAAACAAGTCGCTGACAATCAGGAAAAACTGAAGCATTGGGCAACCCATGCCCCGATGAATTATTTACACAAGTTTGAGCTAGTTGAGGCCGAGCGCGCTCGGGTAGCCAACCAACAGGCTGAGGCCCTAGAACGCTACGAACAGGCGATCGCGGATGCGAAAAAGCATGGCTACCTGCAAGAAGCGGCCCTGGCCAACGAACTAGCCGCCAAGTTTTACTTAGCCTGGGGCAAAGAGAATGTCGCCGCAGGCTACCTACAAGATGCCTACTATGGCTATGCCCGCTGGGGGGCCAAGGCCAAAATAAACCAGCTAGAACGACACTATCCACAGCTGCTCAGTAGCCTGCTCCAACCGAGCACAATCACACTCACTGAGCAAACCACACTGAATCCCAGCATTCATCCCACCACGCATCGCACTACACACCGTACTGCGCATCGCACTACACACCGCACTACACACCGCACCACCACCCTCAGCACGGTAGGCACACTAGGCACTACCAGTGTCCTGGGTACCAGTGCAACCACCAGCAAAAACATGTGGTTGGATTTTTCGGCCATCATGAAAGCGGCGCAAGCCATTTCACAGGAAATTGAACTCGAAAAGCTGCTCGGCACCTTGATGCAAATAGTGTTGGAAAATGCAGGCGCACAGCTCGGCTACTTCATCCTGCGCCAGGAGCGAGACTGGAGCGTGATGGTCAAAGCGGAGCCGAACAAAGTACAGGCGATGGACGAGCCGGTCGAGACCTCTTTGAACCTGCCCCAAAGCCTGATCTATTCAGTCGCCAGAACCCAAAAGGCGGCTGTGTTTGAAAATTTGAGCACCGCCGGGCAGTTTGAGAGCGATCGCTACATTGGCCTCCATCAGCCCCAATCGGTGCTCTGTATGCCCATTAGCCGCCAAGGCCAGCTGGTCGGCATTTTATATTTGGAGAACAATCTCACTGAGGGGGCCTTTACGAGCGATCGCATCGAAACCCTACAGATTCTCACCAGCCAAGCGGCGATTTCCATCGAAAATTCCCGGCTGTATGAACAAACCGAGCGCTACTCCCAAACCTTAGAGGCCGAGGTCAAACAAAAAACGCAGGCCCTCAACCAAAAGGTAAAAGACTTAGAAACCACGCTTAAGAAACTAAAGGAGACCCAAGCCCAGCTCATTCAAACTGAGAAAATGTCTTCCCTCGGGCAGCTGGTCGCAGGCGTTGCCCACGAGATCAACAATCCCATTAACTTCATTCACACCAATATCAAACACCTGGGCACCTATAACCAAGATCTCCTTGCCTTAGTCCAGGCCTACAGCCAAGCGCAGCCAGAGCCACCTGAAACCGTACAGGAACTGCTAGAGGATATCGACCTAGACTTTGTACAAGAAGATGCCCGACAGCTGGTGACCTCCGTCAAAAATGGCAGCGATCGCATCAAGCAAATCGTCCTCTCACTCCGTAACTTCTCTCGGCTCGATGAATCCGAGATCAAACAGGTCAATATTCACGAAGGTATCGATAGCACCCTTGTGATTTTGCAACACCGCCTCAAAGCCACCCCCGTTCGCCCAGAGATTAACGTCACCTGCAACTACGGTGAGCTGCCGTTGGTGGAGTGCCACCCAGGGCAACTCAATCAGGTGTTGATAAATGTGCTCAACAATGCCATTGATGCCCTCTCTGAACGATCAACCTCCCGGCATCCTGGGGACATCAATGACGCCCTCACCGAAGAGAAGACCATCCGGATTTGGACCCAACTTATCCAGGATGAACAACAAAACGACCAGGTAGCGATTCACATTGCCGATAACGGCATTGGCATTGATGAAGAGACGCGATCGCGAATTTTCGATCCATTTTTCACCACCAAAGCCATCGGCCAGGGGCCAGGACTCGGCCTCACCACCAGCTACCAAATCGTCACCGAAAAACACGGTGGCAGCCTTTACTGCCACTCCACACCAGGGGAGGGCACAGAACTGGTGATTGAGCTACCCATCACTCTTGAGAAACCATAGAAGCCGCCACCCACCGATACTTACGAACCATCACACTTAACTTGACTTAGTTCGTTAATCCGCGGAGCAAAGTAAATCAGACCAGATATTCTAGAAGACCATCACAAACAACTTTAGGGCAAAACATCGCCACTCAAAATCAACAAGGTATTGCTGACGCTCAAAGCTATCAAGTTCGGCCAGACTTATTAACACTGCACTCAAATGAAACGGTGTCCAAAGCTTTATGTCTTAAAGAGACTAAGGGTTTCATGGCTGAGTTGTCAGTCAGAACCATGAAACTGCCATAAGACTTCTATCCATTTTGCCATAAAATAAAACGACAAAAGCAAGGATGTCTCTATCAGTTTGAACAACTCTATGGGTTACATTATCACGATAATTGGATAGGTAACTTCCTGATTGAAACGCCTCTGCATCACAGACATTCCTTATCGAAATCTCTGCACACGTAATGAGGTAGAATCAAGATTATTTCAACATCTTTAAAGTCACCACTCTTCACTTTGAATAATTCCTAGATCAGTCAAAATATCTTGTAATGGAATTGCTAAGCTAGATTGATTGATTGTGGATTGCAAAGACATCTCAGGTTCTGTTCCATCTTCGTAACGAATTGGGATATCCCACAAAGGGTCATCCCTAAGACCATTAACTCCAATTATCTCTCCTGTACTGTTAATTAATGGACCACCACTCATGCCACTATCAATTTGGACATTGGAAGCAATTTGATAGCCATTTTCAATTGGCTGATCGAGAATTGCAGTAATTTCACCCTCTCTGAAAACAAACTCATTAGGACTCAGGCGCGAGTCTTCACCTCTCAGGAAACCAGACGCAAAAACTGTATCACCGGCCTGGAAGTCGGAGAAGGGAACAATAGAGGCGATAGGATAATGTTCCGTTGAACTATCAAAATACAAAAAAGCTAGATCCATTGTTCCTAGAGAACTGTCCAGAGGTTTGGCTACATAAATATTTCCATCAAATGTACGAATGAAATACGGAGGGTCCTCAAAACTTAAGACATGAGCACTTGTAAGCACAACATGAGTGAATCCATCTTTACGAATCAAAATTCCAGAACCTATAAACTCATCGGATATCACTTCAACTGTGATGTTTTTTGCGATCGGGCATATTCGTTCAACAGTTGAAATTGAGCTTGAGGGACCGGAGGCTTTCGGCCAGTCACAAGGTGCATATTGATGATGAGCAACCATCATATCCATTGAAAAATATGATGTATAGAGCACTATGGTTAAGTTCAGGAAAGAATAAAGCAAGGAGGTACAGACTCCAAACGCGACTTCTTTTTGCGGCTTATTTCCTATCATCTATTCAACTACTAGTCTTTCGATGAAAATCTCAATATTGATATAAGCCTCCTGGTTCCTATACATAATCAGTTGATTGGTAAGATACAGAGGTCGCCCAGCAGCACGACGACGCAAATCAAGAAGAATGCCTAACGCTTCAAAACGATCTACATCAGGGGGAAGTGTAATAAGGATATCGGATTCGTCACATTCTTCTCCCGTTTGTCTAGCTACACAAATAACTCCTGATTGATTAAATTCTCCCGTTCTGATATACCTCAGCAAGTCATTATCAAAATACTGCTGAAACTTTTGAGAGACTGCATCACAATAATCCATAGGGGTCTCACTTGATGAGCTGTAGTAACCTGACACCCAATAAATGACAGGAATTTCATTCCCTCTTTCAGTTCGAGAAATTGTTGCAGGGACCACTTTCCCTTCATACTCACCTTGACCACAAAAAAAACGATTTTCTTGAGTTAGCCCAGGTTTAACAGCTATTGTCATAGCTCCTAGAAAAATGGAAAAGGTACAGACAACAATGTCCAACTTCTTGATTTTCATCATAAGCACTCTATGCTATTGCGACTGATTAGGGCTCAGTTCTAATGAAAGAAGCATCCTATTAATTACTTTCTCATAACGCAAGTATTGAAGATCATGAGCAACATAAGTGATAACGAAAGCCTGGCCACTTTTAAGCATTATGACTTCCATGATTTGAACAGGCTGCCCTTTGTAGTAGGTTTGATATATTATTTTCTGAGCAGATCGATTAGCTACCGATATGTTTCTCTTTTCAATAAACTCAATACTTCTGAAGCTTGGGCTTGCTTCAATTTGCTTGATGAATGTATTTGTGAATTCCTTTAAAGATATAATCTCATTCAACTTTTCACAAGAAATTATAAGCTTGACATCCTGCTCGGCAAAATATTCTTCCCGACTTGATGCTAAAAGCGCCACTTCATAAGTCATAGGATTATTAATATCCTGGTAGCTCCAATTCTTAGGATATTGAATGCTGATGCTATGAGTAGCACCTTCATAACAGGAAAACGTTTCCTTAGAACTAAATTGCTGCGGAAAGTGTAAATATAATATATTTTTATTTCTACTGGCATAAATGCAAAACGAGCTTAGGGCAGTACACGCCACTAAAGCAAGAACGCCTAATTTAACTTTCTTGTCTAAACGAGAATAGCTTGATTGCTTTTTTGAGCAGTCATCTTTAGAGTTGTTGCTCCCTACTTCTAGAACGACTTGGTTGACGGCACCAAAGGTAATCAGTTTTTCTAGCTGGCTTTCTGACACAGATGTATTGAACGTAGGTGAGGACCTCATCAATTGCTCTAAGGTCTTCTGTATTTCTGCACTATTTACTCGACTTTTATCTTTTACTAACTCTTCGACGACTCCTTGTAACACAGGCTCTTGACACAAATACTTGCGCAGCTCCTCCAAAAAAAACTGTTCTTCCTGAGTTAAGGAGCGACGATCTGACATTATGGATGTGTTGTAACAATAGATACAGAAGCTATTCGATATTAATGTGACTGGCTTGCTCAATATTTATGATTTTTTCAATTTTTGCTTGCCCAGAAATTTTGGTTACGAACTTACCTACCATCTCATCTTGATGTATTTCTTGTATTGCTGCTCTCACTTCTCTCAAAAACTTCGGGTCAGTAGATAGCATCTCTACAAGCAGCCTTTTTAATTCATCCTGGCGTGATTGATTCGCAGGAAATTCAGCCAAGCGCTGAAAGGCTTCCTGCAAATGCCTATCTGAGCTTGACCTTATTTTTTTATGAATCACTTTATAAAGAGCGCTCAGTTGCCCCCAACTTGCTTCACCAGCTTTTTGGCTTACAATCTTACCCCCTTCGGCCAAGTATGGAGCAAGAAGTGAAACGGCAATAGTCGCTATTTGAATAGGATCCATTAGCATTCTCCTAATTGAAATCTTTGAATATCAGCAGACAAAAGGGTACAGTCTTTTGATGACATGTATGCTGGTTATCTAAAAATGCGTATATTCTTACAGAGTAATAGTTAAATATTCATTAGGACTTTGGCTTGGATTTTAAATATTCCCAACAATGCCAGACACCATCATGAGATAGCTTATCTCGACATATTCTCTAGGACAGGCCTCGAAGAACAAAAAGAGCTTGCCTCACCTTCTAATACTAACTTACTTATAAATTTCAAAATACTCTCATTTTTTCATGATTGACATATCAAAAAAATGAAGTTTTTTTACCTCCTACTATATAGGCGAACACATGACTAAAAATTGTGTCTATAATTTGACTGCTGCTACCCGCATAATACCTGGCCAGCGAGTAAGTGATAATAATTTAGGGATCAAATCTATACGATGTTATAAGACTTCAGGATGCTATAAGGGCCCATAGCTCCTCAGATTCTATTTGATTATTAAAGGAGTGTATTCAAGTTCTTGAGCTTATTGCTAAATTCCATCATTGCTAAGTTGAAAGCACACTTATGAAATCTTATCGTAGAGCAAAGTTTTCGTTGATAGGACTAGTTGTCGCTTTTCTTTTAATACTAATGCAGCCGTTTGTCGTATTTGCATTACAAGGCTTCGAGGTTAGTAGCATTGCTAAGAATATAACAGTTAGTATTGACGGACACATCGGTGGACCTAGCGTTGATGAATATACCGGTGGCTCGGGTGTCATCATTGGTCAGGAGAACCAACTTTACCAGGTTTTAACAGCTTGGCACGTAGTAGCTCAGGAGGGCGAATACTCAATTAGAACCTCAGATGGTGAATTACATTCGGTTGAGTATGAGCAAGTGATGCGAATTCCTGAAGCGGATGTTGCGATCCTAGAATTCAGGAGTGAAAATTCTTATCCAATTGCAAAGATAGGAGATGATTCTCAGTTAATTGAGGGGATGACGATCTACTTTGCTGGTTATCCTAAAGAACACCTAATAAGGCTTGATAGTTATCCCGAACAACTTTTTCCAGGAAATATTTCCGAAGATACGAGAAACTATAAATTCGTGACAGCAAATATAACAACACTACTTGTCGATCCACGAGAAGGAGGATATAGAATCGGCTATGATGAAGGCTCATCCCCTGGAATGAGTGGTGGTCCTGTGTTAAATGCAGATGGAGAGCTCATTGCAATTCATGGTATGGCTGAGTTACATTTTGAAGTAGGTTCAGTGGGCAACTTCGGTATTTCTAGTAACATTTTTCAAAATTGGCAACAAAGTGCAGTTGCGGTTGCATCTCCTCCAGATGATTCAAATACCCTACTGACCGAGTATCAGTACATATGGCCCGCAGAGGGAATGTTTACCTCTGGCTATGGTTGGAGATGGGGGAGGATGCATCGAGGTATTGATATTGCAGGGCCAATAGGTACTCCAGTTGTAGCCGTTGCAGATGGTGTAGTCGAGCAAGCTGGTTGGAACTCTGGCGGTTATGGAAACTTAATTGAAGTTCGTCATACTGATGGAAACATGACTCGCTACGCCCACAATAATAAATTGAATGTTAGTGCTGGACAATCTGTAAGGCAAGGTCAACAGATTGCGGAAATGGGTGCTACCGGCTATACCACTGGTCCTCAATTACACTTCGAGATTCACCTTGATGCTCAGGGTCCAGTTGACCCAGTCCCCTTTTTGGTAGCCCTCGATTTTGATAGCCTTGGACGAATGATAGAGTGGCCAGACCAACCATTATTGAACGATTCAACTGTACCTTGAGGCAATCGGTTTCGAGGCTCGTGAGGAAGTCGCTGTCGTTTTCTAAACAATTGGAGGATCACATTGGTGCTATTTGGCTCTCTATTCACCATTACAATGCCTCCTTACTCGTTTATGAATACCGATAAAAAAAGGCAGCAGTGCTGCTCTACTTCATAGTTCATGGCTAATGGTGGCCTCACCCCCGACATGTCCTGGATATGGTTAGAGACAGATTGTTAGAAACGGCGAAGTCTACAACGAGAAACAGAATTTCAAGGGCTGCTACAGAATTGCAAGGGCTGCTGACGTTAGTTTGGCCGTCACCTTCAGCAACATAGCGTTTATCCTCAAAAAATATTGCCCGTCACTGCGTTCTTTAACATCTCCTTGCCTCCATCACGACCTAGGCAACACATCCTGAACAATCTCCAACGTTTTCCACGCGGGGGTCGGGGCTGTGCAACCTGCTTTCGGCAAATATTCTGACGGTTCAATTTTCTGATAGCGGTGAATGTATCGCGGACAGTTAATGAACAAATTTCGCACCGTGATGCGAATAATGTACTTAGCATCCACATACTCAGCCAGGAGCGGATCGTGGGCATCGACAGCGGCCATGCCGTGCATTCGCAACCGGCGTGGATTTTCAAAGTCGATGAACAATAGGCCAACATTGTTATTCGCCGTGATATTGCCAGAGGTCAAAAACATGCCATTCCCGTCATACCCAGGGTAGGCAAGTGTTTGATCATCAATCACCCGAATAAATCCGACATCACCGCCCTTGTAGGACACCGTCGGGCGGCCCTCTTCATCCACCGAGCTAATAAAAAACATATCTCGCGTTTCAATCAATTCACGATCTTCATCCGTAAACCGATCGTGCACAATCACCTCATTCACCCGATCGGCTAAGCGCTGCGAGTCGAACTGATCTTGCAAATCACGATTGCCGTCATGGTAAAGGTCATTCATAGCCACCCTTTCATTCTCTAAGTTGTATATCGTTCAACCACACCAACACACCACACACCGCCCTGAGTCATCTCGAACGTCTAGCAAGTGACCATCACCAAACAACCACCAAACAATCACCAGATGTTCGAGACAAGACAGAAGCAAGCTCATGAAACAGCCCCTAGACAGGCACCGCTTCCACCACGCCGACCAGCCCCGGCGTGGTCACCGTTCGGCGCACCCTAAAGCCTGCCTGTTCCAGCAGCCGGGTATATTCAGCTTCGGTGCGCTCCCTTCCCCCTGAGAAAATCGAGAGCATTGTCACATCTAGCAGCTTGCCAAAGTGAGGGGCATCCCCAGACGGAATCAACATTTCCACCACCAGCAAACGCCCCGTATCCGGCATGGACTTACGAATGGTGTTTAAGATTTTTAGACAGTCTTCATCGTCCCAGTCGTGCAAAATATGCGACAGCATATAGGCATCCTTGCCCTCCGGTACAGCTTCAAAAAAGCTGCCACCTACCGTTTCACATCGGTCTAACACGCCCCCTGAGGAGAGCAACCCAACCGCGCCTGCCACCACGTTAGGCAAATCAAACACAACGCCGCTGAGGGCTGGATAGCGAGTCAGCACCTCGCGCATCAGCACACCGTGACCACCGGCCACATCCACCAAAGATCGAATCTCTGAGAAATCATAGCTCTCCAAAATCGCCATATGAATGCTGGAGGCCCACCCCGTCATCGCATGGTCAAACGTTTCCCCAGAGGCAGGGGCGACCTTCGTGAGATATTCAAAGGTGTCTTCTACCTTGTACTGGCGTTGCATGGCTGAACGGCCCGTTTTCACCGTTTCTAGCAGGTCACCAAAGCAGTTCCACTGCCACTCGTCACTAATGGTGAGGGCAAGCGATCGCAATGAGCCAGGCACATCCGTCCGCAAATAATTCGCTGTCGGTGTCAGCGCGAACCGACGGGGCGACACTTCTGTAAAAATGCCATTCCCGGCCAGCGACCTCATCACCCGACACAAATAATCTTCATTGCACCCAACCCGTTCGGCTAGCGCATCTACCCTCTGAGCACCAGCCACCAACTGATCTGCAATCCCTAATGAGGCAGCGACATAGATGGATTGCGTCACCCACATACCCGTAATCATTTGCAACAGGTTAATGGCTTCACCACCCTCAGGCGCAGTCACAGGGGCTTCCGGCTTAGCGACTGTTGTTTTCACAGTTGTGGAAGGAACAGAAGGGACCGAAGTAAGGGGCGATTGAGCAGGTGCGCAGTCAACTGAGCTATCTAACATAGTTACAATTCTCCTATCACAGTTATGAAATATCTACTAGAACAAAACACTCAACCTACGCGGATTGCTTCACTAGGCGAGACTTGTCCAATTCAGCCACGACCAGTTCAGGCACGGGCAATTCAGCCACCGCCCGCTCAGGTACAGGCAATTCAGCCACGGATAATTCAGGCACAGACAATTCAGGCACAATAGATAACTGTCTCAAGTTTTGATGGACGGGCGTTTTCACACAATAACCATGCAAAGACTCAGAGAATTCTGTGAAGAGCGCAAACACCTCATCGACCAGTTCATAGGCACTTGAGTAAAAGGCCTCAGGAACCACCACATCTTCTACTTTGTGCGCGGCCTCATCAGAGTGAATGGTATGATTGGCATCAATATTATAATGATGCTGACCAAAGTACTTGTACTCTTGTTGTGATAAGCCTTGCAGCTCATCAGCAATCTGAGAAGTGAGGCCTAAAAAGATATCAGCAGTCGCTTCTATGGCTTCTATCACTACCAGCTTTTGAATCGGGTCAGCCTGAAAGGTGAGCTGATACAGCCGGTAGGTGGTCCAGCGAGAGAAATTGTTCTCTTCGCTCCACAAAAACTTGAGCGCATCACTCAAGTTCAGAGCATAGTCCACATCTAGTTTCTTCAAATCTTCTAAAAACCACACCCAGTGAGAATCATCTTCATAGGTATGCTGGTTAATCATGGCCTGCACAGGGTCCGTGGTCGGCTCCACGCGGAAGGCGTGCTTGTTCAATTCACCAAAGCCCATCACAAAAAAGGCAAAGCAGGGCGCAAAAGCTAGGCGCTGCTCGGGTGAAGTAGCGCGATCGCGCAAAAAGTCAAAAAACGGCAGCTCAGCATAGCTCGCCTGCTTTTTTTCGATATAAGCCAAAATCTCTTTCATTTTAAATGCGCCCCTAAAAAGTCATCAAAACAGTCTTGACAAGGCACTAAAACACATACAACAATCAACCGCAGAGTCAATAAAAGAAACAACAAAAGAGCCAACAAAAGCCCCTGCGAATACTCCCAGGCAACAAAAGCTGGGACCCAAAGGGGAAAATCCCTGGCTGAAAAATTCAACAGAGTAGCCAGCAAACTCATGCTGACTACCCTTGCCAATTCTTATCAGTATTGTTCTATTCAGTAATGCTCTACGCTGCGCAGTATTGCTTCGTACCTGCCTACAACAAAAACTCGCAGCCATTTCCACGGGAAACAACGGGCTGCACTCAATCAAAAGTGTCGTTCAATAAAAAATGACGCAGAAAAATCCACGGACTCAAACAATCAACGAAAATTCTCAGGACACTGAGGAATACAGCGAAAACCAGAGTTAAGCCGTTATTCTTCAACCGTACAATTACAGTGTAAAACCTTAAGAAAAAATAAAACTCAGCAATTTAGCGGTTGTTTTTATTTAGTTCTCATGCTCATAAAGACAGCCATGCAAATCTTACATAGGGGTAATAGATGGAGTCTACTGCGATATGTCAAAGGCGCTGACTCGCAGATTAAAAACTTAATTAAGCCCTTTAATCAAAGGATTCTTCAAGGATTATGAGCACATATGTTTTTGTAAGTTATGTAATCTTATATAGAGATATTTCACAAAATCTCAGAAAAGGTAGGGCGATCGCAATAAAACCTCAGAATTCTGAAAAGTCCATCCTTTACAGTTTTAAGGTCATTAGAGAAAAATCCTGCTCTTTTTTCGTTAAAATCAGACTTATCTTACGGTTTTTAGTCGTAGAATTGCCCCTAAAACCGTTACACAAGAGAGAAATGGCTTATTTTTCTGTCCTGAAAGTTTATAGGACACAAAAAAAGAACAACTTTTGAGAGATGCAATCGTTGTTCTTCCTAAGCTGTTGTTCTTCCTAACCTACAGTCACGAGCCATCGTCACAGATGGCTGCCACAGTATCCAATCACAGCCTCCCTAGCTCCAGTCCTCACCCTTCTTAATCCAAGTTGGCGTAAAGACTGTTTCTGATGCGTGCAGTTCTCTGGTTTTCTCAAAGAGTTCTTCTTCGGTCATGCCCCAATTTGTCAGGGCCTTGTCCAAATCACTCTGAATATCGCGTGCGCCCTGAAAGCCGTCATAGCGGATACGCAACCTGGCTAACTCAGCCATATTCATTTTGTCAGCAGTCCCCGCCAAAATCGTATTCAGCGTGTCCCGATCCTTTTTGTACTGTGGGTGCAAATAGTCTTTGTTGGATTGAACATCTGACATAGAAAACAACCTACTGATAGAGCTGACAGATAAAACCGACTGGATAGATCACGTTAACGAGCAAAACGTTAACGGGCAAAAGACACTTTTATGAACAAAGCACCGCCGCATGGTGCCGAATATGGTCACCCATAAATGAGGCAATAAAGTAATAGCTGTGGTCGTAACCTGGTTGCATCCGCAGGGTCAACGGCTGGCCCGCCTGCTTGCAAGCGGCCTCAAACACATCAGGCAACAGCTGGCCTTGGCCCAAAAACTGATCTCCCTCGCCTTGATCCACCAGCAAGGGATGACTGGCCCGCTTACCAGCCTTCACCAATTCGGTGGCATCGTAAGCGGCCCATTGTTGTTTATCATCGCCCAAGTATCCCGCCAACGCTTTTTGGCCCCACGGGCATTGAGAAGGGTCCGTAATCGGGGCAAACGCCGATATCGAAGCGTACTTATCTGGATTTTTCAGCCCACAAACCAGCGCTCCGTGCCCGCCCATGGAGTGACCAAAAATGCCCGCCCGATCTGTTATGGCAAACATACCGGCAATCAAACCCGGCAGCTCATCGGTCACATAGTCATACATGTGATAGTGCTTCGCCCAAGGCTGCTCGGTGGCATTCACATAAAAGCCCGCCCCCGAACCAAAATCCCAACCGTCGTCCTCACCGGGCAAATTCACCCCACGCGGACTCGTATCGGGCGCAACCAGCATCAACCCATGTTCTGCGGCATATCGCTGAGCACCGGCCTTTTCAATAAAGTTCTTTTCTGTGCAGGTTAACCCTGAAAGGTAGTACAACACCGGCACTGGGGCGTCTTCAGCCTGGGGTGGTACGTACACAGCCAAATTCATGTCGCAATCGCATACCTCAGAGCGATGGCTGTAAAACCGGGTTGTTCCGCCGAAGCTTTTTGATCGTGATTTCTCTTCCAACACTCTTCTCAACTTTGAATATTGTTCCGGTATCTATCCATAGATCAGATCGCAATAGATCAATTCAATGCTCTAATCTGAATCAGACGGCTTTAGTCATAAAGAACAACACTCCGAATCGACTCACCACTGTGCATCAGATCAAACGCATCGTTAATCTTCTCCAGCGGCATCGTGTGGGTAATCAAATCATTAATATTGATCTTCCCATCCATATACCAATCCACAATTTTCGGCACGTCCGTACGGCCCCTAGCCCCACCAAAGGCACTGCCTTTCCATACCCGACCGGTCACGAGTTGGAAGGGACGCGTACTGATCTCTGCGCCCGCTTCAGCCACACCAATAATCGTGCAGACACCCCAACCCTTGTGGCAACACTCCAGGGCCTGACGCATCACGGTTGTATTGCCAATGCATTCAAAGGAGTAATCCGCACCGCCATCGGTGAGTTCGACCAAGTGACCGACCAAATCGCCTTCGATCTCCTTGGGGTTTACAAAGTGGGTCATGCCGAATTTTTCTGCGATCGCCCGCTTCGCCGGATTAATATCTACCCCGACAATCTTGTCAGCACCCACCATTTTCGCGCCCTGAATCACATTCAGCCCAATCCCACCCAGGCCAAATACCACCACATTCGCACCCGCTTCCACCTTGGCGGTAAAGATCACCGCCCCAATCCCGGTAGTCACGCCACAGCCGATGTAGCAAACCTTGTCAAAGGGCGCATCCGAGCGAATCTTTGCCAGCGAAATCTCCGGCAGCACCGTGTAGTTTGCAAAAGTAGAGGTGCCCATGTAGTGATACAGCGGCTTACCGTTTAAAGAAAACCGGCTCGTGCCATCGGGCATCAAACCCTTGCCCTGCGTACCACGCACCGCCTGACACAGGTTCGTCTTTTGGCTCAGGCAATAGGCACACTCTCGACACTCTGCGGTGTACAGCGGAATTACATGATCGCCCGGCTTGAGGCTTTTCACCTCCGGCCCCACTTCCCGCACAATCCCAGCCCCTTCATGGCCCAAAATAGAGGGGAAAAGGCCTTCCGAGTCCTTACCTGAGAGCGTATAAGCATCGGTGTGGCAAACGCCAGTGGCCTTAATTTCTACCAGCACTTCGCCAGCTCTTGGCCCATCGAGCTGAACGGTCTCAAGGCTCAAAGGCTGGCCCGCCTCAAAAGCCACCGCTGCTTTTACATCCATTTGTGACTGATTCCTAGTGCCGACCCCATTATTATCCGGGAAAAGTCAAATGTTCTAACGAGCTTGAGACATAAATAAAAGCAAGCACGCCCCCCTGCCAATAGCCCTGACAGTGCACACATAATCACTAGCTAAATCTGGCTAAGAAGCAAAGATTCAATGAAGCCACCTTTCAAAACCGGTAGGTTGTGGCTTTCTCCCTAGGGAGACGCTTCGCGAACGACTACGCTCAGCCAGCGATAGTTGCTGACACCGCGCCCTGAGCGTAGTCGTTGGCCTTAGCCTTCCGTAGGAATAGGGCAGATGGGCAAGTTGATCAACTTAATTTAATTTCCATGCCCAACCCATCTGGTCAACTTAATTGACCAACTGTGCCAGTAACAGAGTTGGTCAGTGCCGACCTAACTCAAAAAAACCGGCTATTGATTTCTCCTTTTTCAAATAAATATTAGGCAAACCCTAGTGACATAAAGCTTCATAGCCGTTACGCGAAGTCACGGTATCGCTCGGTATAAGATTTCAATTAATTTTGATAAGGAGTGGTCAGTTTCAACATTCGGCCCGACATTTCACCATCCAAAAGTGGGTCCGGATAGATTGAGCACAACCACATCCAACGCATCCCAATGAAGAGCCTGAGCCATGACGACACCCCACTCCTCGCCTGCAAAATCGCCGCTGACGCCTTCTCGCTTTTCTCAGCGACAGAAGCAACTCAAGACCCAACTCAAGACCAGAGCTGGTCGATCCTTGAGCAGGATTTCCCTCGGATTAATCGGGGCTCTGGCCGTATTAACCCAAGCTGAAGCCGCGGTCGCTGGCATATGTCGGGCTCAGCTACCCAGCAAAATAGACTCCATCGTCAACGGCTACACCCTTCGCGGTGCTAACGTCGGTATCCTTGTAGAAGATGCAAACCCCGACACCCGCACGCTGTACGCCCGCCGCGCCCAAGAAAAGTTTGTCCCCGCTTCTAACGTCAAACTTCTTACCACCGCCGCTGCCCTCCATAACCTCGGCCCCGACTACAGCATTCGCACCTCAGTCTTCGGCCAGCCCAATAGCCCCACTCAAGATCTCTACGTAGTAGGCAGAGGCGACCCCACCTTCACCAGCTACCAAGTCAACCTCCTGGCTGGCCAGCTCAAAAACCAAGGCATCCGCAGCGTCAATAGCCTCACCGCCGTCGATAACTATTTCGCAGGCCCTGCGGCTAGCCCCTTCTGGGAAGATGAAGACTACCGCGCAGGCTACGGTGCACCCGCCAACAGCCTTATCCTGAACCGCAACGAACTCGGATTCACCCTTATCCCCACCCGCGTCGGCCAACCTCTGCGCGTCGTGTGGGATCGCCCTGCCTTTGTTCGCGGTTGGCGCATTGAGAACAACTCTCGCACCATCGGCAGCGGCAGTGAATTTATCGATGCGGGCCAAAAGCCCGGACAAAACGTTATGGACGTGCGCGGCGCACTGATCGCTGGCTCCGCTTCCGAGAATACCTCCATCGCCGTCCGCGATCCGGCTACTTATTTTGCAGGCCAGTTTCAACAAAGCCTGAATGCCTATGGCCTGCGCACCGCTAGGGCCAGCGCCAGCACCGCGAATCCGCCCAGCGGCCTGGTAGAACTCGCCGCCATCCAGTCACCGCCCCTACGCGCCTTCATTGATCCGACAAACCTCTACAGCGTGAATATCTATGCTGAGGCCATGCTCAAAACCTTGGGCCGTAGTGTAGATCCCACCACCCAAAATGCCTACCAGTCCGGTGCCGACGCGGTCAGCAGAGTCCTGAGCGACCTGGGCGTTCGCCCTGACAGCGTAGATATTGTCGATGGTTCAGGGTTAGCTCGCACCAACCTGGCCACGCCCGAAGCCCTAGTAGATACGCTTCAGGCTATGGCTAAGACTGAAAATGCCGCCATCTACAAAAACTCTCTCGCCGTTGCCGGACGTAGCGGCACCTTGCGTAACCGCATGCGCGGCACCAATGCGGAAGGTCGCTTCCAGGGTAAAACCGGCACGCTCTCGGGCACCTATACGCTCAGCGGCTACCTCAATCCGCCAAATCATCCGCCTTTGGCGTTGAGCATTTTGGTGAATGATACTAATGCTCGCAGCCGCGACGTTCGCAGCCTAATCGATCAAATTGTGGCTCACGCCTCCAATTTGGATGACTGTGATTAAGGCATGAGGGTTTCTTTTACGGACCGGTTGGTTGTGGCTTTTTCCTGCGGAAACGCTTTGCGAACGACTCCGCTCAGCCAGCGGAAACACCGAGCACCGAGCCCTGAGCGGAGTCGAAGGGCGGCTAGCTAGTCTCAAGACCAACATAAACCCTCGACAAGTCCATGCGCGACAGGTCGCTGTCATGAATAAGCACTTGTAGGTAGCCTGCATCGCCAAACCACAAATCAGCTGCACCGTTAGATTCAACGGTTAGCAAATTGCACCAACGCTGGGCATGGGTCATGTCCAGCGTTTTGCGTTTTTCATAGTCGTACACCCAGGCAGGATTTACGTCCCGCGCTACATAGGCATTTTGCCGAGGGTCATGGCCAATGCCCGCCGCGTGACCTAAGAGTTTGCCAAGATAATTCTTGGAGATGTCTTTTGAAAGGGCTCTAGCGATATCGTCCAGCGGTTCTTCATCAATATCGAAGTCGTTGCACAGCACGTAAAAGTCGTTCGTTGCCCATCGTGGGATATCGGGAGCTAGCGCAAACGACAACGTGTGTGGCACGACCTCCTCGTACCAGTCTGTCATCATCTCTGCGAGGTCAGGCTGGGGGCAAGGCTGTAAAGGGTCGGCTTCCTCAAAAAGAACAACTTGCTCAGCAGCGTCTTCGCCCTCACTGGCAAAGAGATACAGCATCCCTTGTGATGGAAAAGGGCTCTGTGGGAAACGGGGCAGCTGGGCAAAATTGATTTGCAAAATAAAGCACAGGTACCTGTCACAGGCCTGACTTTTTGGCCAGCGCATAGACGAGGGCAAATCAGGCACGCCCCCAATCCGACTTTGCCCGATCTCACCCTGGCCTAACTGCTCCAATCCGAAAAAGATAGCAGGTCTTACGCTATTGAGAATTTGCGACTGATGTTGCGACAAGTTGTATTTGCGGATAAGCGCTATCAAGGGCTCTGTATTCATAAGGATTGGGATAGGGGCATATCAGAAAATACAACAGCTTCAGACGCTTTCCTAACGCTCCGCAAGAATCAGCTAAATTAAACCGAATTCAAGATATGACTCAGCTAGCTCGTTAGCACGGGCAACAGCATCCAACGTTAGCTCAGGGTCTAGCGCTTTCGCCTGGTTATATTTTGCAATGGCCTTACCCACCTCACCCCGCCGTGCCAGCGCACTGCCCTGCGCCACCGCAAACGCCGCCGACTGCGGCCGCGTCCACACCTGCTGGCACACCTCACAGGCATTAGCAGCAACCTCCGTTTGCGGCAAAGTCAACGCCACATGATGCATCAGCGTATTGCAGCAGTAGCGTAGCTCATCTTCCCAAGTACCCACGCGCCATAACCGTAGCGTATGGTCATCACTGCACGAGATAAGGCAACCTCCCTGCAGGCTAAACGCCACCGACTTAACCCAGCTGCTATGGCCTTCAAACGGCAATCCGACTGCGTTGCCCGCTAAGTCCCACAGTCTCAGCGTATGGTCAAAACTGCCTGAAACAATGCGATCTCCCTGAGGGCTAAACGCCACCGAACGAATCCAATCGCTATGGCCTTCAAACGGCAATCCGACTGCGTTGCCCGCTAAGTCCCATAGCCGCAGCGTCTTGTCACTGCTGCCTGAGGCAATGCGATCTCCCTGAGGGCTGAACGCCACCGAACTAACCCAGCCGCTATGGCCTTCAAACGGCAATCCGACTGCGTTGCCCGCCAAGTCCCACAGCCGCAGCGTCTTGTCTTCGCTACCTGAGACAATGAGATCTCCCTGAGGGCTGAACGCCACCGAATTAACCCAGCTGCCATGACCTTCAAACGGTGTTCCGACCATATTGCCCACCAAGTCCCAAAGCCGCAGCGTATTGTCTTCGCTACCTGAGACAATGCGATCTCCCTGAGGGCTAAACGCCACCGAATTAACCGCTCTACTATGGCCTTCAAACGGTACTCCGATCATATTGCCCGCCAAGTCCCAAAGCCGCAGCGTGTTGTCATTGCTACTTGAGACAATGCGATCTCCCTGAGGGCTAAACGCCACCGAATTAACTGAGCTGCTATGGCCTTCGAACGGTGTTCCGACCATATTGCCCACCAAGTCCCACAGCCGCAGCGTATTGTCTTCGCTACCTGAGACAATGCGATCTCCCTGAGGGCTAAACGCAACTGAATTAACAGAACGACAATGGCCTTCGAACGGTGTTCCGACCATATTGCCCACCAAGTCCCACAGCCGCAGCGTATTGTCATTGCTACCTGAGACAATGCAATCTCCCTGAGGGCTAAACGCAACCGAACGAACCCAGCTACGATGGCCTTCAAACGGTGCTCCGACCATATTGCCTGCCAAGTCCCACAACCGCAGCGTTTTGTCATTGCTGCCTGAGGCAATGCGATCTCCCTGAGGGCTAAACGCAACTGAACCAACCCAGCCACGATGGCCTTCAAACGGTGCTCCGACCATATTGCCTGCCAAGTCCCACAACCGCAGCGTTTTGTCATTGCTGCCTGAGGCAATGCGATCTCCCTGAGG
>JBCDAG010000105.1:0-18822 GCA_039186165.1 Cyanobacteria bacterium P01_F01_bin.53
GTGACGATAACGTGGGTGACGCGCAAAAAACTTTTTATCAGCGGCTGAGCGGTTTTGCTCAGTTTTTTAGCGCTAAAGGTCTAGTCGTTAAAGGTCTGGTCGTTAAAGGCCTGAGTGCTAAAGAACTGGACGCTCATAGGCTTGTTCAGAAGCTGCTAACCATCCATGCGTAAGTCAACATTCCCTAGCGGCACCCTCCTTGAGCATCGCTATTTGATTAAAAAGCTGCTAGGTCAAGGCAGCCTTGGGCGAACCTATTTGGCCTACGACCAGCAGCACAATGATGCAGCCGTGGTCCTCAAAGAATTTTCCCCGGTTGTCAGTGATCATCTCATCAGTGATCATCTCAATGAATCACCGTCAAAAGCGCTTTTTCAACGTGAAGCAACGCTTTTGTGCTCAGTTAAACATCCACAGCTCCCCGATGGATTAGCCTGTTTTGAATCGGATGGACGGTTGTTCTTCGTCCAGCAGTATATTGACGGTGTGACCTACTCAGCTTTGCTGAGGGACCGTTATAAAAAAGGCAAAACCTTTACTGAAGAAGAGATGTGCGCTTGGCTCAAAAGCTTGTTGCCTGTGCTGGATTATATTCATGGACAAGGTCTTCTCCATCGTGATATTTCGCCCGATAATATTTTGTTATCGCCTGATAATGGTTTGCCTATGTTGGTCGATTTTGGCGTGGGTAAGCAAAAGGTAAGTGCGCCTGCATCGGTAGATGGCGTTCAGGAAGACGTCCAAATGCCGGAATACGTTGAGCCTATGAATCTGGGTGGAAAAGCCGGTTATGCACCCAATGAGCAAATGCGGTTTGGTGTTTGTTCTCCTAGTAGCGACCTCTATTCTTTAGGCCTCACCGCAGTCATTTTGCTCACCGGTCAAACGCCATCGACACTTTTGAACCAGTATTTTTGGCGATGGGATTGGCGCTCTCACGCAGAGGTCAGTCTTGCCTTTGGCCTGATCCTCGATAAATTGATCGCAGACACCCGAGCGTCACGTTATTCAACGGCTGTGGAAGTGTTGAATGATGTCATGCACTTGGGTTTGACGAATTTGGCAATGTCTACGCCTGATAGCCGACGACAGAAGAAATGGTCTGTCGTGGAGGCAAAAGATACGGCACAATCAACAGCCGTTGTTGAGGCGGATGCCGTTTCAAAAACGGCGCTCAGCGATGTGAGTACGACACAGACACAAACAACAGTTGTTGTTGATGCGGACCTTATTCCAATAACCGCAGTAAGTAATGCGAGGACTAAACAACCCACGGCAGTGAGTAATGTGGCTGCTACAAATGCAGCAGCTGTTAGTGATGCGGTTGCGCCCTCTAAGCCCTCTGCTCTACTAGAACTTCAGCCAAGAGAGCTTCAGCCAAAATCTGGTGAAGTCCCTTCCTCTAGTGAAATTTCGCCTGATTTCATAGCCAGTTGTCAGCTTAAGTTAGTTGAGTACATTGGGCCTATGGCTTCTGTGCTGGTGGGCGAAGTCATGGAAAATCAATCACCGAAAACGCCAGAGCAGTTGGTCCCTCTGCTGATCACTGATGCGGGCCTCAACGCAGAAGAAGCGATCTCATTTCGTAAAGATCTTTTTGGAAAAGATCTTTTGGGATAAGCGTCTACTTTTAAGGTCGCTTTTTCCAGTCACCTCTGTTCGTTGGCATGGTTGCTCATCGTCGTATCAACTACCTAAAACGAGTATTGTTCTACCGTACCAACTACCGTACCAACCAATAGATGCCGCCACTGAGTACGGCGGCCATGGGCAAGGTTGTTGCCCAGGTCGTCAAAATTTTAGAAATGGTATTCCAGCGTCCCGATCGATTCGCCGCGCCGATACCAAAAATAGACCCGCAGGATACATGCGTGGTTGAGACGGGAACGCCTAGTCGGGAGGCAAACAATACCAGCGCCGCCGTGGTGATATTAGCAGTGAATCCCTGGCCTGGGCTTAGGTCCGTAATCCGCTTACTCATGGTCTCAGCCACCTGTCGCGATTGGATAATACCGCCCAGAGCAACGGCTATGCCGATTAATCCAACTCCGATAGATGAGGGCAGTATCGCTGTGGTGAGCAGGAGTGCTGCAATCTTTGGCGTGTCGTTGACCGCGCGGCTAAAGCAAACGGCCCCAGCGCTAAGGTAATGCATGGTGTCGAGGGATTTTTGCGCGTCGATGCCGACTACTTTGCCTTGATACCGCTCAATACACTGACTGTTCTCATCGATGTCTAGGGCGAGTCCGGTGGCTGACGATGTCATCACGCCGTTAGCGCCGACTAGGACCGGTTGTAAGGAGCCGTCAGCGACACAGACGCAGGTCTTTTTGGTGATGCCGGAGCGCGATCGCACTGTTTTGAAAATACTGTAGAGAATGGCGGCGATCGCAATGGCCAAAATCGGACTGGTCAACATCGGAATGGCAAATTTGGTCAGCAGCACCCCTGTTCCAATTTGAGCCCCCGCCGCTAATCCTGTGCCCAGCAGTCCGCCAATCAGGGCATGGGTGGTAGAGGTGGGCATGCCAATGAACGTGGCAATAAAAATGGTGAGCGCTGCGCCGAGGCCCACCGATGCAGCGAACGCGGGGGAGCTAGCAAGGGCATCGGGGACCAGGCCCTTACCCGAAAAGGTGACGACGAGCTGACGGGCGATCGCCACCGAGACCACACTGCCTGCAAACGTGGTCGCCGTCGCCCACCACAGCGCGCCCCGGAAGGTTGTGGTATCACTGCCGTAGAGCGTGGCGACCCCTTTAAAATTGTCATTTGCCCCATTGCCATAGGCCAGCCACAGCGCTGCTGCGACAATCAATATCGTCAAAGCCATACAAAAAACCTTTTTAGTCTCAATGAGTGCGTTTGGATGCGTTGGGACAGTCTAAGGTTCCAACACCTCATAGATTATGAGATGGTTATGAGTAGGTTATTAAATTATTAAGACGAGTTTTCTATTCGCAGATTTCTGCTGGCTTGCCGCAGAAAGGAGAGCATCATCTTCAAGGGAAAACATTGTCGAACTACCAGGCTCCCACCCGGTCTGGCAATGCGTAGATATTGCCAAAGCAAATAAATCCAGACATTGACAATGATGAAGGCCAAGGACACAAATAGTAACCGAAGGACGGGATTCTTGGTGGTAGAGCGAATCCGAGAAAGGTTCTTGAGTCGATAGCTCGATTCAATCCCAAAGCGGTGCCGGTAATCAGCTTGGACGGCATGGGGCGAAACGTTCATGCTTTTGCTGGCCTGCTCAATACTTTCTCGGTCACTGGCTGCTTTGAGCAAGACCGCGAATAACTGCTGACGGTCATAGGCTTCGGTCATCTCCAAGGGCAGATTTTCCAGCAAACAATTGAGCGTTTCGTTTAAGGTAATTTCATCGGTTAGTGGCCTAGATTCAGCGGATAATGAGGATGGGCGGGCGCTCATGGCTACGTTCTTTTTGTTGTGTAGCTTGACCCTACCCCTTTCTTATTTCCTTTCGTGATCTACTGAGACTAATCCACCCTCTCTACAGCCCAACTCGGTGCATAATCAAACAACCACTTAAACTGCTGATCAGCTAGCTTAGTGGGTGTGAGCCTATACAGCCAATTACGCAAGAAGCAACCAATCCTACCTTCTAACTGGCCGAGCTGACCTACCTGGCGGGAAATTGCATGAATGCGGGCAACGCGATCGCTACGACTCGCCTCAAACTGACGCAACAACACCGGTACAGAAGTCTCCTTTCCAGCCGCAGCCAAATTCCCAGACAGTTGTTTCACCAACTCAAACGCATCTTCCACCGCCATACAGCCCCCCTGCCCTAAATTCGGCAACACAGGGTGCGCGGCATCGCCAATCAGAGTCACCCGCCCTTGCCCCCAGTCTTTACCCAAAGGTGGACGATCATAAATATCATCTCGATAAATGGCCCCCTCACTCATCCTCTCAAGGATTTCGGGCACCGGGCTTCCATAATCTGAAAATCGCTTTTTCAGCGCATTGAGCGCTCCACCTTCGGCATCATCATTGCTCCCAGGTGCTGCATTATCAAAGCCATAAAAAGAGAACCGATTGCCGCCCACATCAAAAAAGCCAAAGCGACTGCCCTGCCCCCAATACTCACCCCAGCTAAACTCATCATTTAAGGGTAGGCCTGTCCCATCGATATACCCCCGCCAACAGCACATCCCGCTATACACTGGAGCCTCCAACCGCGCTTTTCCTTCTAGCTGAGCACGGACGCTAGAATACAGCCCATCTGCCCCGATTAAAATGTCGCCCTCAGTGCTAGTACCATCCTGAAAAAAGACTTTTATCGCACTGGATTGTTTTTCCTTATCTTGTTGTTTTTCATTTTGTTCCTCGAACCGCTTAAACGCACACTCCGTTGTCACCGTCCCCGCAGGGAGACTGTCATAAAGCGTCTTCTGTAATTCTGGGCGTAGCAGGCACAACCCCAAAGAATCCTCTTGAATAAAGTCCGGCGAGTTGATGTAGAGTGGCTGACCAGATTTATTAAAAAAGCCACCTTTTAGAATGCTGCCGCCCTGCTGACCAAAGCGCTCCAATATTTGCCCATCCCACAACAGTTTGAATACCCGTAGCGCATTCCGCTGCATAAAAATGCCACCCCGCCCTGAAAGCATTTCATTGCGCGATCGCTTCTCATATAGCTCAACATCAATTCCCCGATCCAAGCAGGCCCGCGCTAACGTCAGCCCACCAATACCGCCCCCAATCACAATTGCTTTCACCAACGGTGTACGCACTCCTTAAAATAAAAGACTTCACAGCCACTGATATCTCATTCTATAAGGTCAGCTCTAACAGTCATCGCCAATAGTCAGCCCCAACAGTTAGCCTCAACAGCTCGCCATCCCAACATAAAAAACAAAGGCCCTCGCACAACAAAGCTGGTGTGCGAGGGCCTGCTTACCAGACAGGTGTTTTTCTAACGACTCAGCCGCTTTTCAATCTCAGCTTTCACAGCATCCACACTGGCCGGTAAATGCACAGCCGGATTCGCGTACTCACTCGTCACATCTTCTATCTTCGACTCGTGGTAGGCGACTTTAAAATCCGTAAACTTCAAAGCGTGAGCGGTACTAATCACCACCGTTTTCTCATCGGACTTAATCTCGCCACGCTTAATTAGTTTTTCCAGTACGGCCAGTGCCACTCCTGTGTGCGGACAGGTGAACATCCCGGTCAAATCAGCGTGTGCAGCAGCAGCAGCCAATTCATTTTCAGTAGCCTGTTCTACAATGCCATTCGTCTCCACAATAGCTTTTACAGCCTTGTCATAGCTAACCGGGTCACCAATTCTAATGGCATTGGCCAAGGTGTGTTTCGCGGTCACGCTGATTTTCTCTTTGAATCCGTTCTTAAACGATTCATAAAAAGGATTGGCCTGTGCCGCTTGAGCGGCCACAAGTCGGGGCATGCGATCAATCACCCCAAGGTCCATCATCAACTTGAAACTCTTGTAGAGCGCACTGATATTCCCCAGGTTGCCAACCGGAATAATAATCCAGTCAGGCACTTCCCAATCAAACTGTCGGACAATTTCCATCCCGACCGTCTTTTGCCCTTCAATGCGCAAAGAGTTCATCGAGTTAGCCAGGTAAATCGAATTATCTTTCGTGACCTCTTTGACAATTTTCATGCAGCCATCAAAGTCAGTATCCAACGCCAGCACATGGGCCCCGTTCGATACAGGCTGAATCAATTGCGCCGTACTCACCTTACCCGCAGGCAAAAAGATGACTGCCGGAATACCCGCATAGGCCGCATAGGCTGCTAAGGCCGCACTGGTATCCCCCGTACTCGCGCAGGCCACGGCTTTTACGGGGCTCCCTTGGGCCATCATTTGCTTAACCACGCTCACCAGCACAGTCATGCCCAGGTCTTTAAAGCTGCCGGTGTGGCTATTGCCGCATAGCTTAATCCATAGGTCAGGCACACCCAGCTGCTTACCTAAGCGATCCGCCCAAAATAGGTTCGTATTGCCCTCGCACATGCTGACCACATTATCGTCAGCGAGGGAAGGAATCACCCACTCACGCATGCCCCACACGCCGCTACCATAGGGCCACGTGGTGGTCCCCACCCGCGAGTCGAATAGCTGCTTCCATTCGGCCGCATCGCGCTGCTTTAAGGGCTCACGCTCGTGATGGACCTCCAGCAGGCTGCCACAGGTCGGGCAGGTGTAGATCACGTCATAAATTGAGTGCTTACCGGGGCATCCCGCAATGCAGCGAAAATGTACGTTCTGATTATCGGTAGCTGGGCTGGACTCAATATTGGACTCAACTGCTGACAGCATTACGGGTTCCTAGTGCGTGCTCATTAAGTTGATATTATACGCAATGTAGAGGGGTTAATATCAGTTCAAGCCATTTGCCTCAAGCGTTTTTCAAGTGAGGACGCTGCACTAGGCTGCACGAGCAGAAGAGGCTGCACGATAAGAAAAAATGGCAAAACTGACATTTAAGCCTGCTTAAGCTGTTTTCTGAAATGTTTTTTCAGATAGGTGAGTGTTTTCAGCCATTGCTGAGCAGGGCGGTCAAAAAAGGTAAAGATATCACCAAATGCAATAGAGCCATTCTCATGGTGTACCCAGTGCTCTTCAGGCGTTACAACACAGAGTGCACCACATAGTGCCTCCACCCATTTCGGCGTTTGCCAGCCCATTTTGGTCGTGTGCCGCCACACCACATGAAACTCTCCAAATAGCAGACCTATTACAGTGCCAACAGGAGAGAGTGGCCAAAAGACAAAAGCTATCAGGATATATGGCAGCGCACCTAATAGGCCATCCAGCATCACCAATGGGTGCTTAGAGAGCACAGCGTAGTGCTGAAAGGTTTGCTTGGTTTCGTGATGAATCCGGCAGTGCAACTTACCCATCGCATGCTCGGGCACATGGTAGACAAACGTCGATAAGAAATCACCGACCAAAAGCAACAGCCCTAGCGCAGACAACGCCTTAAAAGTCCCTATTAAAATAAAAAACAAACTTAGATTCCCCTGCCTTAATCACCTTTATGGACGAATATCGCGCAGATATTGAGAAAGGAATAAGTGAGATCTAAGATTTGGTTAAAACTGAGTTTAAGAGAGTTAAAGAAATCGATGGAACATCAACAAACCCACATTTCATACAAGCAAATGTATTTCAGGATGCCGCATTATAAACCGCTGGGCAGTCACTATAGAACCTAATTTTAGTATCTCAGATAGCTCGGTTTCTAATGTCTTAGGCATCAGAACATAGATAGGCATCAGAACACTAGGCACAGAATACAGAGCGAAGACCAAGAAGGCCCCAAACGTAACGTAAATAACGCAGTAAGGAGAAATTGAAATGGATGGTTATAATCCTACTTTTCTAGGGAACGATACCCCCCTGCCATTACCTTCTTTTTCTCCCTCTCTGGTGGGTAACGTTCTAAACAGGTTAGAGCTTAGAGATGGCATTTACGCTGACTATGTGCACTACACCATCGTTATGAACCGTGAGCGGAGATCGCCTATCTTAGCAGCCCTAAATATTAACCAGAATCTTATTAAGGGCGCTCGCAGAAAACGAGGATGGGATATCGATACCCGAATTGGTGCTGAGTTTCAGCTAGACAATGACTACTATGTTGCCAATCCGTGGGACCGAGGTCACTTAGCCAGACGCTCAAGCATTTCATGGGGTGAAACGGCTCGCGAGGCCAAAAAAGCCTCTGATTCCACTTTCTTTTTCCCAAATGCTACTCTTCAGCACGAAAACTTTAATCAGGATGAGTGGCTTGCCCTCGAAGATTGGGTCAAAGAGCTGATGCTGGATGAGGATGGCAAAATTACTGAATTTACCGGGCCGATTTACGGTGACTTCGGTCGCATGATTAGCCCCGCCGGACGCCGACCGGCAGAGACGCCTTCAGCATTCTTCAAAGTTGTCTGCTTTATTAACAAGGACACTAAAGAGCTGGATGTGCGGGCATTTATTATGTTTCAAGATCGCGAAGCCCTAAGGGACAAAACAGGTAATCGTTTTTTCAATTTCCAGCGGTATCAGGTGACGGTTTCTGAAATTGAGTCCCTAACCGGCATAGACTTTGACGATCAAATATACGAGAAAAATCCGCTGCTGTTCAATGAGAATGAAGAAGCCCAAAAGACCCTCAACATTCCTGAGTTTCCCGAACGGATCGAAGTAGACGTTCCAGATGAAATGGTTGCTAAAGATGATGTCAGGGAGTTCGCCGTTGATCGGGAAGTCCCTGTCTTCATTGCCGCCGCAATGGTCAATGCGAAGGGTGACGAACGGGAAAATGAGTGGATTTCTATTATCAATCTTGATGATAAAGAAGTAGATTTAACGGGTTGGACAATATCGGATAAGCGAAATGGAACTTTAGAACTCAGTACAGCGCTCAAAAAGAAGGAGAGAGTTCTACAGCCCGGCGAAGCAGTACGAATACAGCCAGTAGAACCGGTTATTCTATCTAACCGCAGTGGGGTAATTACCTTATTTGATCAGCCTGCAAAAAAGTCTAAACAAGGCCGCCGAATTGACCGAGTGCACTACACCAAAGCGCAGGCCAGCCAGGAAGGTGTCCCCATTCGGTTTGATACCCTTCGCCGGGAGGAACAATTTAGACAGTAGGAGGGCGCAATCGATTATGGCTAAGTTGCCCACATTACGGACCGACATCTTATTGCACGCTAAACACATGCCCAAATAAAATTCATTTGGCAAGGATACTCACGTATTCAAACGCAATCAAGCAGTCACCTACTGGAAAGCCAATTACTTAATTGAGCCTATCCCTTCAATCTCAAACTGTTGAAAAAAGTCTGTAGTTTCGGGTGTATAAACGTGTAGCTGCCCCTTAACCACATAAATATCCCCCTCTCGAATGGTGCCTGTACTGGGATAGTCAGCATCTGAGACATAGCTGTCTGACACGAGGGCCGATTGCCAATCGTCATCACTGCGGAGGGCGAAAATCTCATTAGAAACTGTGTCACCGGCCTGATTCGTAATAGCAATGAGTTCGTTATTGTCAGCTAAGATCAGGCCATCCGTACCCACGAATTTGCGCTCAACCTGAATTTCACTAAAGGCCTCTGGATTATCAATCGGCACCTTAAATAAAACGCCTTCACTCTTCTTGGCCATAATAAGATAGCCATCAGGATGGTAAACAATCCCATTCAAATTAAAGCCATTACCCACAAAGCGATCGCTCTCTAAGAAAATAGAGGCCTCACCCTCAGGCGTAACCTTATACAAAATCGGAGACAAACTATCGGTCACATAGGCATTCCCTTCAGCATCAACCGCCACATCATTGGCAAAGTGGGCTTCTCCTGGGCGTAACTGCTCAAGATCAACATAGTGGAGCACATCACCCGTCGTCAGATCGTAAATACCGAGTGCGGCCATTTTATCGAGCGTATCCGAAGAAGATCGTAAGCTCACACCATAGTCAGAATTGGGCACCAACAAACGATTTCGGGGACTATCAACATGAATGCCCGTGCTAGAGACCAATCTCTCATCTTGAATAAACGGGCTCACGTCGCCATTGTTTAACACCTGATAAACACTGCCTTCGCGCACAGAACTGAGAAGAAAACGATCACCTGCCGTATCGTAGTCAAGGCCTTCCGGATACAGTGCTGGCTTATTGACAACAACACTTTTATCAGCCTGTTCTCCCAGAGAAACAATATTACTACCGGCCTTCACAGCAGTTATCAGCCCATAGCTAACAGCCAGACTCAGTCCAACGGCCTCTAACCCCTTCCATTTATTGTTCATAACTAACCGCTCCTTTTTATTTTTTATAGTGATGAGTAAAATCAAGAAGATCCTGAAATATTTGTAGACACCAGACTTCGCCCCGCCACAAGAACAAGTCCAATGGCTGACCAATGGCTGAAGACCAATGCTATGGCCTCAAACTATCTCCGATGCTCACGCCATGCGCATGCGTAAGTCATCTCTTTTTGGATGGGGGTTTCCCAAGAATCCTCTATGGCCTTCAGTGTAGAAAAAAGCGCCCGAGGTTTGCAAAATCAATTTTCTCAGGGGTATGATGAGAAAAACTCAGCATGGAAACCAAGCTAAGGTGGCCCTATGCGTGAACTCCCCCCTCTCAACGCACTACACGCATTTGAAGCCGCTGCTCGCCAGATGAGTTTTCAACGGGCGGCGGCAGAATTGGATGTGACGCCAACGGCCATTAGTCATCAAATTAAAAAGCTTGAAAATCACCTGGGGCAAGCGCTCTTTATTCGACGCAATCCCCATCCCATATTACTGACAGAGGCAGGGAAACAGCTGTATCCCGTCGTGAGAGATGGCTTTGATGCGTTTGCAGAGGCGATCGCCCAGTTAAACAATCATCTAAACAATCGTCAATCCAGCACGGCACTGACAGTCACAGCCATTAACGATTTTGCCTCTAAATGGTTAGTCCCTCGGCTCCCACACTTTCAAAAGACTCATCCCGACATTGATATCCATTTGCAAACATCAGTCACGGTCGTAGACTTACACGCTCGCACCGTTGACCTAGCTATTCGGTATGGGCAGGGAAACTATCCAGGGTTAGCCAGCACCAAACTCTTTTCCGATCAGTACGACCCTGTTTGCAGCCCTCTTTTATTAAAAGGCGAACATCCCCTCAACACCCCCGATGACTTGGTCCATCACACATTGTTGCACTGCGAATGGGTGAACTATACCGGGCCTAACCAGCCCACTTGGCAGCGATGGCTCCAGGCTGCAAAGGTGACCACAGTAGATACCACAAAGGGACCCAAATTTACGGGGGAAAGCTTGGTAATTCAATCCGCGATTAACGGGCAGGGCATCGGGCTATGCAGTAGCATCCACACCGCCGATGATGTGGCACGAGGCGCTTTGGTAAGGCCTTTTGGGATCACCTTAAAGGGGTTCGGATTTTATGCGGTCCATCTTCTAAATCATCCTAAAGCAGCTCAAATTTTAAGCTTCATAGGGTGGCTAGAGGATATGGCCAAGCAAGACCCGGCCGAGGTAACCCAAGCCAGTTAAAACAGACAGGCCAGCCAAAACAGTCAGCCACAGTAGCCAAAAAACAGATAAAAAAGGACGATAACGATAGTAAAAGAGAGTTCAACCACTTATAGCTGATAAAAGTTGGTTAATTCTGCCAGATAGTAAGTGAACTGTGCTGCTCTTAGTCCTGCAAGGCCCCAAGCACCGTCAGCGTTTGCTGATGAGGGTCGGAATCAATCACACACCAATTCAAAGGCACACCTAACCTTTGCAATTGAGCCTCAATAACCTGAATCATCTCAGGAACTGTCTCTTTTAGCTCGACTTCGAAGGTGATATAGCTAACTGTCATAGGCCTAACTATAAGTAAACGATTGAGAAGGGCCGATGCATTGAAAACCCACTCAACACCTTTTGAAATAAGTCATTGAGGTAGGTTGTTGAACTTCACAGGTGTATTATCGAAAACTATAAAGAGACCATTTTTAATAAAAGAATAAAAATGGGTTAATACAAGGTTAAGAGAGCCTTTTTTATGATTTTCACAGGCCCTTTTCAGAGTGGTGGGCGTATTCCACTACCCCGATTAGCCGCTTCGTTAGGCTTTTTTTGCTGGCAGAACGAGCAAGAAATATGGCACATCCAGCCTCAAAAGAGGGATCAGTCCGTAACAACTAGCAACGTTACACCGAACGACGTTACGCCAAACAATGAAGCAGGCAGTACGGCCAATAGCCTATCGTGGACACTTCAACAACAGGCTGAAGATCGATGGCTACTCTTGGTTAAGGGTGTGCCTCAAATTTCAATGCAGCCCCCAGAGGCGATCGCATTTCTTAAACGACAGCAGCAACCATGATTCTTATGGTATTGGGCACTTAGCTTACGCCATGCAAACCGGATAAAACCATTGCGGTTACTAACTAAGTGGCAACGCTGCTAAAAGGGGCCTCTGACGATCTTGTAATTTGGCTCCATTCTAGAGACTGGAAAATTCTTAACACCCTACCTACAGCAACACTTACCGAAACAACCTTCGTTACTGTTGAGTCATGCTCGGAAGGGCAATGGTGAACGTAGTGCCTTCGCCTAGCCGAGACTGGCAACTTAACTGGCCACCATGCCCTTCTGCAATCACTTTGTAGCTAATAGATAGCCCAAGGCCAGTACCTTTCCCCACTGGCTTTGTGGTAAAAAATGGATCAAAAATAGATCGTTGAACAACCTCTGAAATACCTGGGCCATTATCTGTAATTTTAATCAACACCTGATCCGCATCGAACTCAGTGCAAATGAGGATTTTAGGGTTTTCTGATGAGGCTTCTTGCAAGGTATCAATGGCATTCACAAGCAAATTCATAAATACCTGATTCAACTGCCCTGGATAACAATGCAGGAGTGGCAGTTTCCCATAGTCTTTCTCAATCTTAATCGGACTTCGATGCCCCTGACCATTCGTGCGATGTTTAAGAATTGTCAGCGTACTCTCAATCCCCTGATGAATATCAGCGACTTTGAGGTCACTCTCGTCTAAGCGAGAAAAATTACGCATCGATATCACAATGCTTTGAATTCTTGAGGTCCCGACATCCATCGAAGACAACAGTTTAGGAAAATCTTCCGCTAAAAAATCTAAATCAATTGACTGTAGAGCTGATTGAATAGGCTGTGGCGGATCTGGGTAGTGCTGTTGATAAAGGCTAATCACATGCAGTAAATCCTGGGCATATTCAGTCGCGCAGCTCAAGTTGCCATGAATAAAATTAACAGGGTTATTCACCTCATGGGCCATTCCCGCAACCAGCTGCCCTAAAGACGCCATTTTTTCAGTGTGCAGCATCTGACTGTAGTCTTGCTGTAAAGACTGCAAGCTATTGAGGGTGTCTTTGGCCTGCTGCCGAGACTGTTGTAGCTGTTCAAGGATAATATTGTTAATTTGAGCATAGGCAATCAGCAGGTGCTGGAAATCTATAACACTACAGGAACCTGAAGCATCCCTAATGACCATAGGCTCATACACGGCTTCTGATGAGCGTCCTAGGCAAATAGGGGCAGCTGTCGTCACCAGCGTTTCAGCTGGAAATTCTAAAATATCCGATTGCAGCGTCTCAAAAATTACTTGTGCTGGACGCTTAGAAAATAACTCCAGCGCATACTGCCGGCTCATCCGCTCAAAAAAGCGCCGCCGCGAAATCATCCCCAGATATCGTTCATTTTGAGTCAGCAAAATGCCAGGCAGCATTGGTTGCGCATCGAAGCATCGTGTAATATCTTCTCCCGGCTGATTAACATCCAACGCTAGCTGCCAAAGGTGGAGTTCCTCCAACGTCATCGCTGGGTGCGCTTGAGCTGGAGATGCCTGAGCTAGGTGGGGATGTAAGGGCGTACTTGAGAAGCCGACTCTCATAGGTTAGTTGAAAATGCACGATAGGTTAATAGAGGATTAAAGGGTTCTTATGGTTTCTATTGAAAGTCTTTTTTAAAGGATACCCTCATCCTCAGTAGGCCTATTCAGTAGGCCTAATATACTGTCCTGCCTTCAGGCATCGCACGTAACGCTTTGAGCACAAGTCGAAAATCATGACAACAGAAATTCTCAAGTGAATTTCACATGTGTCTTTTTTTACCTGCTTTTCTCCTTAATGTCCCATTCTTTCTCAACAGGCCAAGTCTGACTGATCGTTTTACGTTTAGGTCAGAGTATTTAGTCAACCCCAAAAGCCACTAAGCTGCGAAGAACTATCACACCTAATGTAACAAGTGTTTTCACTTAAAGAAGCGATAGTGTTCTCTTAATCTTTGAATGAGATCGTGCCTTCTGGGAAGTTCAGAAACATTGTTATTTAATTTTAGTTATTTAATTTTAAATCTGTTTAACTTCTCTAAAAAACAGGATGTTGACAGAGAGAACGTCTTTTGGCAGTCGTCATAGACTACCGCCTGCTGTTTTGTGTGTTGAAGCTGAGTATCGAAAAACCCCACTAGAGACACGTTGATGGGCAGCTAGTCACTTCCAGCAGTTCTATTTTGTCCTACCTACAATCCAGACCTTAGGAGTTCTGTAACTAAATGACGAATTTTGATACCAATTTAGAAGGGTTTGCCTCTCTCCCCGCAGATACCTTTGCCGAAGGTCCTCCAACAGGCGAAGGCATTGACGCGAACGGTCGCACTGGCCCCTTCGAAGATCCGCCGGTACAGGGCTTTAGCGCCGTACAGTTTGCCCCCGAAGGCGACGGGTCTAACTACTGGTTCCTCTCAGACAATGGCTTTGGCTCCAAGGCCAATAGCGCCGACTATTTGTTGCGGATTTATCAGGTGGATCCTAACTTCGCCGGGTCTGAAGGTGGCGACGGCAGTGTGGATGTTCAAGGCTTTGTGCAGCTGAGCGATCCCAATGGCCTCATTCCCTTCGAGATTCAAAATGAAGGCACTGCCGAGCGTCATTTAACCGGCTCCGACTTTGATGTGGAATCGATGGTAATCGACTCTAATGGAGAGATTTGGATCGGAGAAGAATTTGGCCCTTATTTGCTTCATTTTGATGCCGAAGGCACCCTGCTAGAAGCTCCCATCGACACACCCAACATCACAAACTTCAACACGCTAAACGGTCAGGCACCAATTGTCATCGGTCACCGAGGCGCTAGCGGCGAACTGCCCGAGCACACGCTAGAGGCCTACCAGCTAGCGATGGATCAAGGGGCTGACTTTGTTGAACCTGACGTAGTCACCACCAAGGACGGGGTGTTGATTGCTCGTCACGAACCCATGCTCGACGACACGACGAATGTTGCCGAGGTGTTTGGCGAGGAGCGCATGTCCACCAAGAACCTAGATGGCGTTGAAACGACTGCTTACTTTGCAGAAGATTTCACCCTTGATGAAATCAAGCAACTGCGCGCCGTTCAATCTCGCGACTTCCGCGATCCCTCCTTCGATGGTCAGTTTGAGATTCCGACCCTCCAAGAAGTCATCGAGCTGGTGCAAAAGTTTGAGACAGACACCGGTAAGAAAGTCGGCATCTACCCTGAAACTAAGCACCCCACCTTCTTCGATCAGCAAGGTCTCTCCTTAGAGGAGCCTTTGATCGAAATGCTCAAAGAAACTGGATTCACCGATCCTGAGCGTATTTTCATTCAGTCCTTTGAGTTCCAAAATCTCATCGAACTGCAAGGGCAGCTTGAGGCAGAGGGCTTAGGTGATATTCCACTGGTACAGCTCTACGGTAACACCCTGCCCGATGCGCCTATCGAAGAAGGCTTCTCCGCCCCTTATGATATCCGCTTTAACGTGGCTGAGGGCAACGACCTAGCGGCTATCTATGGTCAAGACTTCTTGGATGCAGTTGAGAATGAACTCTCAGAGAGCACCGTTTACAGCGACCTGGACAATGCTGATTTCCTTAAGGTGATTAGCGCCAAGTACGCTGAAGGCGCTGGCCCCTGGAAGAACAACTTCGTACTGCGCAATCCTCTTGACGAGCCCGTAGATGGCGACGGTGATGGCAACGCCGAGATTACCTCTCAGCTCACGGGTGAAGTCACCTCCTTTGTGGATGATGCCCACGATGCCGGTTTGCAAGTTCATCCTTACACCCTGCGCAACGAGGAGCGCTTCCTGACTCTCAATCCGGATGGGACGCCCCAGACGCCTGAGGAAGAGTTTGTTCAACTCACCCAGATCGGCGTCGATGGATTCTTCACTGACTTCCCTGAAACAGGTGCAGCCGTAGTCGATAACATTACCGGAGAGTTAGTGCGATCGCCCGACCACCCAGATGTGCTCACAGGCGATGAAACCTCCAACCTGCCTCGCTCTCGCGGCTACGAAGGCATGGCCTTTAGCCCTGATCGCAAAACCCTCTACCCCATGCTAGAAGGTACGGTATTGGGTGACCCTACTGGCTCATTGCGCATCTATGAGTTCGACGTTGCCAACAAAGCCTTTGAAGGGCTGCTAGGCTACTACCAAATGGAAGATCCTAGCCACGCCATCGGCGACTTCACCCCCATCAACGATACTGAATTCTTAGTGATTGAGCGTGACGGTAACCAAGGCGAAGAGGCTGAATTCAAGAAAATCTTCAAGGTCGATTTGTCGAATTTGAACAGCGATGGCTTTGTTCAAAAAGAAGCAATTGTGGATCTACTCAACATCGGTGACGCCGGTGACTTGAACGGTGATGGCAATACGACCTTCGACTTCCCCTTTGTCACCATCGAAGATGTGTTGGTACTCGATGAAGACACGATTCTAGTCGCCAACGACAACAACTATCCCTTTTCCCAAGGACGGGACGCCGTTGAAATTGATAACAACGAAATCATTGAAATCAAGCTCTCTCAACCGCTGGACCTAGATCCACGATTGGGCGTAGCAGGCTTCCAAGCTGGCAGCGATGGTGGTGACGGCGGAGACGGCACGGGCAACGGCGGCGGCAATAGCGGCGAAGAAATCGTCGGGGACGATGCCAACAACACCATCGCGGGCGGTGAGGGCAACCAAATCATTCGCGGTGAAGGTGGCGACGACATCTTACGAGGTGACATGAACAACCGTTCACCACAGGGCAAGTCCGGAGGTGATGACATTATCTTTGGCGGTGACGGTAATGATCGCATCGGCGGTAAAGGCGGTAATGACACCCTCCTCGGTGAAATGGGCGATGACCAACTCTGGGGCGACGATGGCGACGACTTATTGCGCGGCGGCAAGGGTAACGACACCCTGACCGGCGATGACAGTTCCGGCGGCAGCGGTAGCGATACCTTTGTCTTTGCCGCTGGCGATGGCTCTGACATCATCACTGACTTTGAAGTTGGCACTGACTTCATTGGCCTGGCAGAGGGTCTCACCTTCGGCAGCTTGTCGGTGACTACACAGGGCGCTGACACGATTATCTCCATTGGAGATGAGCAGTTGGCAACCCTCTTGGATGTCAGCGGACTCTCCGAAAGCTCGTTTGTAACCGTTTAATCACAATTATTGGAGCAGGTGTCTAGGCATCTGCTCCAATGACTGATCAAATAGATCGCTCATGTGCAAAGGGATGACCTAAATAAGGGCATCCCTTTTTTGGGTGGATGTGATCTGTGAGGTAACGAATCTATAACTTTCACAAGCCAAGTTTCAGGGCAAAGACGCCATAATGTGGGTACTCATCTTAAATACTCATCCACCGAGGGTGGAGAAAATCATGAAACTCATCAGGGTATCTATCACACTGGGACTAGCCTGCCTCGGAATCGCTCTGCTCGCTTCCCCTAGCCAGTCCCTCGAAGAAGAGCAGCTAGAGCGCCTCGAAGAAGACCTCAGCTACACCGACTACAATAGTGCTGATTCTCTCTTTGAGCTAGAACCTGTCAGCATTGAAAATAGAACCGTAGACGTGGAGCTGCTCAGCGACCCCAATCCACGAAGACGACTCGAAGTGATTAACCAAGGACTCGAAGATCCTGATGAGGTCAGAGGCTTTGAGATTATTGAATTCTCATTGCCCGTAGATTAAACACCTTAGACAATTTGAGGTAATGGTTTCCTAGACAAGTAAGGATGCATTGTAGTGGTGAATAAGCTGCTAGATAGCACCAATGTGATTCTCCAATTTCTTCGAAAACGACAAGGTCTTTCTGACTAATCTGGAGACCCGCTGTCTTAAGGTGCGGTTGAACCGCTCAATATGGTCGGTTTGCCTGCTTTCCTTGCCCACAACACGACGGCGCTTACCCGACAAAACTGTTTCGTACGATTCCCAGAAATCGGTGTAGCAAACAGCGCACTGGCGATAGACAAACGGCAAGAAAGCCCATAAGGCGCACCCTCCCGACTTCGGTTCCTAACATGCGTCCCAAAGCTCTCGCGAATCACTCTATTGAGGGCAAACCATATCCATTATTGCTTGTTGCCTTTATCACCTACAAATGACCATGCTTTATCGCATTCCCAGGTTAGTTTCCTTTTTTTAGACCTCACCTCAATCTGACGAGACACCTGCGCGTTTTTTTATTCACGTACTGCTGTACCCAAGGCTCTGAAACCTTAGTCACTCTGGCAATACCAATCATCGATATCCGCTCTAACAGCAGGTCATCAATCAGCGCTTTGGTAGCGTGATTGATACGCTTTTGCGGAGGGTCGTCAACGAACTGCGGTGCGACCTCGTGTCGTTTTGCGGCGCTAGGGAACGCGCACCAAGACGACGACAGTCCTTGCATTTGTGATTCTGTTTCCCATTATAGATTTTACTGTTCTTAAGCACCTGGTTTGCCCCACAGGTAGGACATGTCGGCAGATCGGTTGCCATGAGATAGTCGGTGTTACAGCACTACTCTGAGCATATCCTTACTCATTTAGGATTACCGCTGCGCGGATTGTTTTTCCGCTGGAGTGGAGAGACACGGGATAAGTGGCAGTGGGGCAGTTCATAAGCGAAAAATTGGACAGAGGTTTCCTCTATCCCTCTGCCACATCAGCAATATGGCATCCGCTTGATTTTGGCCACTCACATCTGACGATTCAGGGAACCAAACAATAATCTTACAACATATCCCACTCTCTTTTCGCTCTCTGTTGTGCTCTTTGTATCCGAGACAACAACAGATCACAAAAAGAAGAATTTTATAACAAAAGTTTTCAGCTCAAGGAAGGAGGTTAAAGAGATCTTATTTTCTTCTTAAGGCTAGATTCGTATGCTCCGAAGCGACAAGTCAACGCTGTCCCTCTTCGGGGAGTCGGTCTTTATCACAGCGCTTAAGTGAGCTGAAAAGGGTGCAAGTGGCCTA
>JBCDAG010000106.1:0-18782 GCA_039186165.1 Cyanobacteria bacterium P01_F01_bin.53
GGCTCAATAGTTGTTTCTGGGAGGTTGCACGGCATTGGTCTCACGCGCTAGCGTGACATCAATAGCTGCCTCCATAGCCTCTGATGTTAACGCTTTCGAGCCTCATAGATGACAACAAATGCTACGAAACGGTCCGTCAACTGCGATGGCCAGACGGCGTTTGTTGTGTTGAATGCGGGTCTACGTCAGTCACAAAACGTGGCAAGCATGAGAGCTATCCAGCTCGTCAGAGATACGCCTGTGGCGCCTGCGGCCGTCAGTTCGATGACTTGACTGACAGTATTTTTGCAGGTCGCCATCAGCCCTTGCAGACCTGGATTGCCTGTCTGTATCTGATGGGCCTCAACCTCTCGAATCGACAGATTGCTCAAGAGCTAAGCTTGCACAAAGATGATGTGCATCAGATGACGAGCGAGCTGCGCCAAGCGGTGGTCGATAAACGGCCAGAAGTACGGCTATCCGGTACGGTAGAGTTCGATGAAGTCTATGTCACTGCGGGTCACAAAGGTCACCCTGAGCAGGTTAAAAAAAAGGGCGCAAAGGGCGGCGGCGCAAGCTCAAAGGGGTTCGGGGCAGGGGTACGCTCGAAAAAGAGAAGCCGCCAATCTTCGGCATGATTCAGCGCGGCGGTGAAGTCGTGATTAAAATGCTCGCCAATGTTCAGCAAAAGACCATCAAGCCGATCATTCAAGCAACGGTGAGCGTTGGGACGCTCATCTACACCGATGAATATGACATTTATGCCAAGCTTGAGGAGTGGGGCTACACCCATAAAAGCGTCTGTCACAGCGCTGGCGAATATGCTCGTGACGAAGATGCCGATGGCTTTTGTGAGGTTCACGTCAACACGATGGAAGGATTTTGGTCACTGTTGCGTTCTTGGCTCAGGCCCCATCGTGGTCTCTCTCAAGAGAAGCTACCGATTTATCTTGGATTCTTCGAGTTCGTTCATAATGCTAGAAAAAGAGGGAAAGCCTTGTTAGATGGTCTCCTAAGCCTCTTGCTCGGCTAGCTCCCAGAAACAGCTATTGAGCCATAAACTTTTGTATCAACTTTGAATAATTACCCTAAGGAAAAGAGAGCTGTCCGACACAAGCTCCTAGCATGATACGAAGCCAGGAGGTACGCAGACAGGAGAAAACCATGGATACTAACGCCCTCACATCACTGATAGCGGCCCTCTTGAACCTTAAAAACACAACCACATCAGGCTTCGATCGTATGGGGAAAGTCGTCCTCGGCATGTTTCTCTTTATCGGGCTTAGCAGCTGCAATCAAGCAACGGACTCGGCTAGTGAAACGGACCCGGCAACCCCTGCCCCCAGCAGTCAGGGCAACACTGTAAGAGTACTGGGCGCAATTGTTGGTGACCAACAAGTTCGATTAGAAGCGGCGCTTGCTCCTTTTGAGCAAGAGACCGGTATCGATGTGATTTATGAAGGGACAGATGCCTTCACCACACTGTTACCGGTGCGCGTGGATTCAGGCGAGCCGCCCGATGTTGCGATGTTTCCGCAACCAGGGCTGATGAAATCTTTGGCTGAAGAAGGGGCTTTGGTTGCGCTCGATGAGGTTATGAGTCGAGATGAACTCCTAAAGTATTATCCCGAAAGCTGGGTAGATCTTTCTACGGTGAATGAGCAGGTGTACGGCGTTTGGTATCGCTCTGCGGTAAAAAGCTTGGTGTGGTACGTGCCTGAAGAATTTAAAAAACGAGGCTATAAAATTCCCAATACCTGGGATGAAATGCTGGATTTAAGCGACCAGATTGTTGCTGAAGATAATCATCCCTGGTGCTTAGCGGTAGAGAGTGGGAACGCCTCAGGGTGGGTGGGAACAGATTGGATAGAAGAGATTTTACTGCGTACCGCTGGACCCGATTTTTATGAACAATGGGTAAAACATGAGGTACCGTTTAATGCGCCCGAAGTGCAGGAGGCCTTTGAGTACTTTGGCAACATTGTGCGATCACCTGGCTATGTATGGGGCGGGACCACAGCCGTTCTTAGCATTCCCTTTGGTGACTCGCCCGTTGGGCTCTTTACCCCGTCAGCCAGCAAAGCCGATGCAACAGATGAGTCCGCTGCACCGCAATGCTTTATGCACCGTCAGGCCAACTTTGTGACAGGCTTTTTCCCCGAAGGCGTGACCTCAGGAGAAGACGTAGACTTTTTCCCAACGCCCAATATCAATCCAGAGTATGGCAACGCCTTGCTGGTGGGGGGAGATATTTTTTCCATGCTCAATGACACACCAGAAGCCCGAAAACTGATGGCCTATTTAGCAACCCCCACGCCCCACGAAATTTGGGCCAAAGAAGGAGACTTTCTCTCGGCCAATAAACAGGTGAATTTGGACGTGTATCCCGATGCCATTAGCCGCAAGCAGGCTGAACTTCTCACGTCTGCTGATATTGTCCAATTCGACGGGTCAGATGCCATGCCGGGTGCGGTCGGGACCGGCACCTTTTGGTCTGGAATGATGGACTTTATTGCGGGCGCTTCAGCGGCAGAGGTGACGGAGAGGATTGAGTATTATTGGCCGGAGAGTGTCAGTGAGGAGAGCAGTGAAGAGTAAACAAAAAACAAGGAAAAAATTGGCGCGTTAGGGGAGTAGGGAGATGAGTTATGAATGACAATGTATCGTTAATTTTTAGGGCGTTGCTGGCGATCGCACTCGGTTCGGGCGGCGTCATCGGCATCTTTTATGCACTCAATATTTTGGCCGAAAAAGTCTTACCGCAAAAGACTCGGGACAAGATTTTACCTTGGATATACACCGGGCCAGCGGTGCTACTGCTCACAACCTATTTAGTGTTTCCCACCCTTCGCACCGCTTACCTAAGCTTTTTTAACGGTAATTCAACCCAGTTTGTCGGACTCAAAAACTATCTGTTTGTTCTCACCGCACCCGATACCCTGATCATCTTCCGCAACAATCTGTTGTGGCTCGTGCTCGTCACCGGACTCAGTGTCGGCATGGGGCTGATTATTGCCGTACTCATCGACCGAGTGAAATACGAAGCCACCGCCAAATCGCTCATCTTTTTACCGATGGCAATTTCGTTTGTGGGGGCGAGCGTGATTTGGCGTTTCATCTACGCCTATCGCCCCATCGACAGCGAACAAATTGGCCTGCTAAATGCCATCGTAACCGCTTTTGGCTTTGAGCCGGTAGGGTGGCTCGTCACACCCGGACTCAACACCTTTGCGCTGATTGTGATTATGATTTGGCTGCAAACGGGTTTTTGTATGGTGCTGCTCTCTTCAGCCGTAAAAGGTGTTCCGAAAGATGTGATTGAAGCCGCAAGGGTCGATGGGGCCAATGAAGTCCAAATTTTCCGGAGCATCATTGTACCGATGATTATGCCGACGGTGATGGTGGTGGCCACCACTGTTCTCGTTTCGGTACTAAAAGTCTTCGACATTGTTTTTGTGATGACAGGCGGCAACTTAAAAACCGATGTGATCGCCAGCCGCATGGTCAAAGAGATGTTCAATTTTCGTGAGTTTGGCCGGGGCAGTGCGATCGCCCTGATTCTGCTCATGGCCGTCATCCCTGTGATGGTTGCCAATATTCGCCGCTTTCGCCAGCAGGAGCTAAACCGATGACGTCCTCCACATCACCACAGCCCTCTAACGCTCCTCAGCCTCACTCTCCTGTACCCGATTACAGGGCGCAGCAAGGCAAAGAAAAATCTAAGTTTGAGCAGTTCATGGCCAAGGCACCGGTGCATATTGCTGTGGTTGTGATCGCCATCCTCTGGACACTGCCGACCCTGGGCCTACTCGTAAGTTCCTTTCGTCCACCGGCAGATCTGATTACCAGCGGCTGGTGGAGCGTCCTAATGAACCCCTTTGAATTCACCCAATTCACGATGAGTAACTACCAGGAAGTTCTCCTCGAAGGTGGCATGGGGCAAGCCTTTCTTAACAGCCTGGTGATTTCGATTCCGGCCACGATTATTCCGATTGCGATCGCCACTTTTGCCGCCTATGCTCTCGCCTGGATGGACTTTCCAGGTAGGCAAATGCTCTTCGTTATCACCGTCGGCTTACTCGTTGTGCCCTTGCAAATGACCCTCATTCCAGTACTGCGAGCCTATAACACCCTGGGCATTGCTGGGACCTACCTCGCCGTGTGGCTAGCCCATAGTGCTTACGGTTTGCCCTTGGGCGTGTACCTATTGCGGAACTATATTGGCTCGCTACCGCGTGATTTGATTGAAGCCGCAGCGGTAGATGGGGCCTCCCATTTGAAAACGTTTACGCGGATTATTGTGCCGCTGAGTATGCCTGCGATCGCCTCTTTTGCCGTCTTTCAGTTTCTCTGGGTGTGGAATGATTTGCTGGTGGCGCTGGTGTATTTAGGCGGCAATCAGTCGGTGGCTCCAGTAACATTAGTGCTGAGAAATATTGTGGGCGATCGCGGCCAAGATTGGTTTTTACTCACCTCCGGTGCGTTTATTTCCATGCTGGTACCGATGACCGTTTTCTTCGCGTTGCAGCGGTTCTTTGTTCGTGGTTTGTTGGCAGGTTCTGTAAAAGGATAAAAAAATTATGGCAAGCGTTGTTTTTGAACAGGTCACAAAGCAGTACGAAAACGGTTATGTGGCCGTTAAAGATCTCAATATTGAATTAGAAGATAAAGAATTTTTGGTGCTGGTAGGTCCATCCGGATGTGGTAAAACCACGTCGCTACGGATGCTCGCAGGCCTAGAAGATATCAGTAGCGGCAGCATTTATATCGACGGCAAACAGGTGAATAATGTCACCCCAAAAGACCGGGATATTGCCATGGTGTTCCAGTCGTATGCACTGTATCCACACATGAGTGTGGCCGATAATATGGGCTTTAGCCTGGACCTTAAGGGCACACCCAAGGCTGAGATTAAAAAGCGGGTGCAGGAAGCGGCACAGCAGTTAGGCATTGAGCAACTGTTGAACCGGAAGCCAAAGCAGCTCTCGGGCGGGCAGCGGCAGCGGGTTGCCTTGGGGCGAGCCATTGTGCGATCGCCCGCCGTTTTCCTCATGGACGAGCCCCTCTCAAACCTCGATGCCAAACTCCGCACCCAGGCCCGCGCCGAACTCAGCCAACTTCACCAAAAAGTCGGCACCACTTTCGTCTACGTCACCCACGATCAGGCCGAAGCCATGACCATGGGCACCCGTATTGCCGTGATGAATGGCGGCATTCTACAACAAATCGATACGCCCCAAAACGTGTACGACAACCCAAACAACATTTTTGTGGCGGGCTTTTTAGGTAGCCCCTCCATGAACTTTTTCGACGCGCAGCTAGTGACAAATGGCGGCCAACTTGTCGTACAAACTAACAGCGGGCTCAATGTACCCATTCCTGCGGAAAGGCAGCAGCGATACAGCGAATTCGCTGGGCAGCCCGTAGTCTTTGGCATCCGCCCAGAAGGCATTTACCACCCACAATACGTCCCCCCCGGCATCAATCCAGTGGGCGTGAAGGCAACCGCCTCTGTCGTGGAACTGATGGGCTACGAAGTCATCGTCTACTTTACGCTCAGTGATGGCACTGAATTCATCGCAAGGCTAGATCCCAGAGCAAAAATCACACCCGGCGAAACCCTAGATCTTCAGTTTGATCTCACTCGCTTTCATCTCTTTGATAAGGGGAGTGAACAGGTCATTTAAAAATCAAATCATCAAGAAGTAAACATCAGACCATCAAGAAGACGAACCATCAAGAAGATACAGACATCTGGCGAGGTAGCCTGCTAAAGAAGACGCTATAAAAGATCGCGCCATTAATTAACAGCACACAAATACTTGCCAGAGGGCCTACAGGCACCTGTTGAACCCATAGCGTGGGGGTGACTACAACAGAATCAAGGGTTCCGACCATGAGATAGGAAAACATATTATGGGCTGTATGAACACCTAACGCGAGTTCTAACCCGTTATCCATAAGAGTGATTGCCGCAAAAATAACACCCCACACAAAATAATGTAAGGCACCTAAGATGAAAGACCCTCTTAGCATTTCAGGATTGCCCAAGTGGGGTAGAGCAAATACAACACCATTCATCAGAAGTAACAACAGAGGGCGCTTCGTCATCAAGCGCAGCCCCTGCATAACATACCCCCGAAACAACAACTCTTCAGCAGAGGTTTTAATCGGCACTAACAAAGCAGATACAGGCAACAGCCAAAACCAACGACCAGGGTCAAAGGCCCAATGATAATGTTGGGGCGACAGCCAAATATCCAGACCGGTCCACCCCATCATCAATACAATCCAAAGACAAAATCCCTGAACAATTCGCCCGTAGTGAACACCTGCCTCGGCATTAATCAAGCTATGAAAAGAACGCCCGTGCAGCAGCTTCACCATGGCCGCTAACCAAATAATCACACATAAAAAGGGCAATGCGCCGCTAACCAGTCTGCTGACAAGCTGATCAATCGCAAGACTAGTCAGTAAGTCATCAGCACCTATTACCAAAAAATAAGCGCACGTACCCCAAAAAATGACAACACTGCCAATCACCACAAAATAGCGCCACAAAGCATTATTGCCTTCATACACGTTACTCAAAAAACGTTTATTCACAGTTATGCACCTATGCCTATCGACCACAGAAAGTGACTTTCTGCACAAGACGCTCTTCAGGAGGAAGTCGATGGTCTTAGTGTTGGCACACGCCTTAAAAAAATAACAATGACAATAGGTGCATCACCCTCCTTTGAGCAAAAAACTCAATTTTTTCAGTGGTTTTACGCCTTGGAAAACCAAGACATACCTATTCTTGAAAAATAAAGTGTGAATTTCCTCAAGTAACCAGCTATCCGGAGAAAAATACCGATGACCTACTGAGAAATACCTGAGAATCCTCTCAGAATTTTCTCAACCTATCCCAAGCTAGTCTTCTGTACGCATCAGTAGTCTTGAACTGTCAGTCACAGATAACGCATATCTCTCTTTTCCTTCCACGCAAGAGAGTCATTGGGCTGCACGGGATCAGGGCAAGTATCTGCAGAAGCATCTTTATCAACGCATTTATCTTTCAAGACGTCACAAGCAAAAAGTTACCAGCAAGACCTTTTAACAAACAATGAGAGGGCTAGGCTTCATCTACCGAGGCTAGCCAACAGCTTGCTATGACTACGAAAACCATCAGGGCACAGGAAAGTGCACCCATTGTCTGGTGTCCGTATCACTGAAAGGCATCACTTACTTAAGTGCATCACGTGAAGACATCACAGTAAAGACATCACGTAAAGGCACCACAGTTATCTGCTCGACGACATTTAACAACTACAGAACAACATCACATACAGGATTTTTTTTCATGGCAAGCAGTCAGGTTTTAGTTTCAGTTGAAAATACAGCCCCTAACAATGGCAGTGCCCTCACACCGCTTTGGGTTGGATTTCACAACGGGAACTTCGACACAATAGATAAAGGCAGACCCGCTTCAGAAGGGGTAGAACGCATTGCTGAAGACGGTATTGTTGACGTATTAAACCAGGAATTTACACAATCGGGCTTAGGCAGTACTCAAGCTGTCATTGCCAGCCCTAATGAGGAATTACCCCCTATTTTACCAGGGAAAAAGGGAGAGCTACTGATTGATGTAGAAAATCCGGCAACAAAAGGTCGCTACCTCAACTATGCGGCAATGGTACTGCCAAGTAATGACTTTTTTATTGCCAATGACGACCAGCGTGAGCATGCAATTTTTGATGCGCGGGGGCGTTTCATTGGTGCAGACTTTACCGTTCTAGGTAGCGAAGTCCTCGACGCCGGGACTGAAGTCAGTGATGAAATTGCCGAAAACACTGCGTTCTTCGGTCAGGAAGATCCAGATACTGGCGTTGAGGAAAATGGCGTAATCCGTCTAAGTGATGGATTTATTCCAGATGGCCCCATCTTGAGCACCCCACGATTCAGCAATGCTGATTTTACGCAGCCAGGTTATCAAATTGCCAGAATTCGGGTCTTTAATGCGATTATCGGAGAGGAGACTACCGAGCGTCTAGGCGGAACCAAAAGAGACGATTATATTGAAGGCCATGGTGGCGATGACACCATCTTGGCAAGACGTGGAAATGACCGAGTTTTGGGTGGCGCTGGCGCAGATCTCATCTTTGGGCAAGCTGGCAATGATGAGCTGCTTGGCGGCGATGGCAATGACAAAATCTTTGGTGGCCGTGGCAAGGATATTCTCAGCGGTGGCGCTGGCAAAAACATCCTCAGAGGGGGTAAAGGCAACGATACTTATGTGTTGTCAGAAGAAGGCTTTGCTGATATCCGAGGATTTGGCAGCGGCGATCGTCTGAGCTTGGGGGCAAGTCTCCAGTTCTCCGATTTAGATGTTTCTCAGCAAGGTCGGAACACACTCATTCAAACGGGAGGTGAACAAATTGCCCTGCTTCGCCGAGTAGATGCGGCCACTATTACAGAAGCAGCCTTCGTCTAAGAGAGTCTTTTTCTCCAAGAGTTTTTCACACCCAATAGAAAATTCAACGGGCAGTAGTGAAAGGAGTTCCATCGTCACAACTACCGTCCGCTTACATCTTGAATCATCACCCATCTGGCAACTCACTTCCCTGGCAACTCACGCAACCACATAGAGTCTTACCCTATAAAAACGGTAAAACTCTATGAATCCATGACTATACAGCCAGTTGCTATACGTTACTGAGTGTTTCCTCCTTCAAATCACGCGCCTTCCTAGAAAGCGTTGGGCCACAAGTATCATTCCGATAATCGGCCACAATTTGTTCTCGGGTGAGTGCCCTACAGTAGATGCGTACACCGGCTAGCAACCCCGAATGCTGATAATCCAAGTTCTCTTGAATTTCACGGAACTGCCCCAATCGCAACGGACTACCTGAAGCATCAGCAATAGGGTTATCGGTTTCATTAGGCAACATACGAATCTCGCCGTCAAAGCCTCGGACTTCTTCTTGATGACTTTGAATACCGTTGACGTAAGTTTGCATCACAAACCGGTCTTCGGCCAGCATCTCAAAGGTAGCTGCAATGTGAGTCCATTGGCCACCATGCACCATATCTTCACTCACAATCCCACCACTGCCGCTGGTCTCATCCTTAGCCTTTGGCAAACCTTGGGTCACTTCATCTGGAATGATGGTGAAAATCAGATGTTGGTCCGTTTGCAAGGTGCTGAGAAACATGTACCAAGAGCTGGCTTTGCACACCGGTTGAGGGCAGGCACCAAAGCCAACCTGTCCGTCTGGATAGGTACCTTGGGGAGGCTCTGTAAAAGCAGTTTCAGCTTTGGCATAGTCCATTTTCACCCAAGCTTCTACCGTAAGATTTTTAATATCGGGAAAGTTAGGGATTTCAACATATTGGGCAAATCTCGTTTGGGGATTAATGCCATCGTTCGTGAGGCCGCGAAGAACATTGTAATCGAGAGAACATTGGCCGATAAAGCCAGCAGGCACATCGGAAGAAGGGGCAAGGGGATAGGCCGTCGTTTCGTGCTGTAGCATGCCATCCAGAGTGCCGGGATTCGCGGTATTACGAACAACACCTTCAGCCGTTGGTGGCTCGAACAAATACTCTGCGACAAGGTCGCTCGGATCAAAAGTATACATTATTTGTCTCCTGATTTGTATAAAGTGGTGAGCACGTGCTCTAAATCAAGAATGCAGTTTTGGAAACAAATAGACAGGACTCACAAGGGTACTGTTGAGAACAACTGCAAAAAAACAAAGAAACCGAAAGAAGCAATATCCCACCCGCAACGACAGCTTACACATCACTACGACGATCGCTTTTGCAGACGACGCCTAACCTGAAGCTGGATCCAGCACTTCCACCGCTGAAAGTCATAATCACTAGGATGCGATCGCACCCAGGCCTCACGCTCCAAAATACGCTCCTGCCATCGCAAAAGCAGCGGATAATCCTCCAAAGGAATGCCCAATCGATTGAACAACGGCAGGGTAGAACCCACAACAATATCAGCTAAGTCCAAAGACTCCTCACCAAAAAAATTGTGTGTGCCCAGCTGCTGCTCTAAAAACTGAAAACAGGTTTCTAAATGAGCCAGCCGACTCTCATCAAGTAGCCGATGCTCTGCATTGGCAACAGAGACCAGCTTCGGCAACAATTCATTAGTTGTTACCAACTGCACCATCCGCATCCGGGCAAGCGCTGCGGGTGACGCTGGTGACAGTGACACCTCGGGAAATCGATGCTCTAGATAGTCCAATATGGCAAGGGATTCAAGAATACGCTCACCTTCGTGAACCACCACAGGCACATGATGAAAGGGACTAATCGCCAAAAAATCTTCTTTGAACTGCTTACCTCGCAAGTCCACGAGAATAGGCTCAAACGCAATTTCTTTTTCTAAGAGAGCGATCCACACGCGACGAACAATAGGAGAAAGGGGGTGATAGTAAAACTTCAGCATTAAGTAACCTCAATCAAAATATACCGACCGGTTAGTTTTAATTGGATATTCAAAAGCTCGGAGCAATGCCCCTAACAGCCATTGCTATTAGGGAGAAGCTATTAAAAGGGAAGCTATTAAAAGGACATCCACTAAGGAACAGCTACTAGGGGGTAGCCACTAGGGGAGCGCCAAGAGAGAATCGATGTATTCCATTAGGTGGTCATAGGCGCGGTCTAAATGGGTGCGATCGCCATACAGTCCGCTCATCATCACCGCACCTTCTAAGGTAGAAATCACAATGGTGGCCACGACATCGGGTTTCACGCTTTTTGCAATCTCGCCATGCTTTTTTCCATAGCGAACAATCTTCTTCAACATCGTTCGCCACTGATCCATCGCCCCCTGCGCCCGTTTTTTAAGGCCTTCGTGGGCATTATCGCTATCGATCGCCGTATTCAATAAAGGACAACCACCCTTCATCAACGGCTCATCAATCGTGGCACAAAACGTATCCACCACAGCTCTCAGGCGATCTTCTGCTTGGCGATGGCCCCGCAAGGCCAAGGCATAGCGCTGCTGCACCAACCCTACCGAATAGTCGAACGCTGCGATCGCCAAAGCATCCTTACTCTCAAAATGATTATAAATACCGCCTTTTTTCAGGCCAGTGGCCTCCATAAGCGCCGCCATAGAGGTGCCCGCATAGCCGAACTGATTGAACACTTCGGCAGACTGTTGAATGATGTGCGATCGCGTTATAGCTGCTTTAGGCATGACATATCCAATCAAAAAAAGACCGATTGGTCTCTTTAGTTACATCAGCCGGGAGGAATATACGCAAACATAGCCAATCCGTACATTCTCGAATACGCAAAAACACCCCAAGCCTCATCAGGTCATTACATTCCGGAAAGATTCAGACGGTCTTTCTTCGTAATTTGAAAAAGAAAAGTCAGAAAACCCGGTAATTGCACGGACCTATAAATCTTGCAGGGCAGATTAATTTATAAACAAGACAGCAGCACCATAGGCCAGCACTATAGGCCAGATCCATAGGTAGAAAACCCTCTCTTCATGTTGGGTTGTTCATTATGGGTCGATAGAGCACTGGCTTCTCTTCTACAAGTCCAGCTTTCAACGTAGTCGTCTGTTATTTCTTGTCTGTTATTAAAAGAGACCCTTCACCCATGTCGTGCCAATCGATCATTCAAGTCGTCACCAACACCTTTGACGTTAATAAGCAAAGCCAGTTTACGGGCGTGGTTAATATTGCCGCTAATGGCGTCAACCAGTGGTCTATCAATTTTCATTTGGGTCGTATGGTGTGGGCCGAGACGGCAATTCATCCGGTACGGCGATGGTATCGACAGGTCATCAGGCACTGCCCACAAATCATCCCACCCATTGCCAAACCCAAAAATATAGCCCAATCGCTCCCCTCTGCCGACCTGGGCTATACCAATCTCTTTGAGAGAGTTCAACAAGGTACGCTGAATCGCATTAGCATGGCGCAGGCTGTCGAAGATTATCTTTCCGAAATTCTGTTCGATATTATCCATGAAGGTAGCCTCCGCCAGCTACATGGCAAAACCCCCTTTACTTTTACAGCTATTGAGCATCGAGTCACCAACTCTTTTTTCCTATCTTTTCGCGCTAGGAACATTTGGGAGAAAACTCAAGCTGAGTGGCAAGCCTGGAAGATCGCCGGACTCACGAGATGCTCACCCAATTTAGCGCCCACGATTAACGACAGCGCAGCACTTCAAAAACATACCTCAGCCGCCATTTATGAACACCTCACTGACATCATTGACGGCAAGCAAACCTTCAGAGATATCGCCCTCCGACTCAATCAATCGCTAGTCGCTGTCACAAAACGGATTTTGCCTTACATTCGCAAAGGCATCATAGGTCTCGTCAAAGTGAGTGACTTAGAAATTGCGGCGTCCCGACTCACTCACCCTCTAAACCGCTCGCGCTCCCGTAGTAGCAATACAGCATTACACAATACGACATTACATCAACGGCAGCTATCTACTCGCACATCGTCTACTGTTAAACAGTCACCGCTAATCGTCTACGTAGACGATAGCCCGATGGATAGCCAAAGAATGGGCAACATTTTGCAAGAAGAAGGCTTTCGCTACTTCAACATTCAAGAGGCCACCCATGCTCTGCCTATCCTGATTGAGCACAAGCCCCAGCTTATTTTTCTAGATCTGGTTATGCCAGTAGCTAATGGTTATGAGATTTGTACCCAATTACGGCGGGTCTCCCAATTCAAAAATATTCCTATCATCATTGTGACCAGTAACAACACGATTACCGATCGAGTACGGGCAAAAATGGTGGGGGCCTCTGGTTTTTTAAGCAAGCCTATCAACAAAACTAGAATGCTTAAGATGGTCAATAAACTGCTTAAATGATTAGGCTTTGACAGGATTCATCAAACCGCTACGAATGAACCTTAGCAGCGTTTGCTGATGGGGTTTCCCGAGCGATCGCATCTCACCTAACTTCTCAGAAAATTTCTCTCCTGCCTGGATCTCTTCGACCGAGCACAGGCCCAGATCTTGTCCTTCATTCAGCTGTAATTCTGTAATCGGAACGGTCAGCTCACCATAGTAGTAATAACGTTTTTTCACACCATCTTCTGGCGCTTCAAAAAGATCTAATCGAGGGGCTACATAGCCCAATTCTTCCAATAACTCTCGGTGAATGCTGGTGTCAGCATTTTCACCCGGATCCAAATGCCCTCCAAAAAATCCCCAAATCCCAGGATGAACAATGTGGGGAAAATCATCGCGGAGCTGCATCAAAAACTTGCCTTCCCGATGCAAAATAGCCATAGCAACTTCTATCAGCGGCGCACCCATATAAAAACGCATCCAACACAAAGCGACTGCAGCAGCTTATAGCCTGAGAGCTGAAGTCGCTATGGTTGAAGATCACGAAATTACACCGTGATAAATGAAACTGTGAGAAATTACGCTGGAAGAAACCCAGTGATAGCTTCGTCACACGCTTGCTGGTAGGGTAGTTAGTTCAAGAACGCCATCTTAAGGGCACAGTACATTAGCCCCCTCAGTCACAGTCACAACCGCGCAACCGGCATAGGTTCCAGCAGGTGCCTGACTTGGGCGAAAGATAACGACCGCTTCAGCGCCAGAGGCACTGTCTTGGCGAACCAACAGAGAGCCATCCCAATAGCGCAAATCGCGGATGCTGCTGAAAGCATAGCTAGAAAATTCATTCGGTAAGTCGCGATCGCCCACCAGCTGGGCACGATACAGCGCATACCCGCCGCCTTCATTCGGATCAATCACAAAAAGCGCAGATTGATCGGTTTCCACACAGGAAGAGAGCAACACCGGCACCGCCACATTACCCGTAGTGCCATCCACCACAGGCTCACCCACTACCCGCTGAGCTTCCATCATTTTTTGATCGACTAGGCTCAAACTTTCGCAGTCCAGCGCATCCAAGATATTGATATTCCAGTTGCTGCCTGCCACATCCAGCACATTAGACGCGCCGCTGGGCCAATCTAGCTGGATAGCCGCACCGTCATTAATGGCAATCGCAGTTGGGATCGCACCATTGGCCACTGGCCTATCAGATATAGGGGTACTAGGCGCAGGAGTACTAGGCACTGAGGGCTGAGGGCTAGCATCCGGCGGCGTTTGAATAGCGGCTGGCGCCTGAGTAGCCGTTGGCGGAGTCGGTACTACCGGCGCAGCAGCATTATCACTGTTATCAGCATCACCGGTCGCCTCATCATTTTGAGCAATCGTAAATTCTCGCGGATTGCTGGGCCTGGAGCCATCGGCAATATCTACACAACTAAATCCTGCCGCCTCAGACACCATGCCATTCGTTGGCCCCAAGGCAACGCTTAGCTGATACTGATCATATTCTCTGAACGGCCATTCTTCCGTTTGGTTGCAAGTGTTGTCTTGGCACACACATAGGTACACAGGCACATCGTCATAGTAACTGCGCCATTCCGAAACAATTTCAGCCAAGTCAACATTTTCACCCCGCGCATATCGCACCGTCGGTGCCGCTTGCGGCTGTGACGGCTCCGGTGAGGGCACCGGTGACTGGGCCAATACTTGATTCAGTGATGGATCCAAGGAAGTGTTCAGGTATAGGTCCGGAGCTAGAGCCTGCAACTGAGAGGCCAGTGGCGTTGTTGCATTCGCTTTAGCAGCGCTGGGGAATAGACATTGCAAACCGAGCAATACCCATGCTGAGGTCAGGAAGGTGGTCCCTAAAGCAAGACCTTTCACTTTCACTTTTGCAGAAGCCGTCACAGGCTTGTCCCCTGTGTACTTAAGCCCTAAGGATTTCAGTAGTGGGTTAATCAGCAAGGGGGTAAGGCGTTGAGACCACATCATTTGTTATTGACCGTAACGATCTTGATATCGGTTGAACGTGTGAGCGATGAAACAGGTTTTACAACATTCGTATGCAAGGAATGCACTATAAGAGGGCGTCTTTTCTAGACTGCTGGGTTCTTCTAACGTCTAGGAATTCTAAGATTCTGGCGGCTCACCCGTTTCCATATCGAAGCAATTAAAACCAGTAGCAACGGTGTTAGTCGCATTAAAGTCACCCAGGGCCACAAAAGGCTGGTAGCGAGTGTATGCCCTAAACGGCCAAACGGACTTATCACCACAGGTCTCTGCATTACAGCTACAGGCAAACACCGAGATAGAAGGATAGCGATCGCGCCATTCATCAATAATTAAAGCCAGATCCACCGCCTCTCCTCGGCCATAGCGAGCCGTTGGCACCTGTTCGGGATTTATCACATTACTGAAACTTCTAGGTTGGGCCTCAGCCGCCGGTGAAAAGAAGCTAGCCATTCCCCAAAAAACGCCTACCCCCACTGTTGAGCCCATAGCCCTACATAAACTAGTGGACCGAGAGGTATTGGTACAAAAGGCAAGGGTACGAAAGGTCTGGGGCCAAAAGCTGGAACGTTGTAAAAAACCGGAACATAAAGAGGCTTTCAACATATGAGGCCATCGCTCTCGGATTTGTTTTTTCACCATGACGATAAAGTGACCGTATTTATACTGGTAAATGTAGAGTACTGAGTCACCCGTCTGATTAGCAACCGTAAGCAACCTTGGCAGTGCTAAAAGCAACAATATTAGACCTTCTATCAGGCCTTAATATGCAGCGCTTTCCACCATATTCTCAGACGGCAACCCCCAAACAACTCAGGTATTAATAGACACCATTACAGCATTTGTTACAAAACTTGCAATTGATGTAGCAAGTTTTGTTTATATGTGGGCACGTTAAGGCCAACGAAGCAAACCACTGCATCGGAGCACCTGATGGATAAGCGTCTCAGCCATTGGGCGCTGCTATTATCATCGCTTTTAAAACGTCTCACCGTGGGATAGCTCCTTATTGAGTAGACACCTAGGCGATAGATTAGCCACATCAGATTTGCCCAGCGTGAAACCGCAGTGAGATAGCCAAAAAGCCGACCCTGGAAGAAGCCCAGCGTCGGCTTTTTTCTTGCAATGAAACGGACTACTGATAAGAACTATCTCAGTGGTCCGTCTGTCCGTCTACGTGCGGTACGCGTATGCATTGGCTAGCCAGCTATCCTTCGTGCTGCCACAGTTTCAATGGTAAACCATTGCAACAGTGGCAGCACAACAGCCGTGCTTTAACCAAACATGCTCTTCAAAATCCTTTGCGTGATTTGCACACCAGTCACCGCCTGCCACCCAAACAAACCCACCAATACAGCATTGAGAACAATGTGAGCGTTCCGAGCCATGTCATTGCCTTTTTTCATAAACGGCACGAGCGATGCAGAGGTTGCAATAATCCCCATCATGCCAAGGCCTGCCAGCAAATGAGGACCAAAAAACAACTTGCCATTGTTGAGGTAAGTAGAGCCCATGCCACCAATGCTACCCAGTACCATCAGTGACAGTAAAATCGAGCTGACCTTATGGTGACGATCTAAGAATTTACCCTTAATCAGCTTTTTCTTCTCTTCACTCTTGGCCAAACGCGTTTGACGATGCCGATATCCCAAATACCCTGCGTAAAGTGTTAGGGCCAAAATCCCCCACATGGCCAGCGGATGGATAAAATTAATCCAAGGTTTTATGGCATCTAAGGTTTCGGAGTTCATTATGTCTCTCAAGCGACTTTTTTAAGAATCTTTACATTCTTTAACTTAGTATATTCCGTTCCTACACTCTATGCAGCTGTCTTCTCGCGCACCCGTCATGATGATGAAACGCTTCACTCTATTTTGTCTGGTTGCTACCACTGGATTTGCGGCATCCATCGCAGCGAGCAAACCCGCCGACGGACACTTACTACCAGAGATCGCAAACCAAGCCACCACCACTGGGCAAATGGCTGACACTGTAGAAGATTCGCTGGAAACCGTCCTAGAAAGGGACGAGGGTCCCAGTCCTACAGAAGACAGTCCTGAAGAAGACGGTCCTGAAGAAGACGGTGACGACACCACCGTCGAGAACTCTGAAGAAGAGGGGCCTGTAGAGGAAACAACAGTAGAAGAAGAGGACATCACTGAACCCGAAGAGGACATTGAAGAAGCCGTCCCTGAAGACGCTGTCCCTGAAGAAGCCGGTACTGAACCCGAAGACATCGAATGCAAAGTGAGTGAGGAGGAGGAGGCCACCTGCGAAGAGGCCGAAGAGAAAGCACCCGCCCTCACAGAAACAGAACGCATTCGTCGTAAGCTCCTGATTCAGGGAGATAATGAGTATCTGAAAGGAAATCTTGCCGCAGCCGAAGCCCTATACCGGCAAGCTAAGGATGAAAGCTGGTTACTTCCCCAACAATTTGCCCCAACGGTTCCAGAACCCTTCAGCGATGAAACGCAGCTCTCACCCGCTGGCGGCGTTTATTGGCGCGAAGCCCAATCAGGTATAGAGCGTGATCGCACCTCTCAAACCCTCACCGCCCTTTCCCTGCTCACCACCGAAGCGCCCGCCTTTATTCCCGGCCAGGTACAATACGCCATCGCACTCCAAGCCGACGAACGCCCCGATGAAGCCATTGCCGTCCTAGAGGAAGCCCTGACGACTTACCCCGAGCAAGCCGATTTGCTCCTGGCCCAGGTAGACATGCTGATGGACCAAGAGCAATGGATAGAAGCCGCGATCGCCTCCCGCCAATTTGTCGCCCTCAATAGTGAGCACCCCGCCGCCCCCGAGCAAACCACCCTCGCCGCAGACAACCTACAGCGCTTCCAACGCAAAACCCGCTCCGAGATTCGCGACGGTGCGATCACCAACGCCTTCACCGGCATCCTCGGCTACGCTATCACCGGCAGCGTCTTTGGCCCCTTCACCGCCGCCAACTCAGCCATCATGCTGCTCCAAGGTGAAAACGCCGTCGGCAACCAATTCGCCAATCGCATTCAGCAGCAGCTCCCCATGCTGCAACACCCCGAAGCCAACGGCTACATTCGCCAGCTCGGCAATCGCCTCTCTAGAGTCACCGGCCGCAACGACCTCGACTACGAATTTTTCGTCATTCTCGATCCAACCCTTAACGCCTTCGCATTGCCTGGCGGCAAAATCTTCGTCAACGCCGGTGCCATCCTCAAAACCGACTCCGAAGCCGAACTCGCCGGACTCCTCGCCCACGAACTCTCCCACAGCGTGCTCTCCCACGGCTTCCAAATCGCCACCCGTGGCAACCTCAGCAGCAGCGTCGCCCAATACCTACCCTACGGCGGCCTGATCAACAACGTCTTTCTCAGCGGCTACTCCCGCAGTATGGAACGCCAAGCAGACATCGTCGGCACCCAAATCCTCGCCGCAGGTGGCTACGCTGCCGACGGCTTGCACAACGTTATGGTTACTCTCGACGAAGAAGCAACAGGCCCCCGCCCTCCCGAGTGGATTGCCAGCCACCCCAACCCCGAAGACCGCGTCGAATACTTAAGAACCCTTGTAGATCGCGGCGGCTACAACCGCTACGCCTACGAAGGCGTAGCCACCCACGAAGAAATTCAAGCGATCGTCGCCCGCGAACTAGCCACCTACGAAGCCCAGCAAGAAGAAGAGAATACAGAAGTCGAAATAATAGACCCCATTGATGAAGAAGAACAAGTCGATTTATACGACGCCGTTGAACGCTTTGACTGGTGACTGGCTTCGGCTACGCTCAGTCACCGACATATTCTTTGCCATAAGGACATTCCGCCGTCCCAAGGCGCACTTAGAAGTCTGCATATCTGCCTCCAACCAGCTCTTAAACGGAACCCTTTCGGGGGGGTTGGGGGAGGTGTTACCGGACATGCGGTTAGATCCAGAGTACGACAAAAAGTTATGCCCCCCTTTCGAGAGTTGAGCTA
>JBCDAG010000107.1:0-18623 GCA_039186165.1 Cyanobacteria bacterium P01_F01_bin.53
ATTTCACCTTGTATTGGGTCTGATCACGCAGGGGGCGGTGATAAAATACACCGATGAATGAAAAAATCGGCGATAAAGTTCCTACAGTGCACACATTTGTAATAAGACACTTGCAGAAAAACATTTGTAATAGGCATCTTGGGAGGCTTAACACAGCTCGTTACGGTAGCCGTTTTTATTAATAGCGCCTCCTTAATGGCTCTTCCATAGTTAACCAGGCCCCAGGCTACGAAAAGGCTATGAAAATTTTAGTGGTTGATGACGACACTGCTCTCACCAAGCTCATTAGCAATAAGCTCAAGCAAAATAATTACGTCGTTGAAGTGGCTCAGGATGGTGAATACGCCATGGATTTACTCGAAGTAAGTCCTTACAGCCTGGTCATTTTAGATATTGTGTTGCCTCGAGCCAGTGGCCTTGAAGTGTGCCAGAACCTCAGAAATCAAGGCAACCACACCCCCATTCTGATGCTCACGGGCAAGGACCACATCCAAGATAAGGTCACGGGCCTAGATGCCGGGGCCGATGATTATTTGGTTAAGCCCTTCGAGCTTAATGAATTAGCCGCACGGGTCCGGGCGCTGATCAGACGAAATGCTGAAGATGGTTCTACGGTGTTGAGCTATGGCGATCTAGCCTTTGATACCAGCACCCAAATCATGAGCTATCGTGGCCAATCCCTAGGACTTAGACCTAAGGAGTTAGCTATTTTAGAGCTGATGCTGCGATATCCATCCCACATTTTGAGCCCAGCAGCCCTGCTAGATCAACTTTGGAACCTGGCTGATTGCCCCAGCAGAGACACGATCAAGACCCATATCCGTTCCCTGCGCAAACAGTTAAAAAAAGCAGGGGCTCACGATGTTATCGAAACACTTTATGGCAGGGGATACCGCCTCAATCCCAACTTTTTACAAAAAGCGCCCACCCCACCCCTCTCTGAAGAAACACAATCGAGTGGCCAAGTGGCCTCTCCAGAAGCACCCAAACCTCTCACCCAGACAACAGCCGAAGCGAAAAAAAACAGCGCACCCCCTCCATCAGATTATGCAATTGTGTCACAAACCTGGCAGCAGGTGCAGGCCATCACATGGCAGCATTTTACCCAGCTCCAAGCCCAGGTACAAACGCTGGGTGAAACACTCCAACAATGGCGAACTCGCACACCTGGCACAGTATCTAAACCTTTAACGGGCACGACGGTAACTGAGGTAGACGCTGACGCATCGCAGCAGCGCGAGTCTCTCTCTGAGGCCAGTAACCAGTCCCCTGACACGCTCCAAAAGTCTTGGCAGAAGACGTGTCAAAGCGCATTGGCAATCGCACATCAACTCAAAGGCACCCTCGGCTCCTTTGGGTTTCAATCGGCCTCTACCCAGGCACAAAAAGTCGAACAGCAGCTGAAGGCCGTCAGCAATGATAGCTCTCAGCCACTGGCAAAAGTCTCTCTTATGGGCACTGATACCAATAATGACATTAGCACCATAAACAACCGCAAGGTTGAGAGGCTATTGCATGAAGTAGACCAGCTACAGCAGCTTTTACAGCCCCATATTACTGATCCTCAGCTGCTCGCTGAGCACCCGTTAGAGCAGTCCTTCAGTGCGACCTCAACGACGTCTTTGCTGATTGTTTCAGAAGATAAAGATTGGGGCATGCAGCTCCAAGCAGCAGGAAAAGAGAGAATTTTCAACGTCAATGTGTGTTCTCCAAACCACATCACGGATTATCTCTTAGAAAGAACACCCAGTGCGATTTTCCTAGAATTATCTAGTCTCACAGACCATGAACAAAAGACATTAAAAGAGAGTCTAGAAGAAAATTTACTAGATATCTTAGTGGGTAACTATGGCACTCGGGTTCCTGTGCTGGCCGTTGTTTCAGCTGAGAATAGGCATCAACAACAACGGGCTATTCAGAAGGGGGCTCAGGCGATCGCACTCAAGCAGTGGTCCTGTAACACCCTCCTGGCGATCGCATCCGAATACATGTCTCCACAACCATCGCCTATCAAAGCCAACCATAAAGAAAGCCAACCATAAATAAACAGTGCAACGAAAAGGAAAGTCCGAATAATTTTTCAAAGGACGCCCCATCAAAAAATCGTCCTATCAAAAGACAAAAAACTGTTGCAAATAACAACCTTAAAGCCACATAGGCTTTATCAGAAGATACATTCAGGGCCTTTCACGTTACAAATCCCTGAACACATGAAACCGATGCCACCCCCCTACAAAACTGGCCTGAAAGCCGAAGAAAGAATCGTACAATAAATAAACAATGTATAAAAAGATACTAGTTTTTAGTTTTTTTAGATAGTCCCCATCAGAGCCATGTTTATGTTTCGCCTTAATCTTGCATCAACGGGTCTGGCTGCCGCAGGGCTTATGTCAGTGACCTTAGGAATAGTGCCCCTAGGAATAAGTCTACTCACAAGCACTTACCCCGCACAGGCAGCTGCCTTCGAGCCCCCACCGAATCAAGATGCTCCCAGCTCCACAGCTGGCGGCGGCTCACGTCCGGCAGAATCAGCCTGTGCCTGGGCACCTGCGGGAAGCCCAAATTCAGTCACGCCCCCCTCAACGGCCATTGCCCTCGCCCCTCAAAATTTCGTCAGTAAATCCCGGTTGGCCCAGCCAACCTTCTGGCTCCATATCCCAAATACTACCGCCAACACTGACATCACGGCCTTAGAAATCAGTCTGTTTGACCATCAGCTCAATGGCATCGCCCAAGGGCAGCAAGTCCTCACAGGCGGTAGCGGTCTGGTCCCGATTCAACTGCCAGAAGGCTTTACGCTCTCACCAGGAACAACCTATTATTGGAGTGCAGCTTTCATTTGCAATCCAACTCAACGGACGGATGACTGGGTCGTCGGCGGCTGGATACAATATCGGCCACTCCCCTTCGCTGATCAGCAGACCCTCAAGTCTCTTTCGTTGCTGGCCCAGGCTCATCAGTACATAACCACCGGATACTGGTACGATGCCCTAGCAACACTCATGCCGCTTATGCAAGCGCCCTCGCCAGCACCCGAAACACAAGCTACCTGGGCCAACCTCCTTACCCGAGCAAATATTGATGCTGAGCAGATCCATACTGAAATAATCCATACAGAGGAAGACATAGGAACTGAAATAATCAATACTGAAACAATGGGTGCCAGATAAACGTGCCAGATAAACTTAAACAAAACACACTGAACCAATAGAAGCTTGAGCCACCAAGGATGGGGGCAGAGGACTCATTAGCCACAAAAGATGCCCCATCAGCCCCCCCATCAGCCAATTGATCGTCCCGATAAAACACTGCCAAAACTGGGTAGGCCATCATTTCTAAGATTGGCAAGTATTGCCTTAGGCACTAGCGCACTCACATTAACCGCACAGGCACTGGGCTTCCTACAGCTTTTGGAATGGGCTGTTTTAGATGGCTGGTTTTGCCTGCGCCCCCTTGAGCACCACGAGATTCCGATTACCATCGTCACCATCGACGACACAGACATTGCCGCTAGCGGTCAATGGCCCCTCACCGATCAAAAATTGACCGAGTTGATTACGCTCCTCAATCAGCATGAACCGGCGGCAATTGGCCTAGATCTATACAGGGATTTACCCGTTGAGCCAGGCCACAAGGCCCTTGAAGACGTGTTTTCGAACACGCCAAACCTGATTGGCATTGAGAAAATAGTCACCGAAGGTGCCAGCCTTGCGATCGCACCGCCCCCTGCCTTAAAAGCCGTTGACCAAGTCGGGTTTAATGACCTGGTACTCGATGGTGATGGCCACATGCGCCGCCACTTAATTTCGCTACGACAGGAAGAAACCACCAAATTTGCCCTGGGCACAACCCTCGCACTGGGATATTTAGAAACCTACTTCAACATTGTCCCTGAGCCTCTAGAAAACAGTCGCCTCCGCTTAGGGAAAGCTGAATTCTCTCCCCTCAGACCCAATGCCGGTGCCTATGCAAATGCCGACGTCGGTGGATACCAAATGTTGGCAAACTATTTACGATTGGCAGATGGAATGTCAACGGTCTCAATGACCGAAGTCATGAGCGACCAGATCTCTCCGGATAAGCTCAAAAATAAAATAGTCTTTATCGGCACCAAAGCCGACAGTAACTGGGGCGATCGCTTCTATACCCCCTATTCACAAACCAGCGACGATAGCTGGTCAGGGGTCGAAATTCACGCCAACCTCACCGCACAGCTCATCGCTGGTGCCCTGTACGGTCGCTCCCCCCTGCGCACCCCCCCCGAACCCGTAGAGTGGGCTTGGATTCTTTTATGGACAGGGATTGGCGTCAGGAGTAACCGCGATCTGGCCCCAAACTGGCGTTGGTGGCTGCGCCCCATTATCTTGGTCGGCGGGCTAACGATCCTGACCTATTTACTCTTTTTGGGTCAGTACTGGCTGCCCTTTGTGGCCCCTTGGCTAGGCTTCAGCAGCGCCTGGTTTGCCACCCAAGGCTACAGCATTTGGCACAAGCTACGCCAGGATAACCAACTCCTAGAACTCACGGTCCAACAACGTACCCAAGAGCTTCAATCCCAGAACCAAGCCCTGGAAAAAGCCCAGGTCGCTGCGGAAGTTGCCAATCAGGCGAAAAGCAATTTTTTGGCCCACATCACCCACGAACTGCGCACGCCACTCACCGCGATTCTAGGATTCGGCGAGTTGTTAGCGTATTCGACCAATCTTCCGGCAGAAGAAAGAGAGTATGCCAAAACCATTAACCAGGGCGGTGAACATCTCCTCTCCCTCATCAACAACGTTTTAGAGCTCTCCAAAATTGAAACCGCGACCACTGAACTCAATCCTGAAACCATCGAGTTATCCACCTTCCTGACCGCGCTCACCACGTTATTCCAAGCCCAGGCAAACGCTAAACAGGTGAGATTAACCCTAGACATTGCCAATGCCCTGCCTGCCTTTATAGAAGTCGATAGCAGCAAATTAAGACAAGTCATCATCAATCTTCTGGGCAACGCACTCAAATTTACTCAAACGGGTAGGGTCACACTCCAGGTTCGAGAGACCTCCGATCAACAGACCTCTAATCAACAGACCTCCAATCAACAGCTCGTTGAAAAGTCCCCACAACAATTTTCGCCGCCCTCCACACACAGCCAATCCTCAAACGGCTCATCCCCAAACGGTTCATCCCCAAACCGGCATGAGAACTGGCCAGTTGAGGATTGGCAAATTGAGGACTGGCTGTCACCCAACAAAGCAGCCCCCCAATCAGCCACAGCAGAGCACACATCACAAACTGCCTCACCCCTAGCATTACCCGATCGTTTGACCTTCTCCGTAACAGATACGGGACCTGGCCTCACCCCTGAGGATATCGAGCAGCTATTCCAACCCTTTGTTCAAACCAGTGCCGGAAAACAACTGGGCTCAGGTTCGGGCCTAGGACTTGTACTCGCCCGTCAATGCGTTGAATTGATGGGCGGTACTATCGAGGTCTCCAGCACCTACGGTCAAGGTAGCCAGTTCTCCTTTCATATCCCCGTTACGCCCGTACCGATGGCGTCCTCAACCGCTCAGCCTTCAATCGCTCAGCCCTCCTCAGCACCCCATCCCTCAACAGGCCACCCTCTAACTGAGAGCCCCCTAACAGAGAGCCCAGCAGCTGAACCCTCTGCGCCAACAGATGCTTTTGCCAAGGGACCAGCTGGATATCGCATTCTGATCGTCGATGATGAGGCCAACAATCGCCGGTTACTGTCCAAATTGCTCGAAGCAGCCCACTTTGACATCAAACTGGCTGAATCAGGCGCCACTGCCCTACAAACCTTTAAGAAATGGCATCCCCATTTAGTTTTATTAGATATTCACCTGCCCGATTTTGATGGGTATGAGGTTGCCCGTCGCATTCGAGCATATTGGGAAAAGCAAAACGGGGAAACACAAATCTGGAAAGGGAAAGAATGGGAAAATAACGAACCCATTCTCCTGGCTACTACCGCAGGCGTTTTGCAAGATAATTATGCTGATTTGCTAGCGGCTGGATGTGATGATGTCATTTGGAAACCCATTAAGGCTGAAACCCTCTTCACCAAAATCTCGGAATATTTAGAAGAGATATCAGACTCTCTAGAAAAGTAACACCTATGTTTCCTCACTCATACACCCCTGATAAAACAGACACTGGCCATACTTATCTCGAACCACCCAAATATCTCCCATCATGTTCACAACACCATTTTGCTGCGTTTTAAGCTGAAGGGGGATTATTTTCACCTGGTTAGGCATATCCAGACAGGCTTTCCACTGTGTCTGAAAGACATGGTCATCTGTCGTCTGACTCCACACATTTTTAACCGCAGCCATCATGTCGTCAGGTGAATCATAGCCACAGCGCTGAACTAACGCTGAACTAACGCGAAGGAAACTCCCAGCCAACGTTGCTCGGAAAAAATAGGTGTCCTGCAGTGTCCCTTCGTCTGAGGTCCCTTCACCCAATACCCCTTCTCTGACAGCGGCCTCTAGAGGCATAGACTCCACAGAAGAGGCCTCTTTAGCCAAGGCCTGGACAGGGGAAAAGGATGCCTGGACAGGAGACGGTAATTTTTCCGCTCGCGCCTGCCGAGTCGCTAATCCAACCACCCAAGAAGTCCCCTCTACGGCCTCGGGCACCAGGGATTGACGGACACAGGTGAGTAACTCTCTCGGACTAAAGGGTTTGGCCAAATGCCCCATTTCACCCTCTAACGATTTAAGAGAATCAACCCCAGAGAGAAAAACAACGGGCGTTTGAGCGGTATCGGGCAAACGCCTCAGCCGCTGGTACACCTGATAGCCATCCATATCAGGCAGGTGAACATCTAGCAAAATGAGATCGGGATTGTAAGCGGCGACCTGGTTCAAGGCCAGTTGGCCACTGAGCGCACTTTCCACGACATAGCCAGCCTGAGTAAGGAGTGTTTTCGTCAGCTTAAGAATCTCTAACGAATCATCGACGATAAAGATTTTGGCACCCACTAGGTTGGCCATGAGGCCATAGCCAGAGCCGTAGCCCAACCACCATAAAATTTCATGGATTATTTCTATGAGCGCTCGCTGATCTTGACGGACCTTAGCATGCTGGTGCGAAGAAACTAGCTGCTCTAGATGGAGCACAACCTTTTCATAGCTAAGCCCGTTGAGATAGAGCAAATATAGCCGTCGAGAGAGGTCTGCGGGATGGGCATCGGCCTGCTGCAACAGATCGGGAAGGCTTTCTAGCCACAGGGTTTTCCTTAGTAACCGACGTAGGTAGTAGGCACAGGACGGAAGAATTTTCATTGACGCCAAACCGTAAAATGGCTTGCTGCAGGTAGAACATCCACACATGCGCTACCTGCAACGCTCTCCAGAACAACCAGATTGCGATCGCCCTGCAGCAGACACTTGCATGCCATAGCCGTTCGCGCGATCACGCCTTGGAACTCCGTTGAGTGCCATTGAGTGAGTGTAATCACCCTACTCAGAAAAACAAAAAAAAGTGAAATCCTGGTAAAAATTTAATGCTCTAAAAAATATTCCAAACAACACTGCAATAAAGAATCATTACGTCCAGTCACCCACCAGCACGAACGGTGCCCAGTAGTAGGGATGCTGAAACGCAGGCATGTGCATAAGCTGCTGTTGGGCGTAGCGAATCGACTGTGCACTCGTCAAGCCTTGACGGATTAAACCATCATAAAATTGTTGAATAAAGATCGCCGTGGCTTGGTCATTTACGCTCCACAGCGTGGCCAGTGTCGATTGCGCACCCGATCGCACGGCTAAGCCAGCGAGCCCTAGCACAGCCTTGTCATTCCCTTGGGCCGTATCACAGGCACTGAGAATCAAGAGCGCTGGCGGTAGGCCACGATTATCTTGCTGCCGCAGCAGCTGTCGTAACTGGTTAATCTGAAGTCTGCCATTCCAGGTTTCAATAAATGTCTGGGCATCCGTAGCACCAAATTGAGCATGGGTGGCTAAATGCACAACCTCAAAGGAACGGCGCTTGACCTGTGCGAGCAGCGCATCGCTGGTAAAGGTCTCATTCAGCAGCACCTGGGCATCCATCAGCGCATCAATATGAGCCACTTCCGCTTCCACACCGACCAGGGCAGGGCGATCGCGCACGCTTTCACTCAGCCCACCCACCAAGGCCTTGGCCTCGGCAAAGGTCACCGTTTTGCCCTGCACTTGCAAAAGCTGTAGCCCCGGAGAAACCGCCAGCTGATAGTCTTCGACAAGATAATGGGAGCCATTGTACAGGGCCGCTAGGGGCAGGTTACGCAGGGCATCGTCCAGCACAAATACCAGGGTTTGGATGCCATGGGCCTTAAGCGTTGCTTCGGTCGGCGCGATCAGCCACTGATACAGCTGCTGGGAGGCCGCTAGTCGTTCCTCAGCAAAGGACGTGGGGCGCATGGCATCTAGTAGCTGTTGAATGCCCGCTTCCAGCTCAGCAGTGGGGAGAGTAGTAGATGTATAGATCAGGGGCTGCCCCGGCACCGAAAGAATCACGGCCAAGCGAGCAGGGCCACCATTCGCCTTCTGCGAAGCACCTATCGGAGAAAAACTGGAAGAGGCTCCGCCGTCGCGCACAATAATTGGATAGAAAACAGCCGCCGTGGGATCCAGGCTCTCTAAGGATTGGGGAATAGCCTCCAAACAGGGCTCCCGAAAAAAGTTATTAAGTTCGGCCAACTGCAAAGCTTCTAAGGTCTGACGGGCCTTTTCTAAAGAGGCCTGCGGCTCCTTGGCCATTACCTCTGGGCTCAGCAGCAAGCTCACCAAATCACGGTAAATCGGCTCAATCTGCTCACGGAACGAAAACTGTACTTCTCGGGTAATCGCGACCATCTCTTGCCGTAGGGGCTTGAGGGTCTCGACAGCATCGCCATAGTGGGCGATCGCGCTCTGAACATGCCCCTGGGCTCGCTCAATGCGTCCCTGCTGCCACTGCCACTGGTAGATCAGCTTATTTGCCTGAATAGTCCGGGAAAGACTCAGCGCTTTCGTGGTCTCCTGGTTGGCCAAGTCCCATTGCTGCTGACGCTCATGCCAGCGACCCAAGTACCCCCAGCCATAGGATTCAGCACGCAGATCTGCTTGTTGTTGGGCCCGAGCAATCACCTCAACCAAAAACGCCTCGGCACCACCATCCAACCCTAAGGACGTTCGCATCAGTATTTCAGACGACTGACTTAGCAACCATCGCGAGAGATCCAGCATCACATAGGTTCGCGCCCGCTCAGGCACCGTATCCACAATGGCCTGGGAGGTTAAGTGTGCAACCAAAGCTTGCACCTGAGAAGGAATGGTCTCCCCACGGCCAAGCACCGGCAACAGCTGCAATTTTCTCAACTGGCTAGATAGTTGCAACGGCCCCTCTAGGGTAAGGGCCTGTTGATAGTGATCAGCCGCTTCCAGCCAACGCTTTTGAACCGATAGGGTATTTCCCAAGTACAGGTGAGCCGCCTGTTGGTACTCACCCGCGTTGAGGGCATTGGCCATCGCCAGCCCCTCTTCCAAGGAGGATTGGGAGCCAGAAACATCCCCTAGCAGCCGCAGCCCTTGTCCATAGGTCAGACAAACATTCACCTTAAGGAGAGACGTCGGTGCCGCTGACAGCTCATCGATCAGTGACGTCAGCAGTGCCTGGGCACGCCGAGAAAAGCCTAACTCCTGAAGTGCCTTGGCTTGATTGAGCTGGCTGCCCAGAATACCGGTGTCATCGTTTGCCTGACGGTAGAGACCCTCAGCCTGCTGCCAATAATCCAGGGCTGTTTTGGCCTCACCTTCGACCAAAGCCGCCTGTCCCTGACGATTCAGCTGCTGGGCCTGCTGAAGTGGCTCGGCAGCCAGTGAAACCGTCGGACGCCACAGTGAAACAATGACCATGACGCTACAAGCCACAGTTGCCAACAGACCGTAGCGCGATCGCCTTGTCACGCCCAGAGTAAAACTAGCCAAAGGAAAGTGAGCCAGAAGAACGCGAGCGGCCCTCAACCGGCGCAGGTAAACTTTCCACCGTGAAAGCATCCACATGTTTCACACCCTAGTATCTAGCAAAAGTATTCAGCAAAAATATTTAGCAACCTGTCTAGGCGAAATATCCGGGCGAAGTATTTAGGCGAAATATTTGAGCAAACTATCCGGGTGAAATGTCTAGGCAAGCTGTCTAGCGAAATTCTATCAGGCTGTCGTTGACAGAAGAGAGATTAGCGGAAGAGAAGGGGGTTAGCCAACCGGCCTCCCAGGATTGAACAAACGCCATCAGGTTCGCAGCATAAATGCCACCTAATGATCGATATTGGTGAAACGGAGCCTCCGCCTCCACAATGCAGGCCATCGGTAAATCAGCGGCTGATATCTTTAATTCACTCGCAAGCGCCGCTCCCGCTGACACCCCAAAGCTAGCGGGTGATACATCAGCAGGCATACCATCAACAACGCCATCGTCGGATTCAGCGACATCATCAACAAGCCCATCATCAACAGGTCCATCGCCATCCATAAGAACGGCATCAACCATCACAACTTTCAGCATCCCCCGATATTTTGCCCCTATTAGCGCCAGTGTTTTCTCCAACAAAGACTGCGCCAAGGCAGCATTTTCAAGACTGACGTCATCTTGGGGGGCCTCATCTTCATGTGTAAAGACGAACAGACAAGGCATGTCCCGTGCGACCAAAGAACACTGAGTCGCCTCATCCAACTCATCTAACTTGGTCACCAAAGGATACGCATACGTCTCTAAAAAGAGACAAAGTTCCGCTTCTGAAAACCCAGGTTCTAAATCGTGACGTCCTTCATCAAAAGGCGTAAACAGCACGACTGATCCATCTTGAGCCTCAAATTGAGACATCATCTGTTCAGAGGGACAGTACGTAAATACGACATCTTCAAAGGCATGAGCACTTTCTAAATGCTGAACACCCTCGGTAAAGGTTTTCATGCCTTCACCATCCATACCAAAGAACACTGCAAAGGAGTAGCACATCGCCGAGACCGCATGGGACGGTGTCGGACTATGAGATGGCGAGCCAAACACTTGCGGGCCAGAGTCTATCTCTATCGCAAGGCGAGCCCTCAGCATTTCAAACAATCCCCTAGAGCCCATCATCTTTTTTTATGCCCTTTCTTATATTTTATTTCTTCTATAGTTTTTGCTTGCGCTATTGCACCGCAAACTCACTGGCACCCCATTGGTAACTTTGGCCATCTGCGACTCCTCGCACGGCCCAAACTTTGAAAAAAACACCCATACTTAGCTACTAGCTAATCAAGGAAAAGTAAAATCCAGGTGAAACGCCCATTTCACCTGTGCGGCTAATCCATCACAAATTTAGAAACTTCGACAATCCATTCCACAGCAGCCATTCCACAGTAGTTCTGGTGTGTGGTCATAGCCCCTCCGTGAGTATCAAATAAAAGTAAAACTCAAGTAAAATCTGGCAGTTTTCACCCCATCTTTACAGGGATTCACACTCCCCAAGCACTTTATTGGAAGAGAAACAGCCCGACTGATAAGCTGTAGGGCAGACGCTGCATTTGTTTGATTTTTTGTTCTCACAATTGCGGCTATCTCATGTCGGCCTTGAGTTTCAATAGCGAGCGCCCCAAGCCCCTCTCACCCATAATGAAAATAGGCAGACTACTCGGCCTATGGCCCCTACTGTTAATGCTGGGATGGTGGTCACCTAAAGCGTTTGGCCAAGTCGCCCCACCCCCTAATACGGTCGGCATTACACCCGATGTCACCTTAGAAAACTCAGAAAATTCTCGCATTCAAACGCCAACGACAAACAATTCAATTGTGATTGAAGGCGGGGCTAGTCGAGGAGCCGCGCTGTTTCACAGTTTTGAACAATTCAACATTGGTGAAAATCAACAGGTTTTCTTCACCAATCCAGCAGACATTAGCGCCATTATTAGCCGTGTTACAGGCGACACAGCGTCCACCATCAATGGCACGTTAGGCGTGCTCGGCTCTGCCGATTTATTCTTACTCAATCCCAACGGTATTCGCTTTGGCCCCGATGCTCAACTCAATCTCTCAGGGAGTTTTACGGCCAGTACTGCCGACAGTTTTCAACTGGGCAATGTCACCTTCAGCGCGACAGAGCCAACCGCTGTTCCTTTACTCACGATCAATGTGCCCCCAGGTATTCAGTTCGGGGCCAATTCACCTGAGCGCAGTATTCACAACCAAGCCAATCTCACCCTTCCCCAACAACAACAGCTCACCTTGGATGGCGGCACCATCGAGCAAGCTGGTACGATTGCTATCCCAGGGGGTGAAGTAAAACTCCGGGGCCAAGATCTAAATCTCACAGGGGATATCAATACTCGCACAGCGACGGGACAGGTGGGTCAGCTGCGACTTATTTCTCCGACAGATGTCACCATTCAAGCGATGGCACAACCTAATAACTCGCTGACGAATACAGCGATCGCACAAGCCCTCCAAAACAATGCCCTCACAGTGCAAGCAGACGGTGACTTAACGGTGGTGGATGCGATCTCTAGTGCCAGTGGCACCCCGCTCACCTTGAGTAGCCGTGAAACGCTGACGCTGATTGGCGATAGTAGTGGCCCTTCCCAACTCACTGGAAATGTCACCTTGCAAAGTGACCGTGACATCCGCCTAGATACATACTTACTGTTTGTCACCAGCTTACAAAATGACCCTCAATTGACTCTTCAGGCAGGGGAAGATGTGGTGATTGTCGGTAGGGATCCCTTAAGCGAAGATGGTCGGGGCCGACTCACCCTCACAGGAAATGGCGGCACTCTGTCCATCGAGGCGAATAAATTCAATGCGGTGGGCAGCACCATTATCACGTCGGTCAACGGGGGCGAGCAAGGCCCTGACATCGCGGTTGATGTCAACCAAGATCTCATATTTCAAGGCAGTAACCTCGTCACCAACACAAACAATGGTCAAACGGCTGGTGACATCCAAATCCAGGCAGGACAGTCAGTCCAGCTCCTACCAGGCAGTAGTATTTTCTCATTACCATCAGATATGGATGGCTTGGATAACACAGGCAATACAGGTAACATTGACATTCAAGCAACCGACACCATTTTGCTCGAAAATTCTGTTGTTCTTAGCCAAGCAGAAGGCAATGCAGGAGATGTCAATTTCTCGACCCAGAAAATAATTCTAGATGGTACGAATGGCGCGTCTCTACTCGGATCCGATACAAGGCCTTTCAGCACAGGAGATGCGGGCGACATCACCTTAAAGGCCAATGAATCCATAGACCTCATCGGCAATCAACCCGGGCCTTTTATCCTGCTCACACAACAACCGCCCACGTTAGAGGGTATCATCGCCCAATCTTTTGGCAATACCACCATTCAGGCCTCGTCCTTTGGGGTTGGGAGTTCTGGAAATATCACAGTTAATACAGACAACCTAACCCTCCGCAATGGTGCCTTCTTAGCCAATACGGTGGGATTCGGGAGCCCCGAGAGCACATCAGGCGATATCAACATCAACGCGGATGATATTCAGCTAAGCGGGCTAGCGGCGATTGCCACCGGATCGCTCGGGAATCAAGATTCAGGCGCGCTCAATATTCGGAGCAATCGCATCACCCTAAATGACGGGGCAGGCATCGGCGTGAGTAGTGTCCTCGGGAACGGTGACGCCGGAGAGCTCCATATCGAAACCCAGGACCTCACGGTGTCAGGCGGATCTGCGATCGCTGCAAACACCGCAGGCGATGGCAGTGGTGGCCTTTTAAATATTCAAGCCCAATCTATTACGGTAGAAGGCACCTTAGCTGATGGCACCGTGCCCTCCACATTGCTCACCGATGTCTTTCCCACTTCTACCGGCGCAGGGGGCGAACTGCGACTTCAAGCCGACACCCTACAAGTCCTCAATGGCGGCCAAATTCGAGCCAGCACCCAGGGTCCTCAAGACGCAGGAAATTTAGACATTACAGCAGGCCAAGTCACTGTTAGTGGCACGAGTACTCGCGGTGTCCCTAGCACCCTCGAATCCCAGTCTACGAGCCCTGGCAGGGCAGGCACGCTCAGCTTAGTCGCTGACCGGCTGACTATTAGCGATCGTGCCCAAATCAACACGCAGTCCCAGCAGGGCAGCGGCGGCAATATTCGTTTGCGCATTGGGGATGTCTTAATCCTGCGTCGGCAAGGACAAATTTCAGCCACCGCTGACACGTTAGTCAGCGGTGGCAACGGCGGGAACATCGAGATCGGCACCAGGTTCATCGTCGCCCCCACCTTAGAAAACAGCGACATAACGGCCAACGCCTTGGAAGGCTCAGGCGGTAACGTCACCATTCAAGCCAATGCCCTCCTGGGTATTGCTTTTCGAGATTTCCTGACCCCCTTGAGCGATATTACCGCCAGCTCCCAATTTGGCTTAGCAGGCTCCGTGACCATTGACGAATACGGATTCTCCAATGACCTCGCCCCAGAAGCCACCCGGCTATCAGCGGCCTTAGCCGATCCAACCGACCGACTGATTGTCGGCTGCCTCTTAGACGAAGATGCCCATTTTGTTGTCACCGGTCGAGGGGGCATTCCCGCCAACCCTAGCGAAATCCTCAATCAGGGTCTGATTTGGCAAGATCCTCGTGGATCGGGAGAAGGTAGCACACCAGATAACAGCACACAGGAGAATAGCGTCAACGAGGCACCCCCTGAGAGTGACAACATCTCAAGACCATCATCCACACCAGCAGAGCTTACAGAAGCCCAAGGATGGCAAATAAATGAGCAAGGCAATGTGGAATTGTTCAGCACCTCAAATACACCACCTCAACCTGCTAACAAGCGTTGTCCACAATAGAAACATCCACCAGCAGGCAAGCCCTTAAACCTAAACCAAAGGCCTACACCAAAACAGTTTCAATCTCTGTCCCCGGAGTCAACAATTTATGCACCGGACACTTATTCGAAATCTCTAATAACCGTTCCCTTTGTTCTTCGCTCAAATCCCCCGTCAGCGTTAGCTGCACCCTCACACGATATCGTCGGTCCACCTGAGCGACCTCCACCTGAGCATCTACAGCGTCCAACGGCCAGTCTTTTCGCGCCGCATACATTTCGAGCGTAATCGCCTTACAAGCCCCTAACCCCGAGAACACTAACTCAGTCGGTGTCGGCCCCGCATCGGTGCCCCCAATCTCGATGGGTTCATCAGCCGTTAGCTGAAACTGACGAATCCCAATATCGTAGCGAAAACGATCGGGCGTAGACACAATGCTCATCCCAGCCATGGGTGAGGTCCTCATAGAAGATTAATCTCTTCATGCTATACCTACAGCAGATGCCGTCAACAGAGACCTGTGCTCCGAGCTATGAATGACTACAAACCCGTCAACTGCGGCTTCCACGACAAACTAGAAGCCATCGCCACCCTTCGCCGCACCAGCCAAATCACCTATCTCACCGAAGCAGGTGAAACGGTAAAAACTGAAGGCAAAATCATCGACATTTATGCCCAACAGGGTGCCGACTACTGCAAACTCGAAGATGGCACAGTTGTGCGGCTCGATCGATTGCAAGCCATTAGCGCTGGCGGAGAAAAGGTACTGTAGGCTACTCATGCGGCCAAATCAGGAAACACTTTTTGCACAGCAGGATGTACCAGCTGATGATCGTGTACATTTAGCGCGATCGCCAATCCCTTTCCAACCGCCGAATCTTGCTTCAGCGCGTCCATCCCCAAGTCTGCCAGCTGCAACACGTAGGGCAATGTGGAATTGTTCAACGCCTGAGTTGCCGTCCAAGGAACCGCCCCCGGCATATTAGGCACACCGTAATGAACAACGCCCAGTTCCGTATACACCGGATCGCTATGGGAGGTTACCTTTAAGGTCTCAATACAGCCCCCTTGATCGACGGCCACATCCACAATCACCGAACCGGTCCGCATCGACGCCACCATGTCACGCGTCACCAGCGTCGGTGCCTTACGGTTGGGCACCAGTACTGAGCCCACCACCAAGTCAGCATCTGTCACCGTCGCCGAAATATTGGCCCCATTGCTATACAGCAAACTCACGCGCGAACCAAACAGCGTTTCCAAATAGGTCAGCCGCACCACATTAATATCAATAATCGTTACCTGCGCACCCAGGCCCACAGCCATTTTGGCCGCTTCAGTACCAACAACACCGCCACCAATAATCGCCACCTTACCGGCAGCCACCCCTGGCATTCCGCCTAACAACACGCCCCGGCCACCCTGTTGCTTTTCTAAATAGCGCACCCCAAACTGCACCGAGAGTCGCCCAGCAATTACACTCATGGGCATGAGCAAAGGCAACTTACCCTCCTGCTCAACACTCTCATAGGCGATCGCACTTGCCCCACTGGATATAAGCTTTTCAGTCAATGTCCGCCCCGCCGCCAAGTGCAGATAGGTGAAAAGTATCTGCCCTGACTGAATGCGATCGCACTCCACAGGCAAAGGCTCTTTCACCTTGACCACCATTGCCTGTTGCCAAGGCGCTTTGGCATCGTCAGCAATCATCGCCCCCGCGCCCACATAATCATCATCGCTAAAGCCAGCTCCTTGCCCAGCCTTGGTTTCCACCACAACGGTATGACCGCGATCGCACAAAGCCCTTACACTTGCTGGACTCAAGCCCACTCGAAATTCCTGATCCTTTATCTCTTTAGGGACACCAATATCCATACAACCCTTCAGCCTAGCAACGACGAGAACACGCCTATCCTAAAACGATTTCTTAAAGACAGACCGTATCACCAGATTGCATCGCCAGACTGTATCAATAGAAGCCGCTCAAACAAAACAATAAACACCAAAATCCCCCTTCAGGCATTTCCTAAAGGGGGATTTCATAGATTTAGATGATGGCCCATACAGCCAACGTCAAATCAAATGCTTACTGAGCGCGACTAAACCAAAACATTGGCCTCCCTCGAAATACTAGGAAGCTAATGAATTATGGGTGAAGCAACAGATCAGGATAGAAACGGTTGAATTCGATCAATATTCCTGCGGTAATGGTCATCCAAACAGCGGCAAGAACAGGGGCCGCAGAAAGAAACTTCAAAAAATCACTCATAATCGCTCCTCCTTGGAGCCTTAGACAACTGAGTCCAACAAAGCTTAAAACAGCTCGTCATTCCAGCCAGCCAGCCTCTACGAGAGGCCACTGAACTATGCCAGCGAACCCTATCTCAAGAAGCTCAACAAGCGCGAATGACGAAACTACCGAAGTCGTTATCGAGGAGAGACCGTAATCTCATCCTTCTTAGCAAACATCTCACCTGAAGACATCTCCTTGAAGGCAAGCAGAGGCCAAGCGGCTGCACTGAGAGAGCACTGAATAGCCAAAGGCACATCAATAATAATCTCGCTCTCTTCAGGAGCCTTACGTTTACGCACTTCGATTAGATAAGAACGACCAGCCCAACCAATCCACCCAGTGATAAGCAAGAAGAGAGCGCCAGGAATCAGGAATTCACCAGCATGGGATAGGTCACCATCTACAACTAGATGAGGAAGTCCTTCGGGGCCACACAGAAGGCTGGTGTTGCCATAAAATTCAAACCGAGCTTTTGCGGACTCAGTAGTCGCAGCAGCGGCACGCTTTTGGAAAGCGGCTGACTCGTTACAAGGGACTAGGCCCGCAACATTATCACCTGCAATACTTGCACTCGCCGGTGCGGCGAATCCCAAGGAAAGACAGAGAACTAGAGCCAGAGCAAACAACCGTCTCATAAATTAGTTTCCTCTCATTAATAAAGGCATGGGGTAACCTGCTTTCTCAATCACACAACATTATATAAGCATCACTTTGCTTAAAGTTATGTAAACAAAATCCACAAACCACAGCCCAGCTTCCAGGTAATCATACTCCCCGTTTGGAAACCCCGTAAAGAAAGCTGTGACAAGGCTTTACATCCCGAAACACTCTCATAAATTCACTCCCAAGAAACACTTAAAAACGATAGCCTGAGGCTGGAATCGAAGCTTCATTTTTCTTTTCAAAAAGGATAGAAAAAGACGCGCGTCCCGATTCACTGATGCAGTCACTAAGCTGCATTCATGCCATACAATTTGCCCTTCATCAATGCCCTCTCTCACTAGCAACACCACTATTACCAACACCACTAGCGCCCCCACTATTATCGCAATCGAAACCAGCTGCGATGAAACCGCTGTCGCCATTGTTCAAGGTCGTCAGGTTCTCAGTAGCGTCGTTGCTTCCCAAATTGAAATCCATCGGCGCTATGGCGGGGTCGTCCCTGAAGTTGCCTCACGGGAACATGTAGGCGCGGTAGGCACTGCGATCGCCCAAGCCTTCACAGAGGCCACTGAACGAGTCTCCAAACAATCATCTAAGAATTCTTCGGCCCCATTCACTTGGGACCATATTGATGCAGTGGCAACCACCTGCGCGCCGGGCCTCGTCGGTGCGCTCATGGTCGGTATCACCGCCGCCAAAACCCTCGCTATGGTCCACAACAAACCCTTTCTAGGCATCCACCACCTAGAAGGTCATATCTACGCCTCATACCTCACCGAACCTGACTTAAAGCCGCCTTTTTTATGTCTGCTGGTCTCCGGCGGCCATACCAGCTTTGTCCATGTCAAAGACCATGCCCCAA
>JBCDAG010000108.1:0-18574 GCA_039186165.1 Cyanobacteria bacterium P01_F01_bin.53
AAAGATCTGGCCAAACTGGAGAAGGAAATAGCCTCCTATCGTAGTGAAATAGAAAGACTCGGCCAGGCAACGATTGTGAACTACCAGGCAATTTGCCAGCAGGCCGTATTGAACTTGCGAGGGCAATCGGAAGATGTTTGTTCTCTCATGGGAGAGGCTTATAACCGAGAAGACATGTTGCCAATTCACCAAGAGGCTCGTGATCTACCTGCTATTTATAATGTGTACCTGCATCAGTTGGTGTTGTCTTATCTATTTCGTGACTACGAGCAGGCACTTGCGAATTCGGCAGATGCTCAACAGTATATTGAGGCTTTGATAGGCTCCCCAGTATTTTCTCTCTTTTACTTTTATGATTCGCTCTCTCGGCTGGCGATGGGGCTGACTCAGCCCCAGGCGAATAAAAAAGAAATATTTAAAAAAGTCCGCTTAAATCAGAAAAAACTGAAGCGATGGGCGAAAGATTCTCCTGAAAATTATCAGCACAGATATTATTTAGTCGAAGCGGAGTGTGCTCAGCTAAAGGGCCAGGCAAGCCGTGCTAAAGAGTTCTACGGGCAGGCGATCTCATTAGCCCACCAACATGATTACCTGCATGAAGAGGCCCTAGCCTCTGAACGAACAGCTCTCTTTTATTTAGAGACAGCCGCCGATCAGCGTTTGGGGGCTTACTATCTGCGAGATGCTTATTATGGTTACAGAATTTGGGGGGCGCTGGCCAAGACTAAACAGTTAGAGGAGCTTTACCCAGAACTGTTAAGTACTCAGTCGTTAGGTGCAGAGCGACCGCTGACGATTTCTATTACGACCAGTAATGAGAATCAGGATGCTTCGCAACAATTGGACTTTGATAGCCTTTTGAGAGTGTCTCGGGCGATTTCTGAAGAAATTATCTTGGACAAGCTGATTACAGCGCTTATGAAAACTGTCCTTGAAAATGCAGGTGCCGAAAAAGGATTTTTATTGCTGGAAACCTCGGGGGACTGGAGGATTGAAGCCTCTAGTGCTGTAAATGCGAGTCCTGTGAATTTAGAGGCCTCGGATGCTCCGAAATCTTTGCTGTTCGAGGACTTAGAGAGTCCTGTATTATCTCGGTCGATTGTTAATTATGTGATTCGAACCCAAGAAAGTATCGTGATAGACGATGCTGCTAATCAAGGGCGTTTTATTCGAGATCCTTATATTGTTGAGCATCAGCCTCAATCTATTCTCTGTACGCCTTTGTTAAACCAGGGGAATTTGGCGGGGATTATTTATTTGGAGAACAACCTGGCCACGGAGGCCTTTACGCCTCAGCGGATTAAGCTGTTAAAAATTATTTGTAGCCAAGCGGCGATCTCGATTGAGAATGCTCGGCTCTATGAAAAGCTGAAAGACTATAGCTATACGCTAGAGCAAAGTGTGGAAGAGCGAACGAAGGAGCTATCGCAGACGCTCAATGTTTTAAAAGCTACTCAAGCTGAACTTATCTTTGAAAATGATTTACTCAAGGGCTCTGAAGACGTTTCTACGTTTAGCTATCAGGTGGGTGGCAGCTTACCGATGGATTCTCCTGCCTATGTTGTTCGAGCTGCGGATAAGGCCCTCCACAAAGCGTTGCGGAAAGGGGAGTTTTGCTACATCTTAAACACTCGGCAAATGGGTAAATCTAGCCTGATGGTGCGCATGATGAATTATCTCCGGAAGGAAGATGTTTGCTGTGCTGCTATCGATATGACCCAGATTGGTAGTGAGACGGTCACTGTAGAACAGTGGTACAAGGGCTTGGCCGTAGAGCTTTGGCGAAGCTTTAATTTGCGTAAGCGCGTTAAGTTAAGAGACTGGTGGGCGGTGCGTAAAGACCTGTCTCCGGTTCAACGGTTGAGCCAGTTTATTGAGGAGATTGTGTTGGCGCATGTGGGTGTTGGCCAGACTGATGACCAGACTGATGGCCAGACTGATGACCAAGTCGATGTCCAGACTGCTCATCAGACTACCCGTCAAATAGTCGTGTTTATTGATGAAATAGATAGTGTCTTAGGCTTAAAATTTCCGGTCGATGACTTCTTTCGACTGATTCGATCTTGCTATAACCAGCGGACGGTGAAGCCGGGGTATGGACGTTTAACGTTTGCGTTTTTCGGTGTGGCGACCCCGAGCATGTTAATGCGCGAGCGCACCAAAACCCCCTTTAATATCGGTCAATCTATTCAGTTAAAAGGATTTAAAGAGCACGAGGCTCAACCCTTGCTCTATGGATTATCTGAAAAGGTCGCTAATCCCCAAGTGTTGCTAAAAGAGATTTTGGCCTGGACGGGGGGACAGCCTTTTTTAACCCAGCGACTGTGTAAGCTGATTCGAGATGCCGATGCGCCTATCCCAACCAATGAAGAAGCCGAGTGGGTTGAGACCCTAGTGCAGACAAAAATAATCGAGAATTGGGAATCTCAGGATGAGCCAGAACATTTGAGGACTATTCGCGATCGCCTCCTTTATGGTGAGCAATCCGCGACTCAGTTGCTCACCCTCTATCGCCAAATTTTGGTAAACGACGACGAAAACGGAATTGCTTCGGTCGATAGCCCCCTCGAAAATGAACTCCTGTTAACAGGTCTTGTTATCAATCAACAAGGCGTATTAATCGTTCACAATCGGGCTTATCGGCTTATTTTTGACCTTGCTTGGGTGGAGAGCCAGTTAGATGCGCAGCTTAAAAAACAGACAGCGCTTCCGTTAGAAGCCGCGATAGCAAATCAGTAAGCTTTCTTAAAGCCTCATGCCTAAAGGCCTGGTTTGCCACCATGCATTTCGCATGCTGAATTGAAGTCTCGCACTGGCTGCGCATGATTAAATTCTTGCTGTATTATCTGTGGTATGGCGGAGATTAATGTTAACAAAATAAAACTGTCGCAGCTGCGGGCACTGGTGGCGATCGCCCGCACCGGTACCTTTAGCGATGCGGCCTCCCAGCTGGACTTGTCCCAGTCGGCGGTCTCTCATGCGATCGCGACGCTTGAAGACGAACTCGGCGTCAGCTTACTGAGCCGTGGGCGTCAGGGTGCGGTGCTCACACCTGTGGGCCAAGAGGTCACCACTGAAGCGACGAAAATGCTGACCCTGCTGACGACCATTGGCCGCCGTGCCCAAGATGCCAAGGGCTTGCAGGCCGGACTGGTGCGCGTTGTGGGCTTTCGTAGTGTGGCCACCCACGTATTACCCGTCGTCATTGAAGAATTTCGGAAACAATACCCTGGTATTAGCGTGTCCATTGGCGAAGGCAATGATGTGCGCGGTGCGGAGGAAATTTTGCGGCGAGGGGAGGCCGATGTAGGCTTTACCTATCTGCCCGTGAGCGATGCCTTTGATGCATGGGAGCTATTTCGTGACGACTACATTGTCCTCATGCCCAAGGACAAAGCGCCCCCAGGGGATGGTCCCTTAACGTGGGAAGAACTCAAGGCTCTACCGATGATATTGCCGTTGCCAGATGATGGTTGTCGCTACAATGTGGACCAGTATTTTCTCAAGCATGGGCAATCGGTGGTGCCTGCCTACGAGGTGAAGGAAGATTCCACCGTGGTGAGTATGGTCCGGCGAGGCTTAGGGGCAACGGTGATTGCAACGTTAGCGGCTGAGCCGATTCCAGGGGATGTGGTGGTTCGCCAATTGCCAGTTCCCTTGGAGCGAGTGATTGGTGTGATTACCTTTGCCGAAGCCTTGCAAACGCCGCCGGTGTTTGCCTTTTTAGATACCTTGAAAGCGACTTGGCAACGGCACAACGATATCGTCCAAGCACCTAAATCTGAACCTTCACCTGAACCTGAACGGTTACCCGTGAGTGTTGAGAATGCTGTTGCTGAGAGTGCTGTTTCTCAGGCGTAATGGCAAAGACGTAATGGCGGAGTAGCCCAACGATGATTCAGCGAACGTTTTATGTTTTGGCGGTGAATGATCTAGAGGTTTCCGGTGCCTTTTATCGTGACGTTTTAGGGTTTACCATTCAGGATATGGGCGCACCTGGATGGCGAATGTTTGTGCGGGATGGCTGTCGGATTATGGCAGGCTGTTGCCCGGATGCTCTGCCCGCAGGGCAGCTGGGCGATCACTCATACTTTGGATACTTTGTTGTGGACGATGTTGATCGTGAGTATCAGCGGGTGTTGGCTGAGGAGGCTGAGGTGATAAAGCCTTTGCAAAATGAACCCTGGGGAATGCGCGAATTTGGATTGCGAACGGTGGATGGGCATCGCATTATGGTGGGTCAGGATTTAGATACTTGATGCGGTGGTTACGGCTTTTGGCTTTGAAATCAGTTTGTTGCTTATGTGATTTTTTCCCTAGCGGACAGTGGTTTCTAATGGATAGAGGCTAGCGTCTCTTGCCGACCACTCCCAGAGAGATCCTGCATAGTTTTGAACAGGGAAGCCAAGGGTGACAAGGACTGCCGCTAACCAGCCGGAGCGAACGCCCCCTGTGCAGTACACGACGATTTGTTTGTCCGGTGTAATGCCTCTGCTCTCCAGTTCTTCTAGCAGTGCTGTGTGAGGTAATAGTGTGCCCTCTGCCTCTAATAGATCCTTGAAATATAAGTGGACGGCCCCAGGAATATGGCCCCCACGCTGTTCTCCATAGGGCGTTTGCCCCTCAAACTCTCGCCGTTCTCGGGTGTCTATGATGACAAGGTTGTCAGTAATGTTGTTAACCGGAGTCTCTGTAAGAGTCTCTACCTCCAACTGTTCTCTTAATGTGTTTTGTGAAATAGACCACTCATCGATCCGATTCACCACGAAATCTCCTGGAGTAGGTTCTGTGGCTCTACCCTGCTGGATTGGAACATTCTCAGCGACTAACGCCTGGAACCCGCCATCAACCATGACGGCTTGGGAATGTCCGAGAGTGCGCAGCATCCACACAATGCGGCCATCTTCACCCCACCCACTGGGGGGATTGGCAAAAACGATGACGGGCTTATCATTGGAAATGCCCAGAGTCTGAAGCTGCTGGGTGAGTTGAGCTTCGTCAGTTAGCAGGTTCCCTCGAACACTGTTGCTCGACTGTTGCGAAAAGTCTCGCCAATTGACGTTAATGGCCCCCTCTAGCCGTCTGCTAAATAAGCCACTTCCTAGGCGGTTTCCGCGGGCATCTAGTAGGGTTGCCCCTTGCTCAAGTAGCTGCTTGGCTTCTGGCGCATTCACAATCCACCGTTGTTCTAGGGCTGTTTTATCCAGGACTGTTTTATGAAAGGTTCTGTGAATTGTGTCGGGTTGGCGTGCTGATTGTGCTGATTCTGATATAGTCGCTGCCTCTGATGCGCTATTACTGGGTGTTGTGGGTCTATTATTGTGAGCCTTCCCCTGGGTACAGGCCGTTAATTGAATGCAAAGGCAGGCTGTCAACAACTGTTGTAGCTTTTGGCTCAGGACTGGGTTGCGGGTGGAGGGTCGGCTCATGATTTGAGGAGCCGAACAGCCTTGGGAATATTGAGCGTCATCGCCGCATGGATGGTCTGAAGGTCTTTTAAGTAGGGTAAGTCGGGTTGCAATTGTTCAGCTTGGTTAAGGGCGAAACTCGCTTTCCTGGGTTGCCATTGGTAGAGATGAACTAAGCCCAAATAGGCCCAATGATAGGGATTCTGAGGAGAAACTTCCGTGAGTTTTTTGAGAGTGATGATCGCATCGGGTGATTTTTGTTGTAAAACCTGGGCCAGCATCAGGGTATATAGCCAATCTATGTGCTCGGGTGCTTGTAATAGGCGGTAGGTCATGGCCTGTTCTGCCTGGGGTAAATAGTCTTGTAAAGGCTCGAAATCATTGATTCGACCCACTTCGTCAAACAGTAGCTCGAAATCACCGTCACGCAGTGTTTGGGCTAAGTCATTATTAAAATAGGTCACCAGCTCCTGATAGCTCTCTTTGTTGGAGGGTGGGGCAGATGCCGTCACCTGGGTGTGTGCGGCATGGTTGCTGAGGGTATAGTGTTCTCCAGTTTCGCGGTTTAAATATTCTGCCCTCAGTCGATAGGAACCGGGCTCCAAGCTATTGGGTGGCGTAATAGAGAGTGTTTCGATGACTTCGAAGCTGTCGTTTTCATCGGTATTTTTGGAGCGCTTTTGAGGGGCCGTATTCAGGTAGCCTAAGCCAATAGCATGGTCGCTAATCCATTGTTTTTTCTGCGTTAGAGGGCCTGTTGAGGTATTTTTAGCAGGGTTCTCAGAAAGTCCCTCTGGTTCCCACGAGAGAATCAACAGTCCGGTTTGCAACGCTTTCCCAGGGCCTCGTAGGGTATACGTAATGGGATAAGATTCGCCAGGTGCGACCGCTGCAGAGGTTTCCACCTGGTCAAGAGAGATCAGTTTTTTCGTCGTCAACGTTAGCTGACGGACGCTCACAGGCGGATGGTTACGATGGTATAGCCGTAGCTCGCTACTATCGGGCAGGGGCCAAGACTTGTGAAGAGACAATGCTTGGGATGTTTCAATGACCTCACGCAGCTTTTGTTGTCCTTCTTCAATAGTGTCGTAGGCCCCTTGTTCGCCTGTTTTGGTGAGATACCAGTCCAGTACCTGGCTATCTTGAATAGCTGTTTCGGCATCGGAAGATAGCTGACGTGCAAAGGCTTGGTAGTTGGCAGCCGCGCCGTAAAAAGATAAATTGTGAGCGTTGATCTGGGCCGTGTTGATGGCTAGGCCCAGGGTGCTTCTCAAGAAAGGCGTTGTTTGAATAATTTCAGAGATGACGGCTTCGTTTTTCCATTGTGTTTGTTGTCCGTTAGGAATGGTGACAAAGTTTTGTTGCCAGAAGAGTTGTTTGAGGGTTAACGCGATTGCAATACCGACCACTGCCCAGCGCAGAAAATGCCACCAGCGATTTTGAATCGTGACGATTGCCCGGGCAAGCATAACCCAAAGTATAGGCAGGCATGGGACGAATAGTCTTAGGCCCTTGTTGGAGCCTATCGAGAACAGGAGATAAGCACCTATCGTAAAGACGCTGAGCCAAATCCAACCCATGCGGTTGTTTGCAGGGTTGGGCTGACGTCTAATGAAGTGAGTTGTTTTCGTTGGGTGCAGGCGGTTGCAGAAGGTATGGATGAGAATGAGGGTGAGGGCGATCGCCGCTAAGCAAAACAGCGGCCATGACATGAGCTGGGGGAGTGCTTTGGGATAGAACAACCAACCTGATAGGGTATTCGCCTGAGGGTCATCGCAGTAAATGACGCCATGGGTTGTAGAGTCGATGGTGGTGCTGATGATGGTGAGCCAGTTGGTGCTGAACCACGGCCAAAGCGTTAGCGCCGCGATCGCCACACCTATAATGACCTGGCTTAGCCGCATCCACTGACGTCGCCATAGGCTCGTGCCTAACATCCATCCAACCGGTGGAATGGCAAAAAGTAGCCCGGAGGTTCGAGTCATAAGCATCAGTCCCAGGCCAATACCCCATAACGGAACGCTGAGCCAATGCGTTGACGTCGCTTGCTCCTTGGAGAATTGGTCCTCGGAGAGTTGGTTATCGGAGAATTTGGCCTTTCCCTCGATCCAAAAATAGGTCATGCCCATGAACATGAAGGACACCATGGCCGTCATGGGATAGTCGAGCATGTAATCTTTTTGAAGCTTGACCAGCTCGGGTGAGAGGATGGAAAGCCCTGCGGCCCATAGGCCTACTTCTGGCGAGAACACTCGCCTGCCGATAGCATAGGTCGAGACCAACAGAATGGCCGTGAACAGAAGGTTCACGGTGATGCCTTGATCGAAGCCTGTGCCAAAAAGATTAAAAAATGGCACTGTTAACAGGTACGTTAAGGGGGCTCTTTGGGTCGGGGCTTTCATCCAAAGAGAGCGCCACCAGTCTTCCGAAAACCATTGGGGTTGCTGAAACATTTGCCAATGTTTCATGGCACGGGATAGATGGTCACCTTGATCCCAGGCCGGTGGCGTTTTGTCTAGCCATACCCAGGTCATCACCAGTGCGGCAGAGATGAGCCACATCAACAGCAGCTTCCAGCCGTCAGCCCGTAAAAAAGACGACGTGCGTGATCGTATGTTTTTTCTGCTGGAAAATTTCTGAAAGGTCATACAGAAAAATCCTGTCTAGGACTATTATTTCATGCATAGAACCAGTCATACCTTATCACTGAGCCAGCTTGCAAATTCAATGCTATCAGGGGCAGGGAAAACGCATCTTACCCCGCTGACAAGCCTGGATAACGATGAGACCCATCGTTATCCAGGCTTGACGAAAACTTATTTCTCCTCATTTTTTTGCTTCAGAATTTCGATGGCTTTTCCCATATATTCTGAGAGCGCATCGCCTTCGGTAAACGCACCTTGGCTAGCTGCGGCAGGGCCTTCCTGCTGATACATTTGATTGAGCGATTGTTCAACCCCTGCATTGTTGCCCGTAAATGCCTGAATGAGTTCCATCCAGCGTTTGGCAAGCGCCTGCACTGATGGGTTGGCTGGGGCAATGCCCTGAGCTTGAGCCGTTCGGGCCTGGGCCATGAGGTCTTGCCAGTCGGCTTGGGCTTGGAGGATAGCCTCCTCTCCGATTTGCTCACGCCGTGCTTTGAGATAGTCTAACTGTTCTGGTGTGTAGTATTTGTTGAGCATGGTGGTTTTCTCAATGAGTTGGATAAATTCATCAATTGAGATCGCTTCTGTGACTTGCAATCGATCGGCGATCGCACTCAGCTTTTGGTAGAGTGCCTGCTGCTCCTCAATGTGCTGTTTTAGCTTGGTGAGATGCAGTTTCACGACATCGTGGGGTGAAAATTGGCTCTGTGCCAAACAAGTTTGAATTTGCTTGAGCGACAATCCAATTTGCCGGAGCGATACAATTTGCTGTAACCGCATAACGTCGGTTTTGGTATATAGACGGTATCCGGCCTCTGTGCGGTGCGAAGGGGAAAGCAGACCAATTTCATCGTAATAATGTAGCGATCGCACGGATATTCCCGTTTGCTTCGCTAACTCTCCGACCTTTAACTTTGTTGATTCCACTATTCTGCTCCGCACCTTCAAGAATCTTTCAATCGATGAACAAGCCTTATGTTAAAAGCCTAACGTTGCGTGAGGGTCAAGGGGTGCGCCAAAGTTTTTTCTTGCGGACTTCTTTAAAGGGGCTCCTAAAGATCTGCCACCATGAGATTTGCCACCGTATGGAAAAACACAGTGTTCTTTCAAGCTCTTTTTTATACTAGGTAGGCGTTCTAGAGTCGATGGTCGTCTCAGGATTGCTGTCTCAGAATTGCTATTGCTTAAGTTTAAGGAGTGCTGACGTGAAGCCATCTGTGGAAGAGTTACCCGTGGAAGGGCCTTCGCTAGAAGTTGTGGCTTACTCGGAGCTGCCGCCAGAACAGCAGCGACATCGCCTCCTTGAGCTAGGGAGTGTCTTTTTCCGGCTAGGTATGGTCGCCTTTGGTGGACCTGCGGCGCACGTTGCCATGATGGATGATGAAGTGGTGAAACGGCGGCAGTGGATGAGCCGGGAAGCCTTGCTAGATTTACTAGGGGTGACTAACCTACTGCCCGGTCCGAACTCCACTGAGTTGGCCATTCATATTGGTTACGAGCGGGCTAGCTGGCGCGGTCTTTTTGTTGCGGGTGGTAGCTTTATCTTGCCAGCGATGACGTTGGTGTGGATCTTGGCGGCACTTTATGTCCGCTATCAAGCGGTGCCACAGATGGGCTGGTTACTCTACGGTATTAAGCCTGTGATTATTGCCGTGGTGCTCCAGGCGTTGTGGAAGCTGGGTAAAAAAGCGGCTAAAGATCGGCCCACGACGGTCATTGGATTGTTGGCGATCGCACTTTACTTCACGGGTATGAACGAGATTGTTCTCCTGTTGCTTGCCGGTCTGTCAGTGATGGTTATAAAAAACTGGCAGGCGAGAAATAACACAACCATTGGTGCATTTCTGCTGCCGCTTTCGGGGCCACTGGCACAAGCTGGTGGTACTGCTGCAACGGCGGCTTCTTTGGGGTGGACCAGTGTCTTTTTGTTCTTTCTTAAAATAGGCTGTGTCCTGTACGGTAGCGGCTACGTGCTGCTGGCCTTCCTTCAGCGAGATTTGGTGGAAACCCATCAGTGGTTGACCTCTCAGCAGCTTTTAGATGCGATCGCTATTGGGCAGATTACACCGGGGCCTGTGTTTACCACGGCGACCTTTGTCGGTTATCTGTTGGCTGGAAATGCGGGGGCGATCGCAGGCACCATTGGTATTTTTCTCCCGGCTTTTCTCCTCGTGGGCTTGGTGAATCCCTGGGTGCCCAAGATTCGCCAGTCACCGTGGGCAAGCAGCTTTTTAGATGGAGTCAATGCCGGTTCTTTGGGGTTAATGGCCGGGGTTACCTATACTTTGGGGCAAGCGGCTTTGGTGGATGGGTTGACGATTGGGTTGGCTATTTTAAGTGCGATCGCCGTATTTCGCTTCAAGATAAATTCGGCTTGGCTAGTGGTTGCCGGAGGCTGTATTGGGTTTTTCTTAAATCTTGTTGGCTTTATTTAGCCGGCTTGATTTAAGGGGGTGTTCATGGGTTGAATGATGGATCCTTGAAGTCTTTCCCGCTGAATGATGCTTTATGAATTGCTTTGGAGTGGATTGCCTTGGAGTGGATTGCCTTGGATTATTTTGATTGCTGTCGCGATCGCCCGCTCTTTTTGTGGATCTACACCCTGAGAATACTCATGATGAAAGGGCACCAGCACATCTGGCGTTATGCCCACCCCTTCTAATCGAGTGTTGTCTTCCATGTGTACATCGGCCACGGCTACATAGAGTAAGCTGCTGTCGGGCATGATGAAGGCTCGTCCGGCGGTCACCGCACCGGCGGTTTTTACCCCGACTACCGGTCCAATGTCATATTGCTGAAAACCATAGGCCAGGATCTCTTTTCCGCTACGACTGCCCTCATTCACCAGCATGACCACTGGCTTGTCCCAATGACCCCGATGGACAACAGGTTCGCGATCGCGCCCTGTACTGGTAAAGCTGGGTCCCCTGGCGGTGTAAAGGTTCAAGTTATCTAGCTGTGCGCCGCCCCAGCCGTCTCGTAAGTCTAATACCAAAGCATCGGCATCTTTTAATCGTCCGTAAAACAGTTCATCTTCGAGTAGCTGATGATACTGATCGCCCGCATAGGACCAAATGTGGACATAGCCAATTTGTTGCCCAGATTTTTCAATCACCTCCACACTGTTGTCCATGGCTTCAATGAACATGGTGATGCCATCGTAAATTCTGGGCGTTACGGTGATCTCTCGTTGACTATTTTCATTAGGCGTAGACTGCACTTGTAGGTTGACGGGTTGATCGGCTTTGTTCAAGAAAGATTGAATCGCCTCAAAAGGTTCACCTTCTACGCTTAGGATTTGATCGCCCGCTTTGAGTCCGGCGGTGTCGGCCGGACTCCCGTTTAAGACTGCTTGAACAAACGTCTTTTTTCCTTTTTTTCGCGTGATTGCGCCAATCCCTGTGTAGTTAATTTCACCGTCTGGGAAGCTCTCCTCAAGCTGGCTCTTAAATGCAGGTACACGCGGATAAAAAATGCCGAGTAGCTGATAGTAGGCCGGATCATCGGGGGTATACAGCTGCGTGTGTGAAGTGTTCAGCTCAGACAGCATGGTGTTGATTAGGGCCGTTTGTTCTGATTTCGATGAGGCTTGTGCCACTCGGCTACGATATTGTGCTCCGGTTGTAGCCCAATCAACACCATTAAAATTAGGATCGTAAAAGTGTTCATTAATCGTTTCCCAAACTGCTTCAAACAAGGCGGGCTCCTCGGAGGCCGCAGGCATATTTGCGCCATACAATACCCCAGAAGATAGGGCAATTAATGTGGCAATGAGGAATCCTTTCAACCAGGTTTTGTATCGTTTGAAACTCATCTAATAATGCTCTTAAGGACTAAATGTTGACGCTCTTAAGGATGAAGTCTGGGCTTAAGGTTTTGGCGTGTGGATGATGGGTTGTGAAACTGGCGTTCCCGCTATATCGAAAAAGGGTGAAGGTTGTCCTTGTCCGCGTACTTTTGCAAGTAGCAGTTTAGGAATTGCACGTATCAGCATCTGGAGTGGTTCGCCATCATGGATAGTCTGTGGCTGAATGCTCTGTGGCTGAATGGACTGATGAGAGTTGTTGATAAGGGGAGGCTTTTGAGCAAATTTGCCATGGACGTAGAATTTAACAGGGCCTAGAATTTCATTGAGATAACGCAGCCTCTCTTGCTCAGAATCGCAGTCATCATGTATAAAACTATTCACCAATCCCACAAAAGGGATAGCGCCCGAAATCGTATTGCCAATCGAGGTTTTACAGCATTGGCTGTACCAGCGAATGAGGCCCTTAGGGCTTAATCGCATGCTACTTAGGTATTCAGCCCCGGCTGTAATCTCTACCTGAGCTGGGGCTATTTGAAAAATATCTGTTCCCCCGTACTCATCTAGCACAGTGGTCTCACCATCTAAAAATCGGGCAAAGGCCTGACAGTCATCGCAATAACACACCACACGTGTCCCGGTTCGAGGTGAAATGTCGTGGGCGATGCCTTTAACCTTGCCGCATCCGCACTGTAACGGAATGTCTGCCATGGGTCGGTCCTTTGCGCTCTTCAGCTCCGATCTTACTGATGATGTTTTGAACATTCAACAGTTTCAATCGAACCGCTCAGCTTTCGGAGATGACAACTCCCAAGCGTTAGCGCCTACAATTTGATGCTGGCGATCGCAGCTCTTGGATCCGCCGTGCGACTTGCCCTAATCTGTTCGTAAAGAGACTTTTCTTGTGCACTCAAATCCTTCGGTGGCGTAATCACCACTTTCACCATCTGATCGCCCCTATCTGTTCCTTTTTTATTCGGCCAGCCTTTGCCACGCAACCGTAGCGTTTGCCCAGACTTAATACCCGCTGGAATATTAACCGTGACTTTGCTATCAGGCGTTGGTACCGAAACTTTCGCCCCTAACACGGCTTCATCTGGGGTAATGGGCACTTCGCACACCAACTTTTCCCCTTCAAGCTGAAAAAAGTTGTGGGGTAGCAACTCAACGGTCAGATACACATCGCCGCGCTGCCGGGTTTGGGGGTTCACGCCGCCTTTGCCCTTGAGCCGGATTTTGCTACCGGGCTTTACGCCTGCTGGAATCCGTACGGTGACCGACTCACTGCCGATGGTAAAACGCTTTTGGGTGCCGTGAAAGGCTTCGCCCATGCTGAGCTTGAGGTTTGCTTCTTGGTCAAACGCGCTGCGTCCGGAACTTGGTCTGGTTGAGTTGCCCGTGCCAGCGGCCCGACCGTCGAAGCCAAAGCCGTTGCCAAAGCCTCCTGTATTAAAGCCTGCACTGCCACTAGGTCGTTGCTGGTACCGGCCCGCATTGCCAAAGCCACTGGACGCACCGCCGCCGCCACCCATGCGGCCCAGCAATTCGTTAATAAAGTCGTCAAAGCTGCCATACGCGCCAAAGTCGAAGCCACCAGGGGCACCTGCTGCGCCACCGTAGCCACCGGAAGCCCCACCGGCTCGGCCAGCCTGCTGCCAGTATTGGCCAAACTGATCGTACTTTTTACGTTTGTCTTTATCAGAAAGGACCTCGTAGGCTTCGCTGACTTCTTTGAACTTGGCTTCTGCCTTTTTATTATTGGGGTTTACGTCCGGGTGATACTTTCGCGCTAGCTTGCGAAAAGAGCGCTTGATTTCATCGGCACTGGCCTTCTTACTGACCCCCAAAATGGCGTAGTAGTCTTTGAAGTCAGTTGCAGCCATGCGTCGCCTCCCGCCTAATCAAACCTGAGTTAAGTCATCTTGAATTTTCAGCCTAGCAAAGCATACCCGCCTAGGAGGTTCGGTCAAGAGGTTCGGTTAAGCGCCGTTTGGTGAGGGACTTAACCATTTTGGTCTCTGGCCCTGCCGTAGAGTTCGGTGAGCTGCTTGAGCTGATGGGTGATGGTGGGGGTGAGCATGGTTTCTGAAAACCGCCACTCCCAGTTGCCTTCTCCAACGCCGGGGGTGTTCATCCGGGCTTCGCTGCCCAGCCCAAGCAAATCCTGGAAAGGAATAACGGCCTGATTAGCGTTTGATGACATAGCCAGGCGGATGAGTGCCCAGTGAACGGCCTCATTACTAAATCCACCTATATAGGCGTACAGACGATGTTTTTCGTAGTCAGAGGCCTGACTAAACCAGCCCACCGTGGTGTCGTTGTCGTGGGTACCTGTGTAGATGACAAAATTGTTGCTGACGTTAAACGGCAGATATGGATTTTTGTGGTCGCCGCCAAAAGCAAAGTGCAAAATTTTCATGCCGGGGAAGTCAAACCGGTCGCGTAAATCTGTGACCGATTCATCAATCAAGCCCAAATCCTCTGCTAAGAAGGGTAGCTGGCCCAGCTTTTTCTCGACCGTTTTAAAGAAGGCATCACCGGGTGCCTCAATCCACTGTCCGTTAATGGCGGTTTCTTCTCCGGCGGGTATGGCCCAATAGGCGGCAAAGGCTCTGAAGTGGTCAATGCGAATGATATCCACCTGTGCCAATGAGGCGCGGATGCGCTGAAGCCACCATTTAAAGCCGTTGGTTTCCAGCTTTTCCCAGTTGTAGATAGGATTGCCCCATAGCTGGCCTGTTTCGCTAAAGTAATCCGGTGGAACCCCTGCCATGAGTGAGGGCTCGAGTGTATTTTCATCGAGCATGAAGTTCTCAGGCTTGGCCCACACGTCAGAGCTGTCATGGGCGACGTAGATCGGCATGTCACCGACGATTTGAATGCCCCTGGCGTTGGCATACTCCTTAATGGCTGACCATTGCCGGTAGAACTCAAACTGCATGTACTCATGGAAGAAGATATCTGCGGCTAGCTCCAAACGGGCTTTGCCGAGTGCTTCGGGTTTGCGCTGAGCGATCTCAACGTTCCACTGGGTCCAAGGCTGACCTTGGGTCGCATCCTTGAGCGCCATAAACAAGCTGTAGTCTTCTAGCCAATCGCTGGCATCCAGTCGAAAGGCCTCAAAGGCCTCGCGGGTTTCCTTATCGATGGATGATTTAAATCGTTTCGACGCTAGCCGCAGTTTCTCCAGTTTGAAAGCATACACTGCACCGTAGTCTACAGCACTTTCTGGAAAGGGCTGCGTGAGCGCGAGATCATCCTCGGTCAGTAGCTTGTGCTCACGCAGGGTCTCTAAATTAATCAGCAGGGGATTGCCCGCCATTGCTGAATAGGCCATGTAGGGGGAATTGCCGTGTCCTGTCGGCCCCAGCGGTAAAATTTGCCACAGCGTTTGCTGACTTTCCTCTAAAAAGTCTACAAATCGATATGCTTGAGTGCCTAAATCGCCAATGCCAAAGCGGCCAGGGAGCGAAGTCGGGTGTAGCAAAATGCCATTGGCTCTGGAAAAAGACATATACCGTTACTGTAGGGGCGTTCGTTTAGATTGCTCAGACTGTATCACGGGCCGATGGGGCCAATTTCTCCTTTTTGACAAGAGCCCCTAATAAATGCCGGAGCAATACCTGCTAAATGGCTGACAACCATGAAGCGTGGGAGAATATTTGGGCTTAAAAAGCATGCAAAAAATAAACGGACGAAAAGAGCGGCTATGGCCTATCGCAACCCTGCGCCCACGGTAGATTTAATCATTGAAATGGTGGATCGGCCCCACCGCCCCATTGTGCTGATTGAACGGTTAAATATTCCCCATGGCTGGGCGCTGCCCGGAGGGTTTGTTGACTATGGTGAATCGGTGGAGACTGCCGCTGTTCGTGAGGCCGCCGAAGAAACTAATTTGGCCGTGACCCTGATTGAGCAATTTGGGGTGTATTCAGCGCCAGAGCGAGATGAGCGCCAGCATACCCTCAGCATTGTATTTATTGCGACAGCTACGGGTGAACCCGCCGCCCAGGACGATGCCAAGAGCCTTAAAGTCGTTAACCCCTGGGAGATAACTGGTGATTCGTCCAGTGGGCCATCCCTAGAACTCTGCTTTGACCATGGTCAAATTTTGGCCGACTACTGGCGTTATCGGCACTATGGTCACCGGCCCCGATTGACGTCTGATTGACCCTTAATTGACGTCTAGTGGGGTTTGGGTTCTGGAGGGCTGGCTTTGCCTGTCTTTCTATCTGTAATGAGCAACATTGCGATGCCTCAACTCAACCCTTAGAATATTCCTCATTCAATGCCTCGCTACTGACCTATACCTAATACTTAAGGACACCGTGCGTAAAATCATTCAGACCGATCAGGCCCCTGCTCCCGTGGGTCCTTATAATCAGGCCGTTGTTGCTTCTGGCGCAATGCTATTTGTGGCGGGGCAAATTCCACTCGATGCGGCTACGGGCGAGCTGGTGGGCAAGACGATTGCTGAGCAGACCGAGAAGGTTTTGCAAAACTTGGCGGCGGTCGTGAAGGCTGGCGGCTCAGATTTTTCCCAGGTGGTGAAAACGTCGGTTTTTCTCAAAGACATGAACGACTTTGTCCCGATGAATGAGGTGTATGCCACGCACTTTGGCGACGAAAATGCCCCTGCACGGGCTTGTGTAGAGGTGGCTCGGTTACCGAAAGACGTGCTGGTAGAAATTGAGTGTATTGCCATGGTGCCCGGTTAATTCCGGTTTTCTGGTTCTCTCGATTTACCTATGAGGCTACTGTGTTCACATGGGTCCGAGAGACTCTGGAAAACTGGCTAGGAGCGTAGATTGCGGACCCACCCCGTCGCTACGCGCCACCCCCCTCTCGACTACGCTCGAGGCAACGCCAAGAGGGGATTTATTTCAGGCTAATGAGATAAAGGCTGCTGGATCTCGCCTTCAGATATACAGACGAAACAAATCTCCTCCTGGGAGGAGTGCCCGCAGGGCGAGGTGGGTCGCTACCTTGAGCAACTCAGCCAATGTTCTTGCACTTCCGTGTACACGAGAGTCTATTCGTGTTACGAGAGCCCATGAAAGGGAACCCATGACAGTTGATGGCTGTCAGTGCTGATGGGTTTTGCTCTGGCTGTGGGCCATGGCGAATGGTTGATTAATAGTAAGCAAATTTTTTGAGGGACATAATGGCGGATTCACTTGCGATCGCAATTCTGGCAGCGGGAAAAGGCACTCGGATGAGGTCTTCCTTGCCCAAAGTGCTCCATCGCCTCAGCGGCCTCACCCTGGTTGAGAACGTCATTGCCAGTACCTCGCTGGTGAATCCCACGCGCAAAATCGCCATCATCGGCTATGCGGGCGAGCAGGTAAAGTCAGCCCTTTCCACCATTGACGGCCTAGAATTTGTAGAACAAACCGAGCAACTCGGCACCGGACATGCCGTTCAGCAGGTGATTCCGGCCTTAGAGGGCTTTGACGGTAATCTTTTGGTGCTCAATGGCGATGTCCCCCTACTCCGCCCCGAGACCATTGAACAGATGCTGAAAGTGCACAACGACAATGGCAACGCCGCCACCATTTTGACCGCGCAAATGGACGATCCCACCGGCTATGGCCGCGTCTTTTGTGATGACAACTTGATTGTTGAAGAAATTATCGAGCACCGTGACTGCACCGAAGCGCAGCGAGGCAACAACCGAACGAATGCCGGTATCTATTGCTTTAACTGGTCAGCGCTGATGACGATTTTGCCCCACCTCACCTCTGACAATGATCAAAATGAGTACTACCTCACTGATGTAATTAAAGATCTCTCACCGGTGATGGCGATGGATGTCTCTCCGTCGGAAGTGGCCGGTATCAACAACCGTAAGCAGCTCTCTGAAGCCGAAAGGGTGATGCAAAAGCGCATTAAAGACGAGCTGTTGCTATCGGGGGTAACGCTGATTAATGCCGATAGCATTACGATCGACTCCACGGTCATCGTAGAGCCTGACGTGATTTTAGAGCCACAGACCAATTTGCGTGGTAATTCTGTGATTAAGGCAGGGTGCCGAATTGGCCCCGGTTCCCTGGTCGAGAACAGTACCATCGGCGAAAATACGACGTTGGTGCATTCTGTTGTTTCTGATAGTGAGATTGCCGCCGATGGGCGCATCGGACCCTTTACTCACATTCGCGGCAAAGCTGTGGTGGGTGATAACTGCCGCATTGGTAACTTTGTTGAAATTAAAAAGTCCAAGATTGGTGCAAACTCCAATATGGCTCACCTCTCCTACTTAGGGGATGCTGAGCTAGGACAACAGGTGAATGTTGGTGCGGGCACCATTACGGCAAATTATGACGGGCGCAATAAGCATAAGACTGTGATAGGTGATCGCACTAAAACCGGTGCCAACACCACCCTCGTTGCCCCCATCACCATCGGCGAAGACGTCACCATTGCCGCAGGCTCTACCCTCACTAAAGACGTTGAGCCCGATTGCCTCGCACTCACGCGCACTCCCCAAAAGACAATCCCTGGCTGGAAGCCTCAATATCTGAGAAATGAGGCGTGAGGAGATGAGGCGTAAGCAACTGCACCTTAAATCTTGCCTTAAATAGACTTTATCGGAAATAGTACGGGTGCTCACGCAAGTGGTCCTACTTTTGCGATTCTGAGGAATTAAGCAGCTACCGCTATTGGCCTAGCAGCCTGTTGCCGATAGCTGACCCTGAAATTGTGTAGCCCACAGGCTG
>JBCDAG010000109.1:0-18534 GCA_039186165.1 Cyanobacteria bacterium P01_F01_bin.53
CCAAGCCCCACCGCCACCGCCTAAGCCCCCGATTTCTTTCCTCACGGGTCGCTTAGGATTTTTTAGTTCTGAAAATGCTTTTCGCTCCAATCCTCGCTTAAGTGAAACCATTAACCAGGCAGGCCTCGCCTATTACCTGTTTCCCAAGCTATCGGACAGGACTAGCTTATATGCGATCGCAGAAACAAACCTAGCTCGCTATGGCAACTTTGGAACCGTTGACTATAACGAGTTAGAGGTTCAGCTCGGGATTCGTCAGCGCTTGCTCCCCCGCACCTTTGCCCAGATCGGCTGGCGCAACCAAAGGCTATACTCACCCGGCTATAGAGAAAGACTTTTCAGTGTTCACTACATCGATACCCTGATTAGCCATCGCAGCATCCTAAACAGGAAAACCTGGGTAGATGGCTTTTACCAAGCCCGCCTCGGTTTTGCAGACCCAGAATCAGCCAGCCGCTTTCGCCAAACATTTACCGTCTCGTTAAACTACGGTGTCACCCGCGATTTTCGGACAAGTCTCCTTTACCAGCTGGACCTAGACGATTACACCCAGGTTTCTCGCCACGATACCTATCAGCAGCTCCTCGGCGTCATTAGCTACAACCTGACGCCAGAAAGTCGAGTCAGCCTATTCGGTGGCACTCGATTTGGCCGCTCATCGAGCCCTGGGGTGAATCTAAACGATACCTTCTATGGTGCAGGACTTAACGTCAGCGTACCGCTCTTCTAAGAACGGCTAAAAAACGACCGACTACTCACGAAAAAGCCTTAGGCGACCATTAAGTGGTCGCCTAAGGCTTTTCAATAGAGCATGTATAGGGCAAAACGCGGGACAAAGGACCAGTCCTTAAAACCAAATCTTCAGTAAACCCACCCCTAAGTAGGACTCTAAGTAGGACTCACCTTATCGCTAACCAGTTGCTTAACGGCCATGGCCAACGCCTCAAGCATCTGAGCCGTCGTGTCAATATTGACACAGGCATCCGTAATACTTTGGCCGTAGGTCAAATCCTGAAGATTCTTCGGGATAGGCTGCTTACCAGCAACCAGGTGACTCTCAATCATGGCCCCCATAATGTGCTGAGAGCCCGATGCAACTTGCTCAGCAATGTTCTCTAGCACAATGGACTGACGGTTATGATCCTTGTTGGCATTGGCATGGCTGCAATCGACCATAATTCGAGGGGGCAGGTTTTGCTCAGCCAGCTCTTTAGCCGCACTCTCAACATGGCTCGCTTCGTAGTTAGGGCCTTGCTTACCGCCGCGCAACACCAGATGACCATCCGCATTGCCCGTCGTTGACACAATACTGGCATGGCCACTTTGGTTAATCCCCAGAAAATGGTGGGGCTGGCTGGCGGCCAACATCGCATTGGATGCGGCCTGCAAGCTGCCATTGGTGTTGTTCTTAAACCCGATGGGCATCGATAGGCCCGAGGCCATCTCCCGGTGGGTTTGGCTTTCGGTCGTGCGAGCACCAATCGCAGTCCAGGCTATCACATCGGCAATGTACTGGGGCGTAATCGGATCGAGCAGCTCAGTCCCGGCAGGCAACCCTAATTCAGCCAGATCTAAAAGCAGCTTGCGGGCCAGGCGCAGGCCTTCATTAATGTCGTAGCTTCCATCTAAGTGGGGGTCATTAATCAAGCCTTTCCAGCCAATGCTGGTGCGAGGCTTTTCAAAGTACACGCGCATCACCACTTCCAGCTGATCTGAAAATTTCTCACGCAGCACTGCCAGCTTTTGAGCGTACTCATAGGCCGCCTCAACATCGTGCACAGAGCAAGGACCCACGATCACCAGCAACCGTCGATCTTCGTTATGCATAATGTTACGAATGCGATCGCGAGTCTGAGCGACCAAAGCGGCAGCTGTTTCAGTGAGGGGAAGCTTTTCAAGCAGCTGATTGGGAGAGAGCAAGGGGCGGTTTTCGACGACGTGTAGATCTTGGGTTTTATACATAGCTGGGGTGTCTACGAAATAGGTGCTTACCAGAAAAGTAAAGACCCTAACATTGTGACAGGTCTCTAGGGAAATGTGGGGAACCCCATACGAGCAACGCCGAAAACATTGCCAGGACAGACGTTGCTAAGCAATCGCTTTGGATTACAACCCCAATGCTTCAAGCTTGGCGAGAAAATCCTCTAGGCTTATTCCCTGTTCTATATATTGTGGGTCATCCGGCTGATACGGACCTTTTAACCGATCAATTTTATAAATGAGGGCAGCATCTGGCAGCGTCGGCACTTCAGGATCGTAGGCCGTTGGCCGCATCAGAGAGCTTGAAAATCCTCTAAAGACAATCACGCTGTCGTCCTCGTCCTCAATTTTGGCCTGCACCAGCAGCACCTCTTGGGGGTATTTAAGCGTGTAATTTTCCAGCCGGGTAACCAGTGTCATAGCGTTATTTTCAATGCTCTAACGCGTTACTGATTAAGCGCTGAGCGGCCCTGGCGACCTAATCTCACCAGCAAAAAGTAACCCAAGTAAGCGGCATAAATCACCAAGCCCACGATGCCCCAAAAACCAAGGAAAGGGCGAGTGAGACCACCATGTATATAGTCCTTATAGACCAAAGAAGGCTCTATCCAAGCCTGACAACTATCGCTTGTCAGCATTGTGCTGGAGAAAGCACAGCGCACATAAAAGAGCTGTATTATCGCGCCGACAGCGCAATAAGCCGTAATCGCCCAGCGCCACACGTTAAAGCCTAAATTGAGGGAGCGCTTGGGCTGCTCGCGAATTTCCTCATTGAGATCCACCCAAAACCAAAGACTTAGGGGAATTAATATCTTGGCCAACAGCGCAGTCACGAAACTCACTGAAAATCCGCCGATCATCAAATAAACCGTAATGGCAAGCAAACTGGCCACCCGCCAGTAAATCGTCAGCATCATACTGATTGCTTCAGCCCGTTTCACCCATGACCAAATCAGCAGTGTCAGGGGGATAAAAACGGCAAACAGTAGCGCCAGCCGATAATCAGTCCAAGCCAAAGAACGGACTGCCGTAAGAGTTCCTAGCACGATGCATCGAAGGGTAAATGGGCAACCATCAATGTATCACCTACCGTGCGAAATAACGCCATTTTGTCAAGTGAGCCATGATGGATTTGTGTGAATCGTCTGATCCTTAAGTAACATGCCCTAAGAATGGTCAAAATGCGCGTAAGAAAAGGCACAGATTGACACCAACGACTGAGGCCGAAAACACCCCCCAATTAAAACAGGGGTGAAACAACTCTTTTCAAGTCGTTTCACCCCTATCCGGTAAAAGTTGCTCTCTGAGGGTAACTGAGCCTACGGGTAGCAACAGTCACCCTTAGTGTCTGTTGCTACTCTTTAATGACTAACCGTTAACGACTAAGCTCCTCTAGGCAAAGTTATCAATCGCGCTTTTTATCTAATCTAGTTCATCCTAAACTAACTAATTCCTAACTACTGATCGCATAATCGCGTTTCCTTAGTTGTCGTACACGCGGCACTCGTCCGCTTCAGGATTATCGTCACAGTACTTATCGAAAGAAGACTTCTCGGTCTTATCTTCACGCTGGTGAGAGGCTTCAGCCTGAAGTTCTTCAACTGCGTCCCAAGCAGCAGCACAGGTATCAGAGTTGCTGCCATCAGTCGCGCAAGCTTCGCGAGCAGATTCGATTTCAGTCTTGATTTTCTCTTGAATGTCGCTCATGGCAAACCGTATTTGAATGAAGTATCTGATGGAGTATGATTCTCGCTTATTCTAGCTCGGCCAACCACCAAACTGCCGTATCATAGATGGCAGTTTAACAGCTGTCTAAATGGCGACTAGTTTTCTACGAGGCCATAGCCGAGACGGCGCTGGCAAGAGGCTCAAGGGCTCGTCATAAAAGCAGAAGAAAGGGCTAATTATCAGACGACTCACCACTGAATAAGCAACAGCAGTGAACATCCAATTTGCTAACCTTTATTCCGCTTGTGTAGACAGGTCTTTGACTCACCCAATATAGTATGTCAGCTCCTTCAAGAAAATTACTCTATCCGTAGAATTATCTTAAGGAATCTCCAAAAAGGTCAAACACCAACCCATGCATGTCAGCCTATGAGGACCCGCCGATGACGGCCCAGATCCCCCCCCAGATCAAGGCTCAGATGAAGTGGGCTAGCGCGATTTCGACGCAAGCCTCGCTAGAAGCGGCCATTACAGAAGTTACCCAGCAGGCCACAGCGCAGCTGGGGGCACCCCCTAACCTGGCCTTTGTGTTTGTTTCGACCGCTTTTTCCAGTGAGTACTCTCGCCTCCTGCCACTCCTGCACACTCACTTAAACGTCGCCCATATCGTAGGCTGTAGCGGCACCGGCGTTGTTGGCATGAACGATGAGTTTCCTGAAGAAGTCGAGGAGGGCCCTGCACTGAGCCTCACCTTGGCCCACTTGCCCAACGTCGATATCCAAAGTTTCCATCTCACCGCTGCTGACCTGCCTGATTTGGACAGCCCACCTGAGCAGTGGAGCAAGCTGATTGACGTATCTCCAGCGGCTCAGCCCAGCTTTATTCTGATGGCTGATCCCTTTTCATCGGGGACCAGTGAGCTATTACAAGGCATGGACTTTGCCTATCCCGGCTGCCCTAAGGTGGGTGGCCTAGCGGGCATTGAGGGATTCAACCGCAGCAGCGGCCTGTTTTGTAACAAAAAGGTGCATAAAGAAGGCATTGTGGGGGTGGCCCTTTCGGGAGACATCGTCATGGATACGATTGTGGCCCAGGGATGTCGTCCGATTGGTGAGCTGTATCGGGTGAGTGAGGGCGATCGCAACATCATGCTCAAACTGGCCCAAGACGATCTGGGGGAGGATGCCAAACCAGAGACGCCACTGGAAGTGTTACAAAATATTTTCCAAGATCTTGACGAAGCAGACCGTGAGCTAGCTCAAAATGCCCTGTTTATCGGCGTTGCCCAGAGCGGATTTAAGCCTAGTCTCACTCGCAGAGATTTCCTCATTCGCAATTTGGTCGGCGTTGACCCCAGAAATGGCTCCATCGCCGTTGCCGATAAAATTCGCCCCGGAATGCGCATCCAGTTCCACATGCGCGACGCCCAAACCTCCGCAGAGGATCTGGAGAACCTGCTGCGGCGCTATCGCGTAGAGCGTCTGGAGAGCAACTTAGAGGGCGAAAATGCCAAGCATTCCCCCATCGGCGCGTTGCTATTTTCCTGTACCGGGCGTGGCGCAGAGCTGTACGAAGAGGCTAATTTTGACTCCGACCTCTTTGAGCAGTATCTCGGACCCCTGCCCATTGGCGGCTTCTTCTGCAATGGGGAAATTGGCCCTGTGGGGACCACCACGTTTTTACATGGGTTTACGTCAGTTTTTGGCATCTGTTGCCAACCCAAGTAAACAGCGCATTTGTTGCCAACCCGAGTAAACAGCGCATCTGTTGCTAGTCAGTAGTTGACAGCCAGTAACAGAGTAGAGAAACCAGGAAAATCTGGTTTCGACTACGCTCAGCCAGCGGGATAGAATCAAACGGCCTCTCGACCATGGGGTTGCTTCAACCCCTCCCACCCTGGACCAACAGGCACAATCCCACCTGGGTTCAGCGGAAATAAATTGCCGTAGTAATCGCGTTTGACCGCATCGATATCACAGGTGTCAGCAATGCCTGGGTGCTGATAGATATCGGCAACGTAGCCGCTGAGATTGGGATAGTCGGCAATGCGACGGCGATCGCACTTAAACAAACCGTGATAGGCCACATCAAATCGAATCAGCGTCGTAAACAGGCGAACATCCGCCAACGTCAGCGCGCTGCCACACAGGTAACGCTGATGGGCCAGGGTGTCATCCAGCTCATCTAACGTGCTAAACAATTCACCCACGGCTTGCTCGTAGGCCCCTTGGGTTTGGGCAAAACCACAGCGATACACGCCGTTATTAACCGTGGCGTAAATCTTCTGATTAAGCGCATCGATCTCAGAGCGCAATCCTTCAGGATATAAATCTGGGCCACTGGCCAGCTTACCAAACTCGCTATTGAGCAGCTCAATAATCTCAGCGCTTTCATTATTCACAATGGTCTGAGTTTGGCTGTCCCACAGCACAGGCACCGTAGAGCGACCGGAATAGCCTGAGTGGCACTGAGCGTAAAAATCGGGCAGCGAACGGCGGTCGGAAAACGGAAAGTCTATTTCTTTTAGCAGCGACTGATCGAGATCAAACAACCAGCGGCCCTCATCCGTAGAGGGATACACCGTGATCACAGGCACCGTATCCGTTAGGCCCTTTAGCACACGGGTCACCAGCGTGCGATGCGCCCAAGGGCAGCTCATCCCGACAATCAAATAATAGCGCTGGGCTTCTGGGCTAATGTCGCGACCTCGAAACGCACTCTCGGGCCGCACGTAAGCACCAGACTTACTGCGCGGCGCCATTTGCGACATCATGGTGCGCCACATGGTCTGCCATACAAATTTCCCCGTGCGCACAATGAGACCGGGGGGTAAGGCAGCGCGTTTAGTAGCCATAGTTGCTAGCCATAGTTGTTAATCACCCGTTTAGTCACCGTCTGCTGAGTAGCAGTCTATTTAAAGGCAGTTCGCTCAATACATCTCAATACATTAAAGCCCGCAGTCTCATACTTAACAGAGACTGCGGGCTTATAGACATCATAGAGAACTGATTTACCTGCTATGACGACAGTTATTGATTTGTGACCTGGCCTTCACCTTGGCCTACATAACTTGGTCTACACACCTTGGCCGAGCATCTGACAAACAGCTAAAAACACCAACAGCCCAAAACACCTACTTAAGCAACCTTACCTAAGCAACCTTGCTAGAGAGCAACTGCTTCACCGTACCCAGCAATTCCCCCGGACGGAAGGGCTTAATAACATAGGCATCTGCCCCCTGTTTGATACCCCAGTAGCGGTCAAATTCTTCACTTTTCGAAGAGCACAAAATAACCAGGACATTTTGAGTTTCGGGGTTGCTTTTTACCCAACGGCAAAGCTCGTAGCCATTCATATTGGGCATCACAACATCCAACACAACCAAATCTGGCGGATTGGCTGAAATTTTTTCTTTCGCTTCCTGGCCGTCCTTGGCCACTGTAATGGTCAGACCCGATTTGTCTAAGAGACCAGAGATCATCTCTCGGAGCATTGGGCTATCATCTACGACTAATATTGTGCTCATAGTTTCAGTAGATTCAACGGCTGGGCAGATGGTGGAGTACATCATTGTGGTGTACTTAACATGCCCGAAGCCTGCTTAAAGAATCTGATTTGCCAAAAAATAAGGGAACCCAGCTAGCCACATCGCCAGTTATCGAATGCTGAAGGCCAACCTTACGGATGTACAGAAGCAGCAATGACCAAGTGGTATGTATTAATCATTCCCTCTATACCGCTACTTCTAGAGACTTCTTAAGAAGTTGCTGGTTGGCAAACGTCTGTCCCAAGACTCTTCCCCTAGCCCACCTTGCCAGGCACTTATTTCCCTAGATTTTTGCTAGGAATTGAGGTCTTCTAGGGCTTTAAGAACAGCCTTAGGCTGCAACTTATCCTTGAACCAAACAATTTTTGCAGGTGTATTTTGGGTATCGACCCCGGCCTTTTCCAGGTTGAGCCGTTCTGAAATGGCCAAAATCATATTTTTATTGTTGGCCTGACGCGACTGATAAAACTTTTTGCGCAGATATTCTGGCCGCCAGTAGCCTACAATTTCGAGCAAATGAACGCGCCCGTCAGGGTGCACCAGCCGAAAGTCAGGAATCATAACACTGCCAGGAATCGGAATCAGATCCACCTCCCGCTCTAGCCGCCAATCCGTTTTCGTTTTGGCCCATTTTTCAGCGAAGGCCTGCTCTAACATGCTGTCGTAGGGCTTACCAGGGGGATAATGACTCACCAAATCACAGGTATCACTGAGGCTGAAGCTCTTTTCTTGGGAGGTTCGGGTGTAGGGATTTTTCCACTGGAGCTTAGCGGTGAGCTGCCAACGGGTGACATGCAAAATGGCGGGCACGAGCTTGGCAATATCAACGCCATAGCGGGTGCTGGTTTTAAACAGACTGGCGGGGCCATCGATGGTAATCGTAAAACCTTGGTCCGCTTCGCCCTCGATGTAGGTCATCAGGCGAAACAGCTTGAGATATTTAAACATCAGCTTGTATTCGCCGGGGTCATTGCGGTGCAAGTTCATCACCACATGGCTCGCCTTATAAAAAATGCCCTGAACCTGCGATAGGTTGTAGCGATGCAGCAGGGCTTCTGGTGTGGGCGCATCGAAGGCCGTTAGGATTCGGTTTTCTTTAAGATCGGCATAGAGCCCTTGGCTGATGTGAATCGGCTCCACGTCACGGTCTAGTTCTTGGGTGAGCTGGGCAGCGAGGGTGTGGAGGTGTTGCTGGGCAGCAGCGGGGCTAGGCGTTGTCGCCGCAGCGAGGGTAAAAATGCGATCGCGCAGTTCATCAGGCTCCAGTGGGCTGACAATTTCGAATGTGCTAAAGCTGTTGCGTAAAATATGCGCCAGCCCGCGCTTTACCCGGTAGTCAGTGCCCTCGCCCTCTAATATGTGTAGCTGCTTGTCCAGCTCACCTTGCGTTTTACCCACCAACTTTTGAAAAAGATCAATAGAGGTTTGCGCCGTGGCCAAATTCGCAGGCTTAATCGCCAGCTTTTTGGGCACGAGCGAATCACCGCTGTAGTTGTGAATCAGTAAAGGGGACGGTAGCGTGACGGACTCCTTTTAGATGTTGGGGGCAAAAAGACTGGAGCAGATGAGGTGGTTGGGACAGATTGCAGCACAGATTAGGGGGACCGCAGGGCATTTTTACGGGACCTCTTACCTATAATAAGTAAGAACAGAAGCAAAACATTACGATCCCCTTGTCGAGAGCCAACTTGTCGAAAGCGAACTTGCCGAAAGCGAACCCTGCCATTCAAACCGAAACACTCAACCTCCTGGAATGGCCTCGGCTATGCCGACACCTAGCGACCTTTACCGCAACCAACCTAGGGACAACGGCGGCACAACGACTCCCCATCCCCAAAAGCCAGGCAGAGAGCGAGGCCTTACTGGCCCAAACCGTAGAAGCGGCCCAGCTAGAAGCCACGGTAGGGGGCCTAAAATTTGGCGGCATTCGGGACATCGGCGTGTCCTTAGAGCGGGCAAAGGTACAGGGCATTCTCTCCGGCGATGAGCTATTGGACATTGCAACAACCCTGTCGGGCACCCGGCAACTGCGCAGGCAAATTGACGCTCAAGATGAGCTGCCTGTGCTGCAAGCCCTGATCGCAGATGTGCGCACCTTTCCTGAATTGGAGCAGGAAATTCATCGCTGCATAGACGACCGAGGGAAAGTGGCGGATCGGGCCAGTGAAAAACTTGGGCGGGTCCGTCAGCAGTTAAAGGTTGTGCGTGATCGCATTTACACCAAGCTTCAGAGCATTCTTCAAAGGCAAAGCGGGGCGGTACAAGAGAGCCTGATTACCCAACGTAATGATCGCTTTGTGATTCCGGTGAAAGGCGATCGCAAGGATGCCATCCCCGGCATTGTGCATGATGTTTCTACCAGTGGCGCGACGCTCTATGTGGAGCCTCACAGCGTGGTAGACAATGGCAACAAACGCCGGGCCTTGCGTAAGGAAGAAGAAGTCGAAGAAGAAATTATTCGCCAAAAGCTCTCCTTTCAAGTCGCAGAGGTGCTACCAGAGCTTGAATACCTAATCATCACCGTTGTCCGCCTGGATCTGGCGGCGGCTCGGGCACGCTATGGCCTATGGATGGACGGCAACGCGCCCAGGTTCGTCCAAAAAGAACAAATTACCCTGCGCCAGCTAAAGCATCCACTGCTCCTGTGGCAACAGAAAAAAGAACAAAGTAGTAACGTTGTCCCCACAGATTTGGTCATGCACCCGGACCTCCGGGTAGTGGCGATTACCGGCCCCAATACCGGGGGTAAAACCGTCACCTTAAAAACCCTTGGCCTCACCGCATTGATGGCAAAAGTGGGCATGTTCGTACCCGCCCGTGAGCCGGTAGAGCTGCCTTGGTTCGACTCGGTGCTGGCCGACATTGGCGATGAACAATCGATTGAACAGAGCCTCTCAACATTTTCAGGCCATATCAAACGCATCGGACGGATTTTAGAGGCGCTGGAAAAGAATATTGAGCAGAATAATATTGAGCAGGATATTGAGGAAGGTGGAGAGGACACAGCCAATTCGCTGGTGCTGTTGGATGAAATTGGCGCAGGGACCGATCCGTCTGAAGGGAGTGCGTTAGCGATCGCACTCCTCAAACACCTGGCTGACCACACCCGCCTCACCGTAGCCACCACCCACTACGGCGAACTCAAGTCGCTTAAATACGAAGACGAACGCTTTGAAAATGCCTCTGTAGAATTTGACGATGAGAAGCTAGCCCCCACCTATCGCCTACTCTGGGGCATTCCCGGTCGCTCGAACGCACTCTCTATTGCGAAACGGCTCGGCCTTAAAGAGAGCGTGCTCGAACAGGCCAAAAAGCAAATGAGTGGCGGCAGCGAAGACGTGAATCAGGTGATAGAAGGGCTAGAAGCACAACGGCAACGGCAGGAAAAACGTGCCGCAGAGGCAGAAAAGCTCGTCGCCAAAGCAGAAAGGTTCTATAGAGATGTGGAAGCACGGGCGCAAAGCTTGCGTGACCGAGAACAAAAAATGAAGCGCCAGCAGGAAAAGGACGTGGAAACGGCCCTGCTCCATGCTCGTGCGGAAGTTGCCAAGGTGATTCGGGAGCTACAAAAAGGGCCTCAAACGGGTCAAAAAGCGCAAAAAGCGACCGAAGCCCTCAACGCCATTGAAGAGAAACGACTGCCCACTGGCAAGCACCCTGCCAAAGTAAAATCTACCGGGCTTGGCTACCGCCCCAAAGTGGGTGAACGGGTTCGCCTGTCTAGCTTAGGCGGGCAACTCGCAGACGTGCTGGAAGAAGCCGATGACGACGGGAAGGTCGCCGTACGCTTTGGCATTATGAAAATGAGCGTGGATCTTTCGGATATTGAATCACTCAAAGGTGAGAAGGCAGAACCGATTGAGAAGAAACCACCAAAAGCTAAGACGTCTCAACCTGTCGCCAAAGTCAAAGCTCACGATCCCAATGTAAAAACAGAGAGCAATACCGTCGATTTGCGGGGAATGCGAGTGGTGGAGGCAGAGAGTGTGATGGAAGATGAGATCGCCCATGCCAACGGCCCCTTATGGCTCATTCACGGTATCGGCACGGGCAAACTGCGCCACGGTGTCCATGAATACCTCAAACGGCATCCCCAAGTTCAGAGCTTTGAAACTGCCGAAAAAGACGAAGGGGGTAAAGGGGTTACCGTCGTAAAGATATAGGCTTAAAAGATATAGGCTTCAGGATGTAACCGCGAAGAAATAGCTCCATCTAGAAATAACCGTAAAAAACACGGCTCGCCTTAACAAAAATCACCACCAGGGGTACCCTACAAACTCTAAAGCATTGGCATCATAAACGTGAACACTCACCATAAAAGTCTAAAGGGCTTTATGAGGGAAGCGCATGATGAGCCCAACCACACAACCGATACAACAACCTACCGAGAATGTTAATGACAGCTTAAATATTATCTTAAAGGCAATCGCCTCAGGTAATTACGAACTGTTTACGACCGTAGGCAACCCAGCCTATAAAGCAGGCATTACCCAGCAAATGTTTGAAGGCGTTAGTGAACAACTCGCCCCAAGCATGGCCAAACACTATTCAACAACTTATTTCGGCAACCTTAAACAACATCACTATCAAATCTATTTGTGGAAACTGAGCTTTGAAGAAGGTGAAGATGAATTTGTGGTCCGCATGGCTATGGACGGTGACAAAGTTGCTGGCATTTTGATCACATAATGCCTGACCGTGGTAAGTGCGATCACCTGCGTAGACAACAGAAAAGCCAGCGCGGCAGAATCGCTGTGCTGGCTTTCTTGATGTATCCTCGCGAATTTCGTATTCTAGGTGATTACGAAAGAACAGAATTATTCTGACTCAAGCGCCTTATCTTCTTTGCCTTTTAAGAATGGTAAACCAACACCATTTTCATCAAAGTAGTTGGTCAAAACGGTAGCCGCAAAAGACAGCACAATGGGCGCAAGGAAGAAGGCCAGCAGTCCATGGACAGCAAAGCCTGGAACGAATAAAGAAGCTACCCAAAAACAAAGACCATTTACCACCAGAGAGAACGCGCCGAAGGTAATAAAGGTAATCGGCAAGGATAAGAGGGAAAGAATGGGCTTGATCGTGCCATTCACAACACCAATGGAGAGCGCCGCAACCAACGCCGCAACAAAGGTTGAAATAGTCACGCCTGGAACAATGAGATCAACCACCAGCAAGCTTAACGCTGTCACCAACGTGGTCAGTAAAAAAGAAATCATGATATTTTCTCCTAAAGAACCTGTATTAGGCACGTACCCAATGAAATATCGCTAAGTCGTACTTTCTTGCCCCATATTTTCTGGATCCATATTTTCGTAATGCTTGGCAATGGCCCATACCCCATGCACACTACCGGGCAACCAACCTAAGAGCGTGAGCGCGATATTAATAAACAGTGTGGTACTAACGCCATAGGTCAAAAAGACGCCCACCGGTGGCAAAACAATCCCAAGCAAGAAACGTATTAGCTTAGACATGATATTCATCCTTACATTAAAGTCGACTTGTGAATGCTCAAAGCCCAGGAGCTAATCCCAGGCCCCCGTTCCAAAAGCAGAACCCTAGACTCAAACTTCAAACTTCAACTGAAAAATTGGCTCCATCATGGTCATTCCCATCTACGGTCATTTCCACCTATGGTCATTCCCATCTCTAGTGATAATCATTTTTCCATATGATTTCAAGACTCTCTTCAGCTGTTGTTCTCGTTGAGCAATGGTTACGCCAGCCGCTGCCAAGGGTTCCTGCCAGGCAACGAGCTTCGGGGTTAACAGATCAACCGGGGTCGTCTCATCAAGGGATTGAATGCGCTGAATAAGAGACTTATACCCCCGTATCCAGGAACCCAATCGATGGATAAGGCCTTGGAATGAGGTAGCAGACGCTACCGGCTCAGACTCGTTATGGGGAACAGAATCAGACATCGGCTGAGGAGCCGGTGCCGCCTCTAATTGGGGTAAGTCATCGCGAGGTAAATCATCCATGGGAAAAATACTCTTCTAGTGTTGTTAAGAGTATTGTGACGACCACACCCTGAAACAACCAGGTTGGATTACCTCACCTATCAGCTAAGTGGAAGCGAGACTGAATAGTCTAGTGCAGCGTCAAGCCTAAAAATTAGGAAATGGGCAATAGGGGAATTGGGGGAATTAGGGAGGTTGGGGCACAGTTTAAATACGTTTCCCCAATTTCCCCAATCTCCCTAATTTCCCTACAAACCTGGCTCTAAAATTGAGCATTGACGCAGCACTGGCAGTAGCTCTCTGAATTTCTGTAGCCCTCACCAGCAGGGGCTAGGGTGAGGGCTGTCGGGATGTTACTTAATTACAACGCCCTAAGCAGACTGTAAGAATCGATTAGCAAACTTCATTGCATGGCCTAAGTTGCTCGACCCTGATGTTCCACCCAAAAAGGCGCTGAGCAAAGGATTACTGCTGGGCAATCCAGAACGGCTCTTGCCCATGTTCAGTAGCTGCATAACAAGGGGTAACAGCGCTGGCAACATGGTCTTAATCAAATTGCCATTCAGCCCTGTCTTTTTCGCCACTGTTTTTGCCAACTGTTGCTGCGTTTGTGGCGTTACCAAAGACTGCCATTGAGACCCCGTATTGTTGCCCGAAGACACTTTGGCCATCATATCTTGCACCATACCGGTCCCGCCGCCCTTCGATTGAAGTGCACTCCCCAACGCGGGTCCTAATGCCGACAACATTGATTCCATCGATTGAGGGGACACACTGTGCTGCGAAGACACCCGTTGAAGGCCCTGGGTGATAGAGGCGAGTTGTTCAACACTGCCATCTTGGTTGGGGTTGTTGATCGAACTTAAAACGTTAAAGAAAAGACTCATGATGAGCTCCTAAAAAATAATCAGCTGTAGCGGGAATTGCCTAAATTTAGGCAGACCGAAATTAGACTGAAACGGAATGGGAAGAAGGCCTCACAGACAAAGAACGAGCTAGACGCAACCACCGTCCATCGGTGGTTTCATAGCCAAGGTCAGCAAGGTAATCACGATCACTATTTGGCAACGAAACCTGTTTATCTTGACTGTGTTCATCGCAGATATATTCCTGGGTGCCGAGCGGCGCTTGCGTATCCATGTCAATATTGGTGACATCATGAATACGCAACTTCAGGGTCCGTCCACCCGACGCTCGCAAGGCCTGATGACGGGCAGGAGCGACTTCCCAATAAACATAGGCATCCGATTGATTGCGGGGGACCAAGATAATTTGGGAGGGGGTGACTGATTCCCCTGGAGCGGCCCCGTTTAACACCTGTTGCCGACTGGCCTGGGCGCGCTGGGTACCCATGGCTGCGACACCCGCAGCACCCGCCGCCGCACCGGCAAGGCCAGTCGCCACAGCAGCATTGGTTTTAGAGGCAGGCGTTTTAGAGGCAGGCGTTTTAGACGCAATGTTTTTAGCCGCTGTCGTTTTAGACACCGCCGTTTTAGAGAGCGGAACAACTGAAGCGGTCTTGCCTGGGACAATCTTACCGGGGACAGTGGCGCTTCCGATACCTGAAAAAGAACCTTGTGACGACTGGCAAGACGGGACACGAACACTATCCGAACGATCCAGAACGGTCCACTCGCCGTCATTTTCAACGCCTAATTCAACAAAGTAATCACGATCATCTATCGGAATATTGAAGTGCTGGTCGTGCCCATTGTCAGAGCAGTTCACTTGTTTAATTAGGTTTCGAGATGAACCGCGGCCAACCGTCGCATCAACCAGATCTTCGTACAGGCGTAGGCTCAGGGCGCGATTGGAGGAGGCATTGAGGTATCGTTGGTCGCGATCGCTCAACTCCCAGTAGGCATAGGCGGTTTTACAATCACGAGGGGTCAAAATCAGGCGACTCTTATCAACGCCTGCGGCAGCGGGTGCGATCGCACCACCGCCACCGCCTCCTCGACCCAGCAGCCACCAAAGACCACCCGCGAGTAACGGCAGCAATAACCAAGGCCACCAACGGAAATTACCAGCGCGACCCGAAGCGTCATCGGCATCACCCGTTACCCGGCCCGTCGGATCGCCAAGGCCCTCAGCATTGCCATCAAAACCATCGCCACCGGCAACCCCAGCATCTGCTGAATCACCCGTAGTACCAGCAGTAGTACCAGCGGTCCCATCGGCTCCAGCTGTAGCGGATCCATCGGCACTACCAGCGACACCACCGGCGGCAACACCACCAGCGGTAGCATCAGTTGCGGAACCGTCAGCTGCGGAACCGTCAGCTGCGGAACCGTCAGCTGCACCACCGGCCCAACTGGAGGAGTCCACCAGCGACTGATTCTCAGCAGCGGTCGCATAGCCCAAGAAAGACTGAACCGCGAGATTGGGCTCAGGGCCTTTGTAAACGTAGGTCAACGGTTGCGAAAATGGATATCTTGCATCCGTCGGTAGCACCTCGTGCATCGATAAGATTCGCACATCTGATCGGTCCGTCACCTGATCAACAATCGCATAGCCGAGCCCATCTTCGCCCAGGGCTTTAACGACCGCGTCCGTCTGGTCAGCATCTACAACAGCTGCATTGGAACCTGTCTGAAAGGGTGCCCCCTGAAAAACAGGGTAATTTTTGAAGGCCTGACGAGTATCACTAACCTCTGGCCGATCAACAAAGCGGATCGCACCGGCAGAGCCACCAAGCTCGGACCAATCCTGAATCTCACCTCGGAAAAGTTGACCAAACTGTTCAACGGTTAAGTCGCCAGAGAATGAATTTTCTGGACTGACAACAATCGCAATTTTATGTCGGGCAAGGGGCACTTCCACTAGGCCTTGAGTTTTCTCTTCGGCAGTCAACGCACGGCCCATGCCAACTAAGTCGACCTGCTCATCAATCAAAGCCTGCAAAGCAGCCTCTGAGCCTGCTTCACTCAACTCTACTTTTGTCCCTTTAAATTGTTGTTCAAATCGTTGTTTCAGCGTTGTATTGATAGTCTGTAAGCTGCTGGAGCCATCAATTCTGACCGTGGTTCCTTTATTTACTTGATTGGGCAGGGTAAACATGGCCGCACTGCCAGCAGAAGACTGAGCGATTGACGGATGAGGTTTGCTGAGAGTGGCAGAACCAATCAACAATATCGGCGCGATCGCCAAAGCGGTATAAGCGCCAAATTTATTAAACCGAACAGAAGATAATCTCAACATTGACAAAACACCTTGATAAACCCTAAAGATGAACAATCACGAAAATGGATTTGCCGTTGACCCTAGCAGCGCCCAAACCAGGCGTGCTCACCAGTCACCCGTTCTTGCAACCGCCCTAGCAAACACAAGACAGGTTTTATGCAGCGTCACATCGCGCCTTGCAACAATCAATTCAAAGGCCAGCAGCTGAACAGTGCATTTACTGAATACAAACTGTAAAAAGCGATACACTTATCGCGTCTTTAAAGTGAAGGAGAATTGAGGTATCAGTCGTTTTTTTAAGAAATTATTCAACTTTATTTGATGAATCATCACAAACTGTCACCAAATTCCGGACCATAGAGTTGGCTCGGCAAAAACGCCAACCGTTTCGTTTTACGGTCAAAGTAAGTACCAAAAAGTGATGCTCAAAGAGATGACTATCATGTAGCCAATTCCTCAGGAGCCTATCGCATACTGACTGCAACGAAGGGTCTGCAATATGCAATTGAACAACTACCTCTCAGCTAATTCGTAGAGTCCGCGTCGGGTAGCTGAGGCTTGTGTGATTGTTAACGTGAATTGTTTTGGAAAAAGTCTTCTTATCTCAGCGAACGATGAGAGTCGTTTATCTGCAAAGGGCAACAACTCTCATCGTTACTAACTCACCCCTAACCTAGCTCAGAACTACCTGCAGGTTGTTGTTGAGGTGTCCCGGTTAAACCATCCAAAGCCGATGGGTCAGCACCTGCCACCAGTAAAGTAATCAAATCACCACTGGCTTCTCCTATTCCAGCTTCAGTGGAGAGTTGCGACGCGATAGCATCCGCTGCTAGTACCGGGGCATCACCATTGATAAAGTCTTGAATAGCGGCATTTACACTAGCGCCTGCCTCAGTGCCCGCAAGTGCGGTGCTCGGACTGGTGAGGGCGTCACTTTGTAAGCTACCGCCGGTCAACAGCTCGTCAGGAAGAATACCCCCTAACCCGCCGAGACTATCGGTGATGGCATCGACGGCTTCATTGGCGGCCACTTCAAAGCCGTTGACGGTAAAGACGCCATTCACCACCTCAATACTGTCGTCAACGTCGGGCAAGTCAACGTTTTGCAAGAGATCTGCAAAGCGATCGCTGGTCAGAATATTCACATCTAGCTGACTGAGAACCTCTTGAACCTGCTCGCTCGTCAGCGCCTCGGGTCCGATGGCGAGGAGTGCACTTGTAAAACTGCCAGAACGCAGGACGGATTCGCCTAGTGCCAATAAGGTACCGGTAGCGCCGCCGTTAGTCAGAACGCTGTTATCTACATTGTTGAGAAAGTCACTGAAACTTCCATCTGAGAGCAAACTTCTGCTAATGAGGGAGGCAAATTGAACAAAGCTACCATCTAACAGGATTTCGGTACCGGCAGAGATGAGGAAACTTGTAAATCTGCCATCCGTCAAAAGATTGTCATCTAGGCTGGTGAGTGCATCAATGAAATTGTTGTTGCTACGTAGCGCACTGTCAATGCTGTCGATAAAGTCAGTGAAGCTGCCATCTAGCAGGAGTTGAGCACCGGCTGAGGAGAGAAAGCTCGTGAAGCGACCGTTGGTTAAAAGCTCTGGCCCGAGATTGTTGAACGCATCGATAAAGTCATTGTTACTACGCAATACACTATCAACGCTATTGAGAAAGGCAACAAAGCTACCATCGAGCAGGATTTGGCTCCCGACTGAGGTGAGGAAGTTGGTAAAATCGCCGTTGGTTAAAAAATCTGGAGACAGGTTGTCGAGCCTATCGAGGAAATCACGGTTATTGCGCAGCGAGTCCTCAAGACTGTCAACAAAGTTAGAAAAACTGCCATCACTCAGGGCAGATGTCGCTAGGCCTTGAATGAAGTTAAGTGTCGCCATTGGTAAATCGTCCCTATGATTGCAGTAGAAAGCAAGTGAATCAGGTTCGATCTTAGGACCAAAGACAGGATTTTAAGGAGGGGGGAGGTAAAGCTTTTATCAAGTGTGCTTGATTCTATGCAGATGTTTTATCGTTGCTTGTTGAGCAGGAACAAAACCTAAGGGCGATGGGTGGCAAGTTAGCAAGATGAGCGTTCAGTCAAGGTGAGGCTGAAAGTGTTGTGAAATAGGGCGTAAAGTCGATTGTCTTGGGTGGTTTACGGATGGTTTTGACGACGCTGAGGTCTCGATTTTCGGGGGCAGC
>JBCDAG010000110.1:0-18448 GCA_039186165.1 Cyanobacteria bacterium P01_F01_bin.53
CCTATTCATTCATCAGCATCACAGCAGATCTATTACATAGTGGAACGAATGGTTTGCCAACCCGTGGTAGATATTAATTGTCAAACAATGCTGTCATAACTTTTCGAAGCCGGTGAGGCCTTGCTATGAAACGTCGTAACTTTAGTCGTGACTTTATGGGTTGGATGGGGATTGGTGCACTGGCCACGTCCCTACCGGTTGCGATCGCCGCCTGCACCCCTAAATCCGATTCAGACGCCGATTCGGCCACAACATCCGCTGGGTCCACCACCCCCAAAAACGCTAAGGACGAAGCATTTATCCCACTCGGCACCACCGCCGAGCTAGAACAGCAGGGCTATCTCAGCAGTACCGAAGCCTTGAGTGAACCGATTATTGTTATTCCCGATCCCAACACGCCAAACGGCGTGCTTGCCCTCAGCTCAACCTGCCCCCACAGTGGCTGCACCATTGCCTGGCAAGAAGATCTCTTCGCTTGCCCTTGCCACGGCTCAAAATTCAACCCCGATGGCAGCATCGTCGTAGGTCCAGCTCAAGAGGCCTTAAGCCAGTTCACGGCCAAAATAGAGGGAGATTCGGTTTTAGTGAGCGGCGTTAGAGTGTGAAGACAAACGAGGACTTATGAAAAACAAGGCCTTAGCAAAGATATGGCCTTAGCAAAGATATGGCTTTATGTATGAAGTGACGGAACTTATTACACCAGCATGGACTCTTAGAAAAGAACGCTTAGAAAATAGCTGCGCCTTAAAGAGCCAAAAGACAAAGCCACCAGACGCGCTAACAGCCGTTACCTTAACAACCGTTATTTAAGTTCTATGCCATCAGCTTCAGCAACTCAGTCATCTAGTTCTGCTGCCACAGAAGCAAACACACAGCCCTGTGACACCCAGATCTCTACAGCGGGACTGCTTCCCCTTGATACGAGCTATTCAACTAGCCTCAAGAACAAGGTTCTCAAGCAACTACACCTGTCTTTATACCGCTCTGGCCTCTCTTCGCTGTACGGCAAGCTTAAGCGCGACTCCACGGCTGCCATTGTGATGTATCACAGCATTCCGGCCCCCCACGAAGTCGAGTGGGTAGACCCTTGCAATTGCTTATCGGCAGAGAAGTTTGAGGAACAAATTCGGTATTTAGCGCAGCACCGAAACGTCATCTCCATAGAGCAGCTCACCCAAAAGCTGGAAGCCAGTGAGCCAATTGAAGAAGGCACCGTTGCAATTACCTTTGATGACGGCTACCTCAACAATTTGACCGTTGCAGCACCTATTTTGGCTAAGTACAACGTACCTGCAACCCTCTATTTGGCCACTGATTACATCGAAAAAGGGGCAAACCAATGGATCGATACGATCTACTCCACCTTTAGAGCCCGCTCCAAAGAGCAGCTCAATCTACCGGCCTTGGCAGCAAAAGCAACCGCAGATAATCCAGCAGGCCCTGCAAAGCAAAGCTGGGACCTGAGCGATCCGACAGAATGCATTGAGGCATACAGAGAAGTCACAGGCTACTTAATCGAAGCCTCTGTAGAGCAAAAGCAAGCCCTCCTGGCTGAGCTAGATACACAGCTCGCCCCCACGACCTACCCTCCTCGCCTCACCATGACCTGGGATGACGTTAGGGACATGCAAAAGAACTATCCCAACATCACCTTGGGCATACACACCGCCAATCATGTGGACTTAAGCACCCACACGGTGCAAACCACACAAGAAATTACCACCGCTGTGGAGCAGGTCACACGAGAAACAGGCACTCGCCCTGAGCACCTGGCGTTTCCTTACAATCGATATAACGATGAGGCGCTGGCTCAGGTTGAGGCGGCTAACTTACGCTCAGCTGTCGCGGAGGGCGAAGATCCCGTTGTGCGTGTAGGCACATCACGCTACAGCCTGCCCCGCATCGAGGGGCCACAAACCCTCACCATGCTCAAATCATGGACAAACGGCGGCTTCCCTGACTTATCACGACGCCTCTTTAAGCGCGTTTGGACTCGCCCTTACTAAGCCAAACCGGCCACAGACTCTGGCCAAAGAAACCAAGCATCTAGAGACAAAGAAACAAAAGCCAAGGGGCATAATGCCCCTTGGCTGTTGTTTTGTGAGTCTTTGTTTTGAATGCGCTTATGCACGTTGTTCTAGATAAAACGCAATCCGTTGCTGCATTTTGCTAATGGGTAAATTTTGCGTCCAGTATTCAGTTAGGGCATGGCCTAAAGCCCAGGCTCGTTTATCCACAGGCCAGGTATTGGCAATAGCCACGTCATCTCCCAGCAAAAATGGCCACAAGGCCAACAGGTCAAAGCCAGCCGTACCAAAACTTTGGAGCCCACTGGTCTCGCTCAGCAGGGAAAACAGCTCATAGGCCATTTGTAATTTCCCCAGCACAATCGGCAGCTCTTCGACCGGGATGCTTTCAGTTAGTACAACGCCCAGGGCAGGGTTACCCGTTGTCCAAGTAGAGAGCAGCTGAAGCACTGGACTTTTTATCAGCTTCGCCAGCCCCTCAGTCGTGCTCATTTGCAAGGCGTAGCGATCAATAATGGTCGCCGCTGTGGTGATCCGCGCCTGACTGGAGCGTAGGAAGCGGGCTAGACGATGTCGTTTTGCAGGTGCGATCGCACCCAGTAGAGCATCTGCCAACACGTCATCCCCCCAAGCCCCTCTCTGAGCATCTTGGGTCACCAACGGCAAGACTTGCGAGCAATAATCACTCAGCTTCTCAGCCCGATAGGCCACCGCCTCACGAATAGACACTTCCTTCGGCCAAGCGCCCGTTTGCCAATGGTACGGCGGGCTCCACTCGCGGATCGGACGAAGCTTATCGACCTGACTTACCACAGTAATAATCGGAAGACCATTCGCAGCCAGACTATCGGCAGTCGGACTATCGGCAGATCCAACCTCAGCACACATCTCCTTTAAAAAGTCGGCATCCATTTGCAGTGCCGGATCCAACGCTGGCGTCACCAACATCAGCACATCAGCCTCGGTGGCATAGTCAATCACCTGGTCACGCAGATCCTCACGGGCAACCTGTTCATAGCCAGGGGTATCCCAAAGGACCAGTGCGTCAGACAATGCGTCAGACTCCTGACGGGCACCTGCGGGTAATCCTGCTGAGTTGTGCCAACGATAGCTCTGAATTTTGTCCGTACTCGGCAACACATCGACCGCCGCCCGCTCCGCGCGAAACAGGGTATTAATCACACTGCTTTTGCCCGCACCTGTACGCCCCACTAACAAAATATTGATCGGCTTTTGCCTCACAGATTCCGTCGGTTCGGCCCGCTCCAAAATTTCTTTCAGGGTCTGGGTTTTCGCCGCAGGTATGGCGGGCGTCGCAGCCGTTAGCTCGTCCAACGCCACCTTCGCCCCGCCGCCGTACAAAGCCACCGACTGCTGTGCCAAATTCCGTAGCACCGTCTCCCGCAGCATATTGCTTAAGTTCAGCAGTATTTGCTGGTTAGCCTGTCCGGTAAACTTAGCACTGCTTTGCCGCGCCGCTGCCGCCACCGGATTAAACACCCATTGCGCCCAATTAAAAGCTTTGATCACTTTTTTTGCGGAAGGCTCCAGCTTGCGATACACCTCCACCCCTTCAACCATTTGCCCAATAGACACCTGCCCCAACACCGGAGAGAGCTTTTGCATCATTCGATCGGTGTCGTCCACCGTGCCGCGAATCAGGCCATAGGCCTCAGGCACATAGATATTGAGCAAAGGCCGCTTCACATCCGGGTGATAGGCCTTAGAAATCGCGGTTATCAACGACAAACAACGCTGCCAAAAAGTCAGCCAATCTTCCCAAATGGGGGCATCGTCTTGGGCCAATATCAGCGTTTGCCGTAAAGCGGCTTCGACCTGGGCTGCGGGGCTCCCCTCCTTGCCGTCACTGGCCATGCCATCAGCAGAGGCCATTCCGTTAGCAGAAACCGCAGAAGCCATGGAGGCATTGGCCGCATCTAACTCCGCTTCTAAGTCCGCAGTCACTTCAGAAAACAGGGACTCCGCTTGAGCCATAGCTGGCCGGGTCCATCGAACCAAGAGCCATCGCCAGCCGAGCAGCACAAAAATCACGATGGCCCAAATCCAATTGAGGCCCCAGGCTCGAATTTGTTGCCCTGCAGCAAACAGCAGGAACAATACAAGGATGACAATCGGAGTCACCAATACGGCAATTTGCCATGGCTTAATTCGCATTGCCACCCCTCTCCCACAACCTGTTTCAACTCCGTATAGTCTAATACGGCCCTTATAAAACAGGCATTGCCTAGGGAACTGGCGCCTAGGGAAGCATCTACTAGGGCATCGGCGATTGCACCGCGCGAATTTGGTTGAATTGATAAACCGGCTCCAAATTCGCACTCTGAGAGAGCGAATCCGGGGTTAGGTACTGACCTGAAAAGGGGAAATCAAAACTCTCTAATCCCTGATCCGAAAGATCGACACCGGCATCTAAATAGGCTCGCCAAATAAGCTCGGTGCAATACACCCGATCTGCTGTTGCCAAGTCGAATCCGGAATCAAAGGGAGTCGCTTTTTTCGCATAGTTTTTGGCTACTTTAGCGGCTGATTTGGCGATCGCATCAACCCTGACCTGTCGGTTCGCATTGGGCTGAGCATTGGCGTGTTTACTACCGAGCTGTTTATCATTGGCTTTACCACTGGCCTGCTTGTCAGTGGCCTGCTTGTCAGTGGCCTGCTTTGCCACATCACCTTTTAATCGGTAAACTGCCGCATGGGTTGTATTCCCCCTTTGCAAAAAATCAGCCAGGGGCTCCTCGACCACTCGATTGCCCAGCGTCTCAGCCAGCGAATTACCTTCAATAGAAGCATGTACCACCTTCGCCTGACGGCCCTCGATGGTAATCACACCCACATGGGTATAGGTCAACTCCGAAGCAAACTGTTCAGCCACATTGGTGAGCCAGGTATCTCCAGCACGAAAAACAATATCCCCGTTTTTCAACCGTCGGTTAGCCTGTTGTAAATCAGCCTGGCCCACTTTAAAAGTTGCCCGAAAATCTGAAGGGCTGCTCTCTGAAGAGAACGGCAGTACACCAATTTCAGGGGCCGCTTGATTATTTTCGTTGAATAGTTGTAGCCCGTAGGAAACCCCCATCAGCAAAACCATACAGGCCGAGCGAATCAACAGATCCCTAGAACGGACAGCTGAGGGACTCTCAGAACGGTTATCAGAACGATCTTCTGAGCGATTTTCTGGGCGGGGTCCAAACACTTCACACAATGGAAAAAGAAACTCTAGCGCCTGCGTCGATCCTTTCTCAGTGATCGAAAGACAACATTTATACCCGTACAATAAGTCTTTACAAAGGAGCGGGCCCCTAATCAGGGAAGGTTGTGCTGCGAATTGGCATCAAACCACTACAAACAAGAAAAACTTCGAAAAATAGCTGTCACAAGTGCGCGTAATATCCGCAGCTTAACGAGCAAAAAGGCTGTAGCGAACAACAAAAATTTTTCAACGATAGCTATCGTTATCTTTCCCGCGTTGCGATGGGGTAAATCACAGCATTTAACTGGCAGCATTTAACTGGCAGCATTTAACTGGCAGCATTTAACTGGCAGCATTTAACTGGCAGCATTTAACTGGCAGCATTTAACTGGCAGCCGTCGTAAGGTAGATGCCCTGGACCATGACTGGTTACTAACGAGTGTATCAAAAAATACAATTCTCACCGGCAATTCTTCTTTTGGGACACCCATTCAAGCGATGCCAATTAGCCCATCTCTTTCTGACAAGTTCTGACAAGAGGGCCCTAGCAGAGTAGATTAAGGCCTCCTGACAACGCTCCATCACCACGATGCAAGCCATAACGATCTAAACTTTTGAGGTCCCATCCACAATCAGATTCAAATCGGTTCCTATGGCTCAGGCAAAAACAGGCGACACCGTGAGAGTTCACTACACAGGCGTGCTCAACAACGGTCAAGTGTTTGATTCCTCTAAAACCCGTAATGAGCCCTTAGAGTTCACCCTTGGCGCAGGCATGGTCATTCCTGGGTTTGATGCCGCAGTAACTGGGCTCTCTCCCGGAGAGTCTGTCACCAAAACCATTCCCACCGCCGACGCCTACGGCCCCTACCAAGAAGAAATGGTGGCTCAAATTGAGCGGCAAAATATCCCCGCTGATTTTGAATTAGCCGTAGGCCAACGCCTCCAAATGCAGGTGCCCAATGGCGAAGCCATGGCCGTCACCATCACTGATATTCAAGGCAATATGGTCACGCTAGATGGTAACCATCCCTTGGCCGGGCAGGATCTCACCTTTGAGTTGGAGCTGGTTGAAATTAAGGCATGAGGTATGACCTTGTGAATCAGGGAGGTGTTGAAATCGCCATTTCCGTTCCCGTTAGTGATCCTAATGCCCCTAGTTATTGGGTTACTCCTGGAGACTACAGCGGCGTTGTAGAGCTAGACCTTTCTGGGGAGGATGTCTGCACGGGCACGCTGCTCACCTCGGGTCGCCATATTCTCACGGCAGCACACTGCTTTGAAACCACCGAACAGACAGGACGCCCCACCCTCACACCCAATGCCAGAACGGTGACGGCAGTCTTTCACCTTAGCAAAGACACCGCCGCTTTTCCCGTTGAGGCTATTTTTGTCTATCCAGAATGGCAAAATTTAGAAAGCAGCAATGGCGATCTTGCCATTGTTCAGCTTTTTGAGCAGGCACCAGAAGAGGCCCAGCGATATGAGCTATATCGTGGTAAAGATGAGGTGGGTCAGGTATTTACGCGGGTCGGCTTTGGCTCACAGTCTACGGGGCAACGGGGCGAGGTTGCCCTAGATAAAGATGACCTCACCCCGGTCATGCGCTTTGGCCAAAATCAATACGACGCCCGTGGAGAGGTATTTAACGAACCGGACACAGCACCTGAAAGCTATGTTGAACCCGGCCAGCAACTGGTATATGACTTCGACAGTGGCAAAGCCGAAAACGATGCGTTTGGTGCAGAGTTTGGTTGGCCCAACTTGGGGCTGGGCGATCGCGAAATTGGCTCCAGTCGGGGTGACTCGGGTGGCCCTGCTTTTATCGACGGCAAAATCGCTGGCATCTCTTCCACCGGGCTCAGCCCTGATCAAGAAAACATCGATGTCACCTGGCCCAACGACACCAGCTTTGGCGAATACTTTTTTGATACGCGCGTCTCTGCATTTACAGGCTATATCGATCAGGTGATGGCAGGTGATATTCCTCAGCCAACGCCAACGCCCTCAAATATTCCATCCTTGGGATTAGCAGCCGGTGTCCCGTTGACGATTGGCGCGGCCACATGGGCATTGGTAGCAAAAGCCAAAAACAACAGAAAACAGCAAAACAACGGACCAGAGAGGAAAAAATAGAAAAATGGCAATTTATTTAGTCACAGGTGCCAACCGAGGCATTGGGTTTGAGTACTGTAAGCAGCTACAGGAACGCGGTGATGAGGTGATTGCCGTCTGCCGCCAAAGCTCACCTGAGCTAAATGCACTAAGCAAACAGAAAACTGTACAGATAGAAACGGGCGTAGATATTAGTGATGATGAGGCGATCGCAACCCTCATCAAAAACCTCACTAAAACCCTAAATGGCAAATCCATTAACGTGCTCATTAACAACGCAGGCATCTACCGACTATCGACCCTGGGTGACTTAAACATTGAAGGGATCAAAGAGCAGTTTGAAATCAATGCCTTAGCGCCGCTGAAATTCACCCAGGCGTTGCTACCTCACCTGGGGCCCCAGGCCAAAGTCGCCATCATGACCAGCCGCATGGGCTCTATTGATGACAATACGTCCGGTGGGTCCTACGGCTACCGCATGTCGAAAGTAGCCGTCTCTATGGCAGGCAAGTCACTCTCCCATGACTTAAGAGGGCAGGGCATCTCAGTCGCGATTTTGCACCCTGGTCTGGTGAGTACCGGCATGACCAACTTTAACCCCAACGGCATTTCCCCCGAGCAATCGGTGAAAGGTCTTCTCCAGCGAATCGATGCCCTCAGCTTGGAAAATTCAGGCACATTTTGGCATACCAATGGTGAAGTTCTTCCTTGGTAAGTCACGGGGCACATGAAATAGTTTTAGCAGGAGCGTAGTCTCAGAGAAAACAAGTCTCAGCCGAATCTTAAACTTAGGAAGAGCTTTGGGGCTGCGCTGACAAGTACGCTGACAAATTAAAGAACGCGAGCAACGTAGAGAGTGAAGTGTCATCATCCGTTGGCGTGGTTTCGACAATGGCTGTGATGGTCTCAGGGGTTAGGTACTGGAAAACCTGTTGCTTAATAATGGCGATCGCACCGTCAGGCAATCCCTGTAATTCAGCATCCAAACGGGCCAAGCGACTCTTGGCAAAGGCCACCTGAAAGCGAGCCCGCTTGAGCAGACGCTGCCGCAACCCTTCTTGAAGCGCGTCATCAAACTCGGCTTTCCCCAGCAGAAAATCAACCACGTCTAAATTTTCTTCGAGTAAGAGTAAGCTACCTTCTCTTTGATAGGCCTCAATACCGTCCATGCCTAACGTGCCAATATCTGCCAGTGCCAAACAACGCGCCCCCAAAGACAGTGATGGACCGTCGACCGTACTTGATGGCGGCGAATCCAGCAGCGGGCCACAATCCGATAGTGATGGGTATAGTAGCGGCTGATAGATGGCACCCTCTATTGGATCGACGTGACAGACCGTCGCTGAGATCGCCTCACGGACCAACGCAATGTCAGCCGCTGTAAACACAGCGTCCCCATCAGGGGTGCAATCAAGTTGGATCATAAAATTGCGCAGCTGCTCAAACGTCGCAGCCTCACTCCGGCCACTTTCTCGCTGGCGGGGAACGTGGGGATCGACCTGGGGGACAAATACCTGAATCATGTCGTGGGCTAGGGCACTCAACTGCAACAACCGACGCTGCCGCTCCCAGCTCACCGACGACTCAGAGGCCGAATCGAGAAAAGGCAATACCGTGTCAAAAATTAGACACGAGCGCCTGACCACTGACTGGACGTGATCCATCCCGTGGTAAAAAAGTTGCTTGTTTGCCATCTCAGTGGCAAACGTCGCTCTCACAAAATGAAGGGTTGCCTGAAAAGCTTCCTGGAAAGGCGAAGCACACAAGCTAGGGTCTCTAATGTTGGCATCTGAGCGGCCAGCATTTAAGCCAGCGGCTGTTGCATCAGAGAAAGTTTCAGATACGTTTTGAGCAAAGCCATCCATTGAAGATAAGCCTTAGGCCGTATAGACCGGCACACGAGTGTGCCAATTAAATTGGCGTAATGCAGAGATTAATACTGAAAGTCTGAATGAATACCCTTATAAAGGAAGTATGAAGAACACGGACGGTTGAGTGGCAGACGGTTGAGAAAAAGATTGCGACTGCAAAATTGCAATCAACTCGACATCAATCAACTCGACATCAATAGGATCAACAGCAGGGATAGAGTGGTAAGCCTAAATTATAAGGCTTACATTTCAGAACTGTTGTATCGCTGGTGTCGTGTCCAGGGCTTGAATCCAAAGAATTTTTATTCTTAAGATTTTCTCCATAGGTTAGACAGCTTACACCTCATGCTACGGCTGAAACAAAACACAAGCAGCCATTGAAGCATTACCAGCAGCATTACCAGCAGCCCATCTCCAAAAAAGGCATCTGGGAAAGGCATCTGGGAAAGGCATCTGGAGAAGCAGCTGAAAAAGCACCTGAGCAATCGCCCTTTTAATCCTTCGCACTTTCTAGCATCTGCCCGCAAAAATCCATTCACACATCAAACCATTTCACACGAACCCTTCTAATTAAAACGTTCCACACAGCTGAGTTGCGCTATCGAGACGCCATATCGGTAGGCACCCGCCATGGCAAACGCCCATGGGCGACCTCAATAGCTCAGCCACGTGAACAATACCCAAACCCTTTAAGTAACAGTGCAGATGATCTTGCCTTAGCAAAGTCATCTGCACTGTGAACTAACTGATTGGCTTATTTTTTCAAGTTGGGGGCTTAAAAAAACAAGCTGGGATCACAGGAACTCATAAGCTTCTGCCCTTTGGCAGAAGCTTACTTCAGCGATCACAAAACGTCTTCGACTATTTTCAGGAATGCACCGTGCAAAAGACCATTTCAGGGAGCTTTCGGCTTCGGCTAATGGCGTTGGTGATGCTGGGAATTTTACCGCCATTGTTAGGGGCTACTTGGTATGCCAGCTACCGCGCCGATAAAATTTTCCGGGCCGACGCGCAGCAAACAATGAGTATCAAAGCAGATGCGCTCGGCGAGCACATCGACCAGTGGCATGAGCAAAATTTGCAAGTGCTAGATGATTTGCGCGCGGGTACGGACTTCTCAACCATGGAGCGCGATGAGCAGCTGCCCACCATGCTCTCGACTCTACAAGCACGTAAAGCTGATGTGGAAACGGTCGTTACCGTGGATCTTGACGGAGAGGTGGTCGCGGATGTCAGCTCTCGACCACGCACCCACAGCAACTATCGCAACGAAGATTGGTTCCAAACGACGCTTGCCGACAAAGAGAGTCACACCCAGGCAACGCTGCTGCCAGACCAAGGGACGCCCACGGTATTGTTTTCAAAGCCGATTTTATCCCAGCCAACAGTCTGGGTGGGCGATCGCAACGAGACCGTCGCCCAGCTCCAAACCCGTCTGCAAAACCTGGACTACTACACCGGCCCCATCGACGGCATTTACGAAGGGGCGACGGTCGAAGCTATTCGAAAATTCAAGCAGGCATTTAATCAACCCAATATCGCTGGAGACGGCCATGGAGACGGCTTAGGCGATCAGGTTGATCCTATTACCTGGCAAACCATTGAGCTAGCAGAGCGCGCCAAAACAGAAGAGGTTGCGCCCATCACAGCGGCGTTCACCAGGGCCGCATCCCGCCTAGATATTCTTCAGTCCGATACGGCTGAAGTGGAAGGGGTGGTGATGATGGAAGCCCAGCTCGATGACATTGCGCAAGCGGTGAGTAAGGTGAACATCGGCCATGACGGCTACGCGCTGGTGGTCAATGAGCAAGGCCAGGTGCTTGCCCACTCGCAAAAGCTACCCAAGGCCCTCAAAGAGCCTGAGGCAGAGTCAACGCCAGAGATAGCAGCGGAAAAAAACAATCAAAAGGCCAATCAAAAAAATAATGAAAAGGCCAATCAAGACAGCCAGCCCGTCCGCACCTTAACCGCCAGTCGTCGGGCTAGACAGCTGGCATTAGAAGGCAGCAAGCTGCGATCGCCGACAAGAGAGCAGCTCACCCAGCACTATGCCAGCAACCCCATTCCCCCCGAAGCCAATGACCGAACTAAGAGCGAAGTTACAGACACCGCTCATAACGCCAACCATCAAGCGGACGAAACTAACCGTAAACAGGAAGTAAGTCCCCCCAAGGCACACATTACAGCGGCCAGCACCCTCCCATTAAATGGGACAGGACAGGCCATTAGCGAACATATTGATAAGCTCAATACGCCTAGGTCAGCCACGCCCATCGCGCTCTCGCTCCAGCAACCCGCAACCTTAGCAACATTGCCAAACCTCAGCAGCTTCCCCCCAGTGGCCGCCCTCTTGCAAGGCAAAAGCGGCCCCTTGAGTTTTGAGAATCACGGCGAACGGTGGATCGCCCACGGCGAAACCTTAGCCAGCGGTTGGAGCGTTTTACTCCTCCAGCCCAATACTGACTTTTCTGAAGATGCGCGGCTATTTCGCCACCGCTCTGTGCACACATCTGCGATTGCCCTGATCGTGGCAGCCAGCGCCATGGGCATTCTCTCAGCCCGTCTCAGCAAACCCATTCATCGATTAAGCGCTGCCGCAACCGCCCTTTCCCACGGTCATCTCGATCAAAAAATCGACATCAAAAGCAACGACGAGATCGGTGAATTAGCCACCGCCTTCAACAGCGTTGCGGGCCAGCTCCAGCTGACATTTTCCCAACTAGAAGATCAAAACGAATCGCTCAAGCGCCTCGACCAGCTAAAAGATCAGTTCTTGGCGAATACATCCCACGAACTCAAAACACCGCTGAACGGCATGATTGGCATCGCTGAATCCATGCTGGATGGCGCGGCGGGCAACCTCACCGATTTGCAAAAGCAAAATGTGGCAATGATTGCCTCTAGCTCTCATCGACTCACGCGCTTGGTGAATGACATTCTGGACTTTTCAAAATTGCAACATCAGCAGTTAAGCCTACATCGCAAGGCGCTGGGCATTCGCGCCAGTGTCGATGTGGTGCTCGCGCTTAGCCGCTCCCTGATGGGCCACCAGCCACTCAAGCTCATTAATGACATTCCAGCCGAGCTGCCCTTGGTGTATGCCGATGAAAACCGACTACAGCAAATTCTGCTCAATTTGGTCAGCAATGCCATTAAGTTTACCGATCAGGGGACTGTCACAGTTTCCGTTGAGCTGCTGGGCACGCCAGACGCTAATACGTCAGCAGTCACAACTGCTAGCACATCAGCCAAGTCACTGCGTGGAGCAGACGCAACAGCGTCTGCGTCGGTAGAGCCAACATTCACTCACATGGCTATTGCCATCAAAGATACGGGCATTGGCATTGCGAGCGAGCGCCTTGAAACTATTTTCGAGCCCTTTCAACAAATCGAGAATTCGCCCAAAAGCTATGGTGGAACAGGGCTAGGCTTGTCGATCACCCGTAATTTGGTGGCCTTGCACGAGGGCAAAATCTGGGGAGAGTCCGTCTTAGGGGAAGGCTCGACCTTTACCTTCACGCTGCCACTAGCAGAAACCTCGGAGGTTGAGATGGCAGAAGATCTGGACACAACGCTGACAAAAAGTAGAGAACAAAGTAAAGGCAAAATGCTGGCCCAGGCCGTTCGCCCTATCACCAAAAACCTGCCCAAAAACCTGCCACAGATGCGATCACTACGTCAGCGGGCACATCTCTCCAAAACCTTGTCCAAAGTCTTTCATCCTAAAGATGACTCGGCAACGGCCCCGGCAACCGGCCAACTCCACCCCAGCAAATTCAACATTCTGGTGGTAGACGATGAGCCCATCAATGTTCAAGTGCTCAAAAATCATCTCTCCCTCGAAAATTACACCGTGACCCAAGCTTTAAACGGTGCAGAAGCGATCGCCCTGGTCAAAGAAAGTCACAAAAACAATCAAATGTTTGATCTGATTGTGCTCGATGTGATGATGCCTCGCATGTCAGGATACGAGGTATGTGCCAAGCTGCGCGAAGTTCACCCAGCCCACGAGCTGCCCATCGTTATGCTCACCGCCAAAAGCCAAGTCTCCGATTTAATCACAGGCTTTCAGTTTGGCGCAAACGACTACATGACCAAGCCCTTCTCCAAAGATGAGCTGCTCACCCGCATCCAATCCCACCTGCGGCTGTCTAAAACCAGCCACTCCTACGGGCGGTTTGTACCCAGTGAATATCTTCGCTTTTTAGAAAAAGAGAGCATTGTCGATGTGCAACTTGGGGATCACGTCAGCAAAGAAATGGCGGTTATGTTTTCGGATATTCGCTCGTTCACAACGCTCTCCGAGAGTATGACGCCCCAAGAAAACTTTGACTTTGTCAATGCCTACCTCAGACAGGTGAGTCCGGTCATTCGAAATCAGAATGGCTTCATTGTGAAGTACCTGGGGGATGGCATGATGGCCGTCTTCCCCCAGGGTGCCGACGATGCCGTGGCAGCGGGTATCGCAAAATTGCACAGCGTCGCCGAGTATAATCACCGACGACAACAAAAAGGATTTGACCCGATTAAGGTGGGCATTGGCATTCACTTTGGCCACATGATGGTGGGCATGGTAGGTGAATCTGCCCGTATGCAGGGGGATGCCTTTTCAGACAATGTCAACCTCACCGCTCGGTTAGAGAGCCTCACCAAACGCTATGGCGTCTCGATGGTGATTAGCGATCGTGCCCTTGAATTACTTACCCAGCCAGAACACTATAAAATTCGCTTTTTAGATCGGGTGATTGTAAAAGGTCGCAGCGAGCCCATCAGCCTCTATCACGTGCTAGATGGGGAAGCTGCCAGTATGGTGAGCCAGATTGAACAGACCCAATCACACTTTGACGCGGGAGTCGCACACTACCAAGCCGGTAGCTTTGAGCTAGCCCAATCACATTTCCAGAAAATTTTGGAACAGTATCCTGACAACAAAGTTGCCCAGGTATATTGCGATCGCCTTAATCTACTCATTCAAAACCCACCCACAGAGTGGCAAGGGGTTTGGAAACTGGCACAAAAATAAAACAGGCCGGTAGAAACACTCCAATAGAAACACTCAGGCGCCACATTCAAACACCCGCACTCACATAAAACACCCAAACGAGGTGTCAAAATAAAACCTCCAGAAATAAGCTATCCCACGCAGATCACCAGGAAAAATTGTGGGCAATTTAGGAATACTATCCGCCAACAAAAAGGCACTACAACCATCATGAAGGTCGTCATCACTACCGACACATTCCTTAAAGCCCTGCCCACCCAGGCGAATCAGCTCAAAGATAAAAACCTGCCCGATCAGTTAGTCACGGTTAAAGCAGGCACCAAGCTAGATATTATCGATCAATTTCCCTATGAAGGCGTAGCCAATAGTGAAGCTGACGATCATGTCTTTGTACAGCTGAATGAGCCTATGAACGGGCACCAAGGTATTCGCTGGTTTGTCTATGGTCTGCATGCCAAGGTAGAAGGCACCGAGCCGGGCAACAATCCTAAGGATGAGCCTGCCGAAACCCCAGAAAAAGTTGTCCCAGACTTCGGCCCTAAAATCTCTATCCCAGGCATTAGCCGCCCGGTAGGCATTTATGAGCCCATTTATTTTGAGCCTAGCGTCTCTAACTTTACCTGGGCAGAGTTCACCAAAGGTGGCGCACGCATTCCTGTCAATGCAACGGTCACCCAGCGCATTGTCAAACTCTGCAAATATATGGATGACGTCCGCACCTTCCTCGGTTCGCGTCCCATTAGAATCACCTCCGGATATCGTGACCCTGTGAGCAATCGATACGTCGGGGGTGCTCGCGACTCACGGCACATGTACGGCGATGCCGTGGACTTTTGGGTAGAAGGAATGGATGTGGTCGATGTCTTTTATAAGCTAAAAAGCTACCACCCTAAAGGCGGCCTTGCAGTGGGCAACGGGTTTGTTCATCTGGACATGCGCCCCGGCGCACCAGCTAGATGGACCTACCCTGGCGGCCCCCGCGTACAGCTCTGGTAGCTCGTCATCAATCGATCTCTTGATGACGAGCTAGGCCTTTACGAGAGGAACCTTCAGCCGTCATCCTCAATCGCTCTACAAGCCGCCAGTGACCCACGCAACAGACGTCACTGACGGCTTACTTAGTTACAAAATTACTGTCAAAGCCAGAATTTACAACAAACACTAGACCTCATCAGAAGTGTTATTGCCATCTAGAACACCTTAATCTAGAGCTTCCCACCTAGGACTTCTCAGCCTCTCACTTAGAAAGCTTCTCACTTAGAAATATCCCACCTAAAACTTCTCGACCAGAACTTCTCAGCTAGAACTTCTCAACTCATCCCGCGCATCTATCCAATAGTTTTACACCATTCAGCAAAACTGTTCGTAAATCAGTTCACCCCTGAAGGTGTGAATGTGTTCACTCGTGCGCCAGCTCCCATCAAGCCTGGGCATCTTAAGTTTAGCCTCTGAGTCTACTGCGGCCTTTATCGTGTTTTTTAAAATTCCAGGAAAACCTAACGCCTCCATCGCCCCTTACCTACGGAAACAAATGATGATTCTAGGAAACTGGAATCATCGCTTAAATGTGGGCAAAAAAGACTGTAGTTTCCCTAGGGCGATCACACTGAGCAGTGTCACCGCCATATGTTTAATAGGTCTCGCTCAGGTCGGCCTATTTCAAACCATAGAGCTAAAGGCCTTTGATCACTTTACACGACTCACCGTTCGCCAAACGTCAGACCAGAAGCCAGACCAAGCGCCAGAGCAGAAGCCAGACAACCAACAGCCAGCCCCAGAAACACCTCAACGCACACGTCGTAATGCGGCCAGTGACAACATCGTCATCGTCGCGATTACAGAAGCGGATATCCAAGCCCAAAAAGCCTGGCCTTTTTCCGATCAAATTTTTGCCCAGCTATTGGGCCAATTGCAGCAGCACTCTCCCCAGGTGATTGGGCTAGATATTTATCGCGATATTCCACATAAACCGGGCACTAAGGCACTGGCAAAACAACTCGAACAAGAGAATGTTGTCACCATTACTAAGTTAGATGACTTGGGGAGAGGCGAAGTCCCCTCTCCCCTAAAAGTGCCCGCAAGTCGTGTCGGCTTTAATGATATCGTCATCGATCCCGATGGCATTGTCCGCCGCAATTTCATATTCGCGGCGATCGGGGAACAACAACTTTATTCCTTTGCGCTGAGATTAGTAGAACAGTTTTTAGAACACCAAGGCATAGAAGTTATCGCCGAAGAAGACGCGATCAGAATAGGCAATACCCGAATTCCAAGCATCGAGCCCACGACAGGGGGCTATCAACAAATCGATGCCGCAGGCTACCAAACCATCTTACGCTATGCGCCACCTGGCGACGAGGCCCGACAACTCTCTTTTAGCCAGGCATTGGCTAACGAATACGACCCTAGCTGGATCGAGGGGAAAATTGTCATTATTGGCACGACCGCACCCAGCAACAAAGACGCCTTCTACACCCCTTTTAGCGCAGCCACGAGAGATGAAGTCACCACATCAGGGGTCAATATCCATGCCCAGCTGACCCATCAAATTCTCAGCACCGTTGTGAACAAGCGGGCTCTTTTTAGCGTCTGGCCCCAAGGGGGAGAGATGGCTTGGGTACTGATATGGAGCTTAGGCGGCGGCGTGGTGGTGTGGCGGTTTAGCCGTCCACACGAACTGGGCATCGCAGCCACCGCTGGACTACTCGGGTTAACGGCCACCACCGGATTACTGTTTACCCATGCCGTTTGGATACCGTTTTTTCTACCGGCTGTGGCCTTTAGCTTGTCAGGGGCTGCGGTTACAGTCTATAAAGAATTTCGCAAAACCTTTTACGATTCCATCACTGGCCTACCCAATCGCACCCTCTTTACCCAAGCGTTACAGGATTGCCTTAAGCGACAACCGCACCGAGCCACCGCAGTCATCCTATTAGACATTGATAGATTCAAAGTCTTCAATGAAAATTTTGGGCTTCGGACTGGCGATCACTTGCTGCAAATGATGGCCAAACGACTCCAGCGTTTTTTCCCACCCAACACCACAATTGCCCGTGCCGCTGGCAATGAATTTGTCGTATTACTCAACCCCATTAAACAAAACCCCATTAAACAAAAAGAAGACACCCTTGCGCTAGCCCAAGACCTCAGCCAGTACATGGCCATCCCGATTGATATCGATGGTCAACAGCTTTTTCCGACTATCAGTACGGGCATTGCATTTCATCGGGCCAACAACAAAGCCAATAACCCAAATAGGCCCAGCTTCAAAACAAAATGGAGCAAAAAACATCCCCTTAATCCCAAGACACTTCATACGGCCCCTCTGAATGCAGAAGATCTTCTGCGAGATGCCCAAACGGCCATGTCTAGGGCCAAGCTTAAAGGCCGTGGTCGTTGCGAAGTTTTTGAAGCGGATATGCGAACACAGCTATCTAATCGGTTGTGGCTAGAGGCCGACCTTCGCAAAGCCCTAGATAATCAGGAATTTTTGCTGTACTATCAGCCGCTACTTTGCCTTGAGACGATGACAGTCGCAGGCTTTGAAGCACTCATTCGCTGGCAGCACCCCGAGCGAGGCATGATATCACCGGGTGAGTTTATTCCTATCGCGGAGGAGACTGGGCTGATTGTTCCAATTGGCCAGTGGGTGTTAGAAGTTGCTTGTCAGCAGGCTCAGGCGTGGCATCAGCAGTTTCCTGAACGGGCACCGTTTATCAGCGTCAATCTGTCAGGGCGGCAGTTTGCACAGCAGGATTTGGTCGAACAAATTGATCGAATCTTAACCGAGACGCAATTAGAACGCAGCGCGTTGAAACTAGAGCTGACTGAAAGTGTCGTTATGGATGATGTAGAAACCTCCATTGAAATCCTCCTACAGCTCAAAGCCCTCAACCTCAAATTGGGCATCGACGACTTTGGCACAGGCTACTCATCGTTGAGCTATCTTCACCGGTTCCCAATTGATATCCTCAAGGTCGATCGGTCATTCGTGATGGAAATGGAATCGCCGGATGGAACTGCTGAACTGGTCAGAATTATTATTGCTTTGGGCCACAGCCTTGGCATGAACGTTGTGGCAGAAGGCATCGAAACCGAAAGTCAGTCGGAGCACCTACAGGCATTACAGTGCGAATACGGGCAAGGGTATCTATTTGCCAAACCGCTACCCGCACAGGACGCCCACAACTTACTCGCGAGCAACAAGTCATGGCACAAAAAA
>JBCDAG010000111.1:0-18403 GCA_039186165.1 Cyanobacteria bacterium P01_F01_bin.53
CGTCGGCGTTACGGTCTGCGCTTCAATATAATTGCGGCCCTCTACAATTATGAACTCAGCCTGGCCTGAGAGAGAGGAGAAAAGTCTCTCAGGCTAACACATAATCATTTTTGCAAGAGGTCTAATGACTTTCTGACCAGTCTTGAAACCCACTGACTCAAAGTATATTTAAATCGTTCGATGTGATTGGTTCGATCACTGTTTTTGCCCAAACTTAGTCTTGTTTTATCCTTATTTCTTTAAGACTACTAGTTTTTGTATTCGAGTTTATACTCGAATACAAAAACTAGTAGTCAACTATTGTCGACTTGGTCATGCCGGAATAGCATCAGGCCACACTCGCCTTCCATTAACAGTATTACTGCGCAAAAGTTTGGATATCTCATCAGGACTGACAGGTTTTCTGAACAGATACCCCTGCGCAGTCTCACACCCTAATTTTCGGAGCGTATGGCATTGCTCTGCAGTTTCTACACCTTCAGCCACAATCTCATGCTCTAGATTGTGACCCATTTCTATCATGGCACTTAGCAAAATCTTAGCCTTATGGTCACCAAGCATATCATCAATAAAGTATTTATCAATTTTCAGGCAATCAACCGTGAGATGTTTAAGCGAAGCAAACGATGAATACCCTGTACCAAAATCATCGATTGCTAATAAAACGCCGAGATCTTTTAATTCTTTGAAAATTGAGAGATTTTGTTGATCTGTTTGGACAACACTTTCGGTAACCTCCAGCTCTAGTTCTGAGGGCACCATTCCAGTTTCATCAATCACACACTTAACCAGTGACACAAAATCCTGATCTAGGAAATGAACTGGAGAAATATTAACGGCCATACGAATGGCAGGCAAACCTGCCTTTTTCCAAGCAACCGCTTGATTGCAGGCCGTTCTTAATACCCATTGAGTCAGCGGTTTTATCATGCCTATTCTTTCGGCTGTGGCAATAAATTCAACGGGTGAGACCTGACCCAAGTGTGGATGCCTCCAACGAGACAAGGCCTCAACACCGATGATGTTTCCCGAGAGAATCTGAATCTGGGGTTGATAAACCAGTGACAACTGCTGTTTTTCAATCGCTTCCCTCAAATATTGCTCTACGCGAAACCGGTGCTCTGCTTTCCGAGTTAGCTCTGGTTTATAAAACGTGTATTGATTCTTGCCACGTTCTTTGGCGGCATAAAGTGATGTATCAGCCGCTTTTATTAAGGTTGAGAGATCTTGCCCATCATCAGGATAGTGGGCAATTCCAATACTGCAAGCTGGCGTAAACTTCCGAGTCGATAACTCAACTGGCTTTGAGATTACTTTCAGGCAGCGCTGAGCCACATAGGTCGTAGCATCGTCATCATTCACATCATGCACAAGAATACAAAATTCATCGCCACTCAACCGTGCAACAAGATCGGTTTTACGAGTGATTTGTTTTAGTCGCTTGGCAATTTCCTGGAGCAGCACGTCACCGGCATCATGCCCTAAGCTGTCATTTACACTTTTAAAATTATCTAAATCAATGTATAAAAGCCCCAAACAAGCGGTATTTCGCTTAGCAAGGGTAATGGATGCTTCAAGCGTCTGATAGAAATTAGCCCGACTTGCTAGCCCCGTTAAGCTATCGGTATAGGCTAATTCTCGTATACGTTTTTGGGCATGGTCTCGCTCCATCACTATCCCAGCGAGCCTTGCAGCAGATTTAAGATCGTTGGACTCTTCTTCATTCGGTAGTGCGGGATAGTTGTAATACATCCCAAAGGCACCTAAGACCATTCCTAATGAACTTATGATTGGTTCAGACCAACAACAACGCATCCCATGGGGAAGCGCCACATGTTTTATTTTTTCCCATTTGGGATCTGTTTCAATATTCTCAACCAGCACACGCTGCCCGGTGTAGGTGGAGGTACCACACGAGCCCACATTAGGACCATTTTTTAGGCCGTGAACCGCACTGCAGTATTCTTTTGGTAGGCTGGGCGCTCCACCATGCATGAGTCGCCCATTCCGTAATTCAAGCATCGAGCATCGCAACCCAGGATGGCGTTCTTCATACAGTAATGCGATTTCTGGATAAATTTCTGATGCGGGTTTTCCGGTCGCGATCATCTCCATGATTTCGGCATTTCTGTCATCAAAGGCTTCTGCTTTTTTCCTTGCTGTGATATCAATGTGGGTGCCTACCAGACGAATTGCTTTGCCATCCGAATCACGATGCACCAGAAATGCACGGGATAGAACAAATACTTCATGCCCAGCTTTATGTTGTATACGCATTTCAACATCCAAGGCGTTCGTTTTGCCATCCAAGCAATCTTGAACCATCTCCAGGACCCTGTCTTTATCCTCTGGATGCACTAGGCTTTTCCAGGTGTTTAAATCATCTTTCAATTCATCCTTTTCATAGCCCAGCATGCTTTTCCAGCGAGGTGAGTAATAAACTTCATCGGTCTCTAGGTTCCAGTCCCACAGGCCATCATTGGCACCACGCATCGCCAGGGAAAAACGCTCCTCACTTTTCTGCAGTTTATCTTCTGATTCTCTACGGTCAGTCACATTGTGTCCAATACCGAGTACACCCATTAGCTCCCCATGGTTGTCATACATCGGCAGCCTTCTTATTTCAAGCAGTTCGCGGTGTCCATCACTGGCAAAGGTGGTCCATTCTTCATGGGTCGCTGGCGCACCTTGTTGCATAACTTCCTTGTCATGCTCCCGCAGCACATCTGCCAGCCGAGTAGCCACAAAATCGTAATCAGTTCTGCCCACTATTTCTTGTTCAGTCGCCCTAAAAAAATCTTCGAAACGATGATTGCAGGTAAGATAAACACCCTCAGGATCTTTTAGCCAAATGAGATCGGGCAGCGTGTGAAGAATCGTACTGTAAAATCCGATTTGTTTGCGAAGCTCTTGTATATTTCTGCTCGCAGTAGCAATTTTATTAAGCTCTAGGGCGGGCACCGATTGAATCTCACATCTCATGACAGGCTACTATACTTCAAATAGTTAGATTTTTGGGTTATCTCTATAGTAAAAGTTGCAATGATGATCAGAAATCGTACTTTAGCTGAATAACAGTTATCAAAAGTTATAAGTTTCTCATAAACTATCTCTCCAGATAATGAGAAATACGGAGATTCTGGCTTACAACCAGTATTAGCAATCCCTCTATGACGAAATTGACGATGGAATTAGCAACGAGATTAGTGGCGAGATTAGTAGCACAACAATGTTGTGATCTCGATCCTCTCTTGAATGTTGCTTGCACCACAAGAAAAACTCATCCGATCACTCATCCCAAACTCGGCTCATCCCATCAGCGTCGTCACTTGCTAGTCGTTGTCCATTAGGAGAAAGCTCCAACGATCTATAGGCCTTGATGAAAATCAAATGTGTGCAACAATTCACCTGAGTTGGTATCCAAAAGATTGACAATCGTGCCATCTCAGCCACCCTTGGTAGAGCGCTATATCCGTTTCTCCACTCAGTAGTTGCGGGCATTTGATACACCTGAAATACTTCAAAAGCAAGAGGATTATGAGGCGATCGCATTTGTTTTAATCAAGGCAATGGGAAGTTTTCTGTGAATCTCTTCAGGACAACCGCCTAAGGTCCGTCAACGATTAGTGAGCGAAACGAAGAAATTGGCCTTAAATTACTTGCAAAGCTATTTCCCTAAAACACCTTGCGGTTCCTAATGTTTTCTCTAAACGCCATCTTCTTAACGTGGCGATTGGCCACACGACTTGATATAACAGCTCAGGTTAAACAATTTCAGTGTCGGGTAATTCAGAAAGCGCTATTGCATTCGGAAAGATTGTAGATACTACTCAGTGGGATCTCGATATCGAAAAACTACGGGTTTCAACAGAGACGAGGTTTGGCTATATTGCGACTATCTCCCTTTTACACTTCTCGATCCATGACAGGTTTTATCCTACCCCTTGCAGCATCTGATGCTCAGTCTTCCACTGATGCCAATCAGGTTGCTAGTATTAGCCAATTCCATCAAAATATCTTTGCCTTTTACACCCTCAAATGGCGGCAAAATATTCTTTGGGTTTCCCCTCAAGCTAACCAAGCAACCCTTGCACCCGTCCCTGTTCAGCAGCTTGTTGACCGATTGAAGCAATCCCCCGTTCGCTGTGTGTGCGTGGATTCTGCTCTCGGGGAAGCGCATTTGAAAACTTGGTCCGAGGCATGCGCTCAAGCAGGGAAACGACTCCACTTACGTATCCCAAAGGGCTCAGCACAAAAGGCCTCTACACTTCAGTCCTGGACAGCCAAGCGCTTCTTTCAGCACAGCTTTCGTCGGCTAGGGTTACCGCTTCCTAAAGTGATTGCGGCTCTTGCGCGATAATGCAGGTGTAGGCAATAGACTATCTTTTGGCTTTCATCACAGACATCATCTCTACTCCGAATGCCTAATGATCATCGACCATTAGGCATTCGGAGTAGTTCCCATAAGTAGCATTTTTGTTGTTTACTGCTTAAGGCCACTGAGGTTAAGGCCACTGAGGGCAAGGGCACTGAGCCAATCACGCGCTAGTGGTCACCTTTTTTATGCCGAAAACCTAAAACGTCGCATAGCCAAAGGTAACGTTGAACTCACGACACCAAATCACAGCTGACTGAACACTGGCCAGATCTGCATCCGCAGGAATGGCATACCGCTGTACACCAGCGACCCGCTGAACTTGGCCTAAATTAATGTAATTGTCAGCGTTGTAGCTTTCGGGTACGGCCTCATTGTGTAGCAGCACAACGAGGTCTGCTCCCGCATCTGTACGAAAGGCTCCATCAAATTCTAAGTAGCGCTGACCCTCGACTTCAACGATTTGGGCACTGCCGGTGGTAGGGTGAGCATCACCAACAAAAGAGGCTGTTGGCGTAGCAGCCTGTGCAAGAATTTGAGTCGATAGGGCCGTGGATAAAGTCGATTCAGCCTGTGTGATGGGCTGATAGCTGAGTGTTGCGATCGCAATCATCAATCCAGATAATCCGATTTTATTCAACAGCTGTCCTTTCATAGTTTTTTCCTTTACTTTTAACAGAGGGCTTATCAACAGCTGACATTGCATTGAATGCAGTGTTTTTTCTCATGCCTAGTAGTAACACCCTGATAATGTGATAAATGATAATTTCATAAGCATTCCATGAATGACTGAAGGAAATGCTCTTGTGAATTAGGAAAATGATTGGGGCGATCGCACAGTCTCTGAACCGCACAGTCTCTGAACCGCACAGTCTCTGAGTCACACGGTCTCTAAATCGCACAATCTCTAATATCAAACATGTAGCCGAAATACCGCCAGCGACATAATCTTTGTGTCTTCTCAGAGTTCTTTCAGGTCGGTCTCATTCCTGCCCATAAATCGTCTGCGATAGTGCCCTCAAGGTTGTCTTTCCATCATGATCTCGATATCGAACGTCTTTTATCTGGAAATAATCTTTTTGCCATGAGTGGGGGCATCGTTTAAACCTCATGGTTTTCTTCTTAGCCTGCAACACTTGACTGCTCACATCAGCCTGTTTTGTTATCACAAACAGTTTTTGACACAAACAGCTTTTGTTATCATAAATTGCGGATCCAATACGCTCACACAATCAGGACTTAAATAGAATGCTCAGGATACGTTGGATTGCTTCACTCTGCGCTGTTGCGAGTGTATTGAATAGTCTGCCTGCGATCGCCCAGACGATCACCGAACCCAACACTGCCCAATCTCTCGTTGGACTCAATACTCAGCCCAGTAATCAAGAGCCCAGTAATCAGGAGCCCAGTAATCAGGAGCCCGGTAATCAGGTCAGTAGCCCAACTGATGTGTCCAATGGTCTTGCCCAGGCTGAATCAGAACCAGACGAATCAGAAAAGAAACCCAAACGTAGCTATATCGGCATTGGTGGCAACATAGGCCTGAGCGGCGATGAGACTGCCATTGGAGACACTGGCTTTACCATTGTGACCAGAACTCGCATTATTGATTATTTGTCTCTACGGGGTTCTGTCATTTTTAGCGGTGAGACAACATCAGCAACCGCGCTGACAGGAGAGATTCCTCTTACCAATAGGGCGGGTGACATCGTTGCGATTCCCTTTTTGGGTGGGGGTATTTCGCTTGCGGATAGTGACGTAAATCCGCTCATTAGTACAGGGGTAGATGTGCCGCTAAGTAAAGATTTCACGGTTACTAATCGAGTGAATGTCAGCTTCGGTAGTGACGAAACAGATGTGGGCCTTTTGATTGGTGTGGGTTACAACTATACGCTGTTTTAGTCTGACGCTGTGGGTTCTGAGATGGGCTCTGAGAAAAGCCTATGGGCCAACGTTTCTAAAGCTTTTAGACCTTTGAGAGAGCCCTGAATCAGGCGGAGGGCAGCAACGGGTTGTTTTGAAAAATTCAACAGTATGACCATGATGTTGAGTGAGCCATCAGGCCCGATAGCCTTCGAGATATCGGGCAAATTGTGGTGGCACGAATCGCTGATGATCCGAAGAATAGCGACTCGATGACGACTCTGATAATTACGCAGTGCTTGGAGCAGGGTGAAACTTTCCATATCCACGACCTGCGCGTTATAGCGATCGCACAGCTTCTTTTTTTCTTCGACCTGGGTGATGACGCGATCGCAAGTAACCCCAATTCCCTTCTCAACTTCTAGCTGGGTAGCAAGGAATTTTGACAACTTAGGATCGCACTGAAGAAACGTCTCCTGACTGTCCTCAAACCCATTCCAAACCTGCGAAACAACAACGCTATCTCCGACACCATAGTGAGCACAAAGGCTTCCGCCCAGGCCCATCAGCAATATACCGGCATCCTCACCGCCATCCTCTGTAGGGGATTGTTCTTGCCAGGTTTTCAAAAAGTCTCTCAGTCCACTTGGCCCTGCGGGAATAGCAACCACCCTTGGCCTATTTTGAACCCGCCTGAGTCCTCGCTTTACCGCAGAGTATTCAGCACCCGCAGGTACCAGCACAATTCTAATAATCATGTTTCCTGAGCATACTTGAACTCCGAAGGCGGCCCATTATAGAGAATATTGCCGTAATCGAGCTTAATCAGGCGATCTGCCAGGTAAAAATAGCGATCATCATGGCTGATGACAAAAATAATCTTGCCCTTGGACTTAAGGTCTTGCAAAATCTGGGTGTAAAAAATGTGCTTAAAAGTGGGATCTTGATCAGCCGCCCACTCATCAAATAGGTAAATGGGTCGATTTTCAAGGGAAGCACTTAACAGGGCCAGCCGCTTTCGCTGCCCTTGCGAAAGGGCCGTCGTCGAAAATTGCCCATGGTGAATATGCACCTTATTATCGAGCTGAAGCTTTTTCAGATAGCTGAGGGCACTGGTATCATCTGCGATTCGATCAAAGCCTAACAACCGCTCAAATAAATAAAAATCTGAAAAGACAGCCGAAAAATGTTGGCGATACCACTCCTGTTGTTGTTCGGTAATGAGTTGCCCATTCAGCCAAAGATGACCCGCCTGGGGTTGATAAAGACCAGTCAATAGCTTAGCTAGTGTTGATTTACCGCTGCCATTTCCCCCCACAATAAAGATCAGCTCTCCAGCCTGAATGGATAAATCAACCGGGCCCAGCATAAAGGGATGCTCGCCCTGATCGGTTCGATAGGCATGTGTGACCCCCTGGAGTTGTAAAGCAGGACGAGCAGCCGCTGGCTGAGGCGGCATATTCACCGTCTGAGAATTATTTAAGCTGAGGCCCAGGGTCTCTATTTTATTAAGCGCGATGCTGGCCTTACTAAGAAAGGGTAACTTATTCACCAAGCTCTCCATCGGCCCCAGCAAATACGTGAACGTCAACACGTAACTCACCCGAGTTGCAAGGTTAATATCAAGCCAGCGGGGCAACAGAAACAATATCAGGCCAATCGCAAAGAAATAAACAAACTTTCCCCAGCTATCGAGAATGGCAAATAGGCTCAATCCCATTGTATTGGACTGTTTTACTTGCAGCGCAGTGCGCTCCAAATCAGTCGCGATAAAGTCTTGCCGACCGTAGTACTTTAGTTTGAGTTCTTTGACCCCATCAATCAGACTCCGAAAATGCTGAAAGAGATAGTCTTGATGTTTCCGGGCTGAGGCCAGCCAGCGACGACCTCGAACCAAAAAAAAGTGACAACTAACAGAGGCAACCAACGTGAGCACCAAAACCAAGCCTAGTACCTGCCAAGAGAGCCACGCAATATAAATCATACAGCCGGTGGCACTGGCAATGCTGATGGCAATAATAGGAATCACCCCGGCCGCGGTTGCAACGGCCTGAATATCTTCGGTCAACACAACCAGTAAGCGGGGCAGGCCTATCGTTTCTAGCGGCTTGAGTTCTGTGGCTAAAATTTGACGGCACAGGCGCATCTGTAGGTCAAAAACGACGGCCTGGGAGAACTGTACAAGCAAAATACGAGAAATAGCAGCTGTGATCAGGGCGACTAAGCCCAACCCCATAAAAGCCATGCTAGTAATTGTGGCAGGCGTTCCTTCTAGAGCAACAGTCCGACTAATCAGGGCAATGAGTCCGGCACTACAGCCGCCGCTTATAAAGCCTGTCGCCAGTGCGAGTAGTACGCCCCGCCAAGCAGACTTAAACAAAAAAACAACTAAGTGCATAGTATCGTTACGCCAAATATCCTATGAGGACGCCCCTTTCATAAGCCGTTGCCAGCCATCTTCTAGCAGGCTATAGAGAACCGGTACCACCACCAAACTCAACAGAGTTGAGGTGATGAGTCCCCCCATAATTGCAACCGCCATCGGCTGTCTCAGTTCAGCACCCGCGCCGAGTCCTAACGCGATGGGTAGCATGCCAAGCACGGTTGAGGTGGTCGTCATCAAAATTGGACGCAGTCGGACTAATCCTGTTTTGAGCAGTGCCTCAGTTCGATTCATGCCAGCTCGCCGCAGCTGATTGGCGTAGTCCATGAGCAACAAGGCATTTTTATCCAGCAGACCGAGTAAAAACAACAACCCCAACAGCGAAACCAAGCCAAAGTCACTCTGGGTAATCAAAAGTGCCAGCACTGAGCCGATAATCGACAGGGGCAGCGCAAGCCCGACGACGGCGGGTTCTAACAGACGCTTGAAGGGAATAAACAGCACTACTAGCATGGCAATAATGCCTAGTATCAGCGTTCGGCCAAAGCTCCCTAGCACCTGACCAATGCGGGCAGAGTCACTTCCTAAGTCTATCTGTACACCAGCTGGAATAATAGAGTTGGCGATATCAACCACTTGCTGAGTCGCTTCGCCCAAAGCTTTACCGTCACTGAGGTTAGCGCTAATTAAGGCCACTCGCTGACTATTTTGATGGGTGATCTCTTGAATGCGCTTGGCAGTATTGTCTGAGCCAGAGATGCGAATATCCGCAAAGCCTGGGAGTGCTTCTACGGCTTCTTTCACCTGAGTAGCAGACTGGTTGAGTATGGCCAAATCATCACCTAAGAGGGCGATTTGCACCGGCTTTTCGCCGCCTGTATCTACAAACTGAATATCTTCTACGCTGGTCGTGACGTTCGCAAGCTTAGGTAAGCTTTCTCGGAGCTGAGCTTGGACGTCAGCGGTTGTACGACTTCGTTGATCTTGCAGCTTGATATAAAAGCTGCCTTGATTAGGCTGCCCCTGATTCCCTGCGATCACCAGTACGGAATCAACTTCAGGCAAGTCAAAAATAGTCTCTTCTAACTGTTTTGCTGTTTCAAGACTCTGCTGTAGGATTCTCTCTCTTGGATCAACTGTCAGAGCAGATGCTGTAGGATTTGCCGCAGCTTGTCTTTCTAGAGCCTGTCTGTCTAAAGTCTGGCCTTCTAAAGCTTGACCTTCTAGGGCTGATGATACAGTAACCGAAGGCAACGCTACCGTGTAGTTGAGATAGAATTCGCCCCGATCGAGCTGGGGAATGAAGCCCTGGGGAATGAGGGGAATCACCGCAATTCCTGCGATGAAACTTGCGATCGCGAGTCCGACCACCATGCCCCGATGATGAAGCGCCCAAGCCAGTAATCGATGATAGCCTCTCTCCAAAGCAGAGGCAGGTTTTTGAACAGCCGTCATCTCAGACGCAGATGTATCCTGAGCTTGCTCCCTATCCAGCAATGGATCGAGACCAGGCCGATGTAGTTGATGTTGTTCTGACTTTAACCAGTAAGTGGCCAGCACTGGAGAGAGCGTTCGTGCCACCAACAAAGAGATCAGCACAGCCGCTGACACCGTTAAGCCAAAAGGCTTGAAAAATTGGCCTACGGTGCCGCCCATAAAGGCCACTGGCAAAAACACCGCCACAATCGTCAGAGTAGAAGCCGATACCGTTAATCCAATCTCCTGGGTCGCAATCAACGCGGCCTGGTGCGGACTTTTCCCTTGCTCAATATGGCGAGCAATATTTTCAATTTCGACAATGGCATCATCCACAATAATGCCAATCACCAGGGCCAATGCTAACAGCGTGATGGTCTCTAAATTAAAGCCATAAATCGCCATGACAATGCAGGTGCCCAGGAGCGACAGGGGAATGGCCAGCACAGTTATGAGGGTGGCTCGCCAACTCCGCAAAAAGCCAAAAATCACCAGCACAGCAATCACAATAGCGCCTAGCAGCGAATCAATCGTGGCTTGGGTGGCAGAGCGAATATAGTCGGCCTGGGTGGCTGCTAAGGTGAGCTGTACGGCTGGCAGCGATTCGGCCAACTGTTCGGCTGTGTCCATCACCTTACGGGTCACCTCCAGCGTGTTGGCATCAGCCCGTTTCACAATCTGGATTGCGAGAGCATCGCGCCGATCAAAACGAACGAGCTGAGGGGCCTTTTTAAGCGCCGCTAAAAAGTTCTCTGAGGTGTCAGAGTGTGCTCCTTCACTGCCTTGAAATCCAGTCCCAATGAGATCCACACGTAACACGCCGGGAATCTCTCGTAGTGGCGGCAAAATCTCCTTTTCAGCTAACGCTGAGAGATCCACAAGGAACATCTGAGCGCCAGAACGATTGTCAGAACGATTACTAGAAAGGGCATAGCTGATGGCCGTGACTTCATTGAGGTTCAGCGGGATCACCTCAATATTAGCGCCTGTGGGCAGAGTCGCTTGATCTATCCGTTCCTCTACCTGTGTTGTGGCCTCTTCTAGGGCCGTACCCACCCGAAAGCGAAGGTTTGCCACACTACGTCCTGGTGTGGTGGAAGAAGAAATCTTCCTCACACCCTCCAAAGACTGAATTGCCTTTTCAATCGGAAGCGTGAGTTGTGTCTCACTCTCTAGCGCCGTTTCGATAGGTGCGGTGGCATTCACCACCACCACCGGAAAAGTAATATCCGGGAAAAGGGCGTATTTTAGGGAGCTGAAGGCAAGGAGGCCAGCCACTGCGATCGCCAACCAGAAGCAAATAGTCAGCTTCGAGTGTCGAATCGCAAACTTGGAAATATTAAAACGGTCACGCATGGATGGATGCGTGCGGCGAGACCTGCCTGCCTTGGATAAACGCATGGAGCTAGTGACTATCTGCTATTAGCTATGTGTATTTGTCTTTTAATCATCATAATCTGAATGAAATTAACCCCACAGTATGGAGGCTAAAAGACAAATGCTAGCTAGCGATATTGCTCAGCGGTGTCACGATTTCAATAACATCATTACGCGTTAATTTTTCTTTACCCTGAGACATCACCTCTAAGGTGGCATGGGCCAGTGCTAGCGGAATGCGGCAGAATAACAGTGCAGGCCCCTTAGGGAGATTGGATGTGTAGGTATCTGCCATCGCCAAGTTTTGACGGGCAAAACACTGCATGTCTTTATCTGTCCAACCATCAGGGTAAAAATCGACCCCACGCGTGCAGTCTTCATTGTGATTGCGCAAAATGTTGACAGCCTGCAATCCACGCCCAAAACCAATTGCCTCAGTGCGACTGGTTTCTGTGCCGTCGTACCAAGCCCAAAGGTCGGAGAGCATGAGTCCTACCGCGCCAGCCACACTAAAGGTGTAGCGATTGAGATCGGCCTCAGTTTCAATGCGCCAGTTCTGCTCGGCCCAGTAAGCCATCCGATCGGACATGGCTGCGGTCGCATCCCAAATGCGGGGCGCAATGCTGCTGGGTGCGAGCAGGGCCCACTCTCCTATGCGGAGCGTGACTTCTTCAAGGTGTTCTTTATGCTCACTGAGCCCTTCAGTAAAATCTTCTGCCACAGAAGAAGCTGTTCCAGATTGTAAATTGAGGCTAATTTGTCTTAGCAGCTTAGTTTTAATGGCGGTGTCTAAAGTGGGATGATCTTCCACTTGGTCAATGGCCCGCATGCATAAGTAGGCAGATGCTACGGCCGCTTTGAGCCCTGTCGGCAACAGGCTAATGGGAATATAGAATGTCCGACTGGTAGCCTTTAGGTGCTCTAACGCAGAATTAATGGGAAACATTGACTTTTCTCCTCAATCAAAGGCTAATAAACCTATCCTGATAACTTAATACCCCTAAAAAATTAATGGTGGATTAATTAATTGGAAGAGAACATCGATAAAGATGATTAAGCCTCAAGCTTAGGTTAGCGTAGTAGGTACGAAAACGTGGGTATAAAACAGAAAGTGTAGCTAGCTACACAAAGTAAAACACTGCTGAGAAACGGATACAGTTACAAAAACCAGGAACAAGACGACGGCTTAAGTGACGAAATTACGGTTAATAACTAGGGTAGTACCTTAGCGACCGATAGAAGCAACCGATAGAGACCAATCATTAATCGACGAAACGACACCAGGAGTGAACGAGAATGGGTATTCACCTTCAGCAGGCGATTTCCGTAGGTCAGTATTTAATGACTCAGCGCCTTCAGGGCCGAAAACGCTACCCTTTAGTATTAATGCTAGAGCCTTTATTTCGCTGTAACTTAGCCTGCTCAGGCTGCGGAAAAATTCAGCATCCTAAAGAAATTCTAAAACAAAATCTCTCTCCCGAAGAATGTTTTGCAGCGGCAGAAGAATGCGGTGCCCCGGTTATTTCTATCCCCGGTGGGGAGCCTTTGTTACACCCACAAATTGACGAAATTGTACAGGGCCTAATCAATCGCAAAAAGTTCGTTTATCTTTGTACCAATGGTCTCTTACTTGAAAAGAGTCTTCATAAATTTACGCCGTCTCCCTATTTGAGCTTTAGCGTCCATCTCGATGGTACGAAAGAGCTTCACGACCAGTGTGTAGACCGTAAAGGCGTGTTTGATATTGCCGTGAGCGCGATTCGAGCCGCGAAAGCAAGAGGTTTTCGGGTCACGACCAATACCACCGTGTTTGCAGGCACCGAGCCCAAGGAGATTCAAGATCTGTTCGATTATCTGACGGAGCTTGAGGTCGATGGCATTATGGTTTCTCCGGGCTACAGCTATGAATGGGCACCGGATCAGGAGCACTTTTTGCAGCGAGAGCAAACCAAGGCCCTATTTAGAGAGATTTTGAGCCCCTTCCAAAGGGGGAAGAAGTCTTGGGAATTCAACCATAATCCCCTGTTCTTAGACTTCCTAACCGGGCAAAAAGATTATGACTGCACACCTTGGGGCAGCCCCAGCTTCAGCGTTTTAGGCTGGCAAAAGCCTTGCTATCTCTTGAATGAAGGCCACTATAAGACCTTCCAAGAGCTGTTAGATAACACCAATTGGGATGAGTACGGTGTTAAGAGTGGTAATCCTAAATGCGCCGATTGCATGGTGCACTGCGGGTATGAACCCACAGCGGCAGTCGATGCGATGCAGCCGAAGAACATGATGCGATCGCTCACTAGCCTCTTTTAAGCCAATTGAGCTAATTCAATTGCTCTAGGCCAAGTCAGCTAGGCAACATAAGTGATGAATGGTAGTGAACTAAATACCTCCATTCATCACTTATATATTACGATTTCTCTCTTCATAATTTCTCTAGATGATCCATGACTGTTTTTTTAGTCTGGGCACGAAAGAAATCTGGCCATAGGGCTTTTATCCCGAAAATGAACTTGTAGCGACGCGGGACCGTGAAGCTGCGATCGCCCTTTTGTAACCCTTGGATAATCTGCTGGGCCACCACTTCGGGTGAAATCATTGTTTGGACGGTTCTCGGTGGCAGGCGTTGCCGGGCATGGGCTGAAAAGAAAGGAGTATCGACCGCCAACGGAAACACAGTCGTCACATGGATCCCATCACTTTCGACTTCCATAGACAGAGCCTCGGCAAAGCCCGTCACAGCAAATTTTGAAGCCACATATACACTCTCATCAGGGACCCCCACGCGCCCGGCAATGGAGGATACAAACACAATCCAGCCCGATTGCTGAGCAACCATTACCGGTAAAACGGCCTTGGTCCAATTCATCACGCCCGTAACATTGGTCTGTAGGATGTTATCGGCGAGGGCCAAATCGGTCGCAATGAACAGACTATGGTGCGCACAGCCTGCGTTATTAATCAACAGATCAATGCCGCCCCAAGCCGAGACCACCTGTTCACAAGCCTGGTTAACGGCTAAGCGGTCACCCACATCATTCACTATCGAGAGCATTGAGAGATTAGGTGAGATCGCCTTAAGCTGAGTGGCAAGTGCCTCCAACCCTTCGGCCTGACGAGCCACTAAGGCTAAGCGAGCATCCTGACGAGCAAGCGCCATTGAAAGCGCCGACCCAATCCCGCCGGAAGCCCCCGTGATCACAACCCGTAAATCCTGAAAAGAGTTTATTTTTTTCCTCATGGGCCTGTCTCACGAAAATCAAAAGTCTCCAAATAACTAGCAAACGCCTGTTGGATGAGGGCCTGACTCAAGCCAAACTGTTCCAAATTATAGTGATGTTTACCGTGTGCATCCTTAGGGTGCGCGGCAATAAACTGTTCCATTTTTACCCGCGTAGCGTCTTCTAACGGCATCTGACAATGTTGATAGATCGCTTCAACCACCGTCATGGGGTGCTGACGTAAGTCCTCGTACATCAAATCCAAGTAGAGAGGCTGAGTACTGGGCCATTGTTGGCGAATATTGTGCGATCGCTCCCAGCCGAGTCGCCAGCGGCTCAACTCCTCCTGCGCCACTTCCTGCGGATTCGAGTGATTGGAAAAAGCCTGCCGCAAGGTAAAAGTATTGCTTGTAATAGAAGCAATCGTCCTAAACGGATGGCGATGGGTGAAAATTACAGTGGCATCTGGATAAACCGTCAACAGAGTCTCTAAATGTAGGAGATGGGCAGGCGCTTTTAGCACCCAACGAGCACTAGGACGCTGAGCCTGCAAGTGTTGCAAAAATTCTTTATGAAAGTGATACCCATGACTCAGCGGATTATTTTGAGCCCACTTTAGATAGGTAGGCACCCGATATGTAAAGGCAAACCGCAAACTTTCAAAGCTAGTTGCCAGTAAAGCAATACACTCAGCCGCTTCTTGCGCCCCGTACTGATAAATCTTTTTGTATTTAGGATTTAACCGATTAAACCAACGAAAATCTCGGTTCGTTTTGTCAATGCGCTGGTTATTTGACCGATCCTCTAGGCCGGATTTGGGGGGTGGCGATGGGTAGAGCGTTTCCCAATAGTGGGGAACTTGAAGGAGGGGATCTTGCGCCAGTAAATTGTGCAAAAAAGAACTGCCTGTTCGGGGAAATCCCAGAATGAAAATAGGATGCTCGATGGTTTGCTGACTAATCGTGGGTAGGGTTTGGCGATCGCGAATGATGCGCAGCCGATTGGCCAACAGCCTTAGCAAGTCTGCCCTTACCATCAATCGCCCTTTTACAGACAACTGAGCTTCCTCATTTAACGCTTGAACCAACAGCCTAAAGGGCATCTCAAAGGCCGAGTCGCCATAGTCCTGCAACCCACTTTTCTGGGTTGCCTTCTTTAAAAGCGCATCAGCATTAAAATCACCTGCTCTTGCTTGGATCATGCTCTTGGATTATGCTCTCCGCTGGATTATCGGCTGGATCATTGGATAGCTCATCGGAAAAAGGCCTTAACGATGCTCGCGCCCTTAAATAAGAACAGTACTTATAAAACAGTACTCTGTTTGACACGGTTTAATTAGGCGCTGTGTAAACTCGTCCCTTCCAAGCACCACCTTGTCCACGCCAATGGCGACGAGCCGAATCTAAGGTCATAAGCAAGTACATAAATGCAATCCCAGGCAGTGCAAAGGCCAGGAGAGGAGAACCGCCATACAGCCTCAATGTAGGCCGGTATGCGATCGCCATGAGCAGCCAGCCAGCTAGTCCCACAAGCGTCAACCCAAGCTGTCCCCAGGCGACCCCCAAAACAACCCCCAGGGGCGAGGCCACATACACCAATAGCATCCCCAACACAGTCCCTGCCAATAGTCCCGGCGAATAATTAAGCTGAGTGTAGGCACTGCGAGCCACCATATCCCAAATACTTTTCAGCGTGGAGTAAGGTCGTAGGCTGCGAGTTGTTGTACTGAGTCCTAACCAAATCGGCCCGTTCTCTTTCACAGCAGCACCTAACGCACAGTCATCGATAAGGGCATGGCGAATAGACTCAAAGCCATCAATACGCTCCAAAGCGCTAAAGCGAAGTAGCGCGCACCCTCCCGCCGCCGCCGCTGTTTTCTTGTGGGGATCATTCACCCAGCCGAAGGGATAGAGCATCTGAAAAAAGAAAACAAAGGCCGGAATCAACAGCTTTTCCCAAAAGCTTTGACACCTCAGCGCCACCATCAGAGAGACCAAATCAAGCTGCTCCCTTTCGGCCTTAAGGATCAGCTGCTGCACACTAGCTGGAGCATGCTCAATATCAGCATCTGTAAATAGCACATAGTCAGGGGGAGAGGGCTGTTGTTTTAGGTAATGAAAACCTTGTTCCATGGCCCAGAGTTTCCCCGTCCAGCCTGACGGCAGCGGCTTCCCGGTGAAAACATTCAAGCTAGCTTCCTTATCCCAATTTTTGGCAACCTGAGTGGCTACGGCTGCGGTTCCGTCCGTACTATGGTCATCAACCAGAACGATGGAGAGGGGACCCGGATACATTTGGGCAAGGTGGGAATGAACGGCCACGCCTATCAGCTCACCCTCATTTCTAGCGGGAATGACAACGGCAACCGTGGGCCATGCATCCGTAGCGCCAGAATCCGTAGCACCGGATACTGCCCCAGGACTATCGTCATCCAGCCGCTGGTCTGCTCGCCAAAACTGTCCCCAAATGGTTAGCAGTCCCACCCAAATGAGCACGGCAATGGCTGCTAAACCGAGTAAACCGCTTTCCATATCGCGCTTTCCATATCGGTCGTGTGTCGAGAGGTCGTGTGTTGAAAAATTGAAGAGCGAGCTTCAAAATTCTGCCATAAATTATGTGGATTCAGGTTAATAGTTTCAGACTATTGGCTCTAGATGATCGAAGCGTTAAGATTCAAAACAATGTGTACCGGGACATCTTCCAAGAATGAGCGCATTCGCCCCTTGTTGAGAAAAGCCTCTAAAAACCCGTCTTTTTCTCCATTCTTTTCAAGGAGTGGCAATATGTTGGCAGCCAAAGTACCTGTGATATAGAGGCCACCATAGGGAAACATTTTGAGCGCTAGGTTCCCAGCTTCTGCACCGTAGAGTTGAATAAACAACGCCATCGTTCTGCGAGAAAGGATATCGTTACCTTCGATGGCGTGTTGTGCGATCGCATTAACTAAACGCGCTGTTCCAGAGTCTGTTCCGGTGCCATTCTGAGGAGTCTTTTCCCAAGCTTCAAACGCCGCTGTGAGTTCGGGGCTCTCTGGCGCAGCCCTATAATCATCTCTCAAACACTGATAAATAGAAACAATCCCACGTTCCGAAAGAACATGATCTATTGAGATATTCGAGGTATTTTTTTGTCGCCTTAAGTGAAGTAGGACCTGATAGGTCCAGGCATCTTGAGGGGCAAACGCTGCGTAGCCGCCTTCACTTGAAAAGACTTGATAGCCGCTATCTTGGGGAATTAAAAAGCTCTCCTTTAACCCGCTGCCTGCACCGATAACGGCTATGGGCGATTGGGCTCGAGGAGCGCCTGTTTGCAACGTATGAATATCGTTTTTGTGTAGCCCTAAAATGTCACAACTAGTCACCTCCAAGCGATTAGTTGGAATTGTATCGGCACTAACCAAAAGAGTAGACATACGCATATCCAAGAATAGGGTTTCTAACATTATGTGGCGAGGTCATTAAGTGCCCCTGAGAATAGGGTTAGCACTTTCTGATAGGCATTCGCTTGCTTTGATAGGAAACACTTGATGATGCGACTTACTTGCTCACTAGAATGGTGAGTGGGCGGGATTTAGCTAACTAAATCTCTGAGGTAAGCCACTGGTTTGACCAGTGCGACTAGAAAAGCTTTGAGCGTTCCAGCAGTAAAGTAACTCCCACGGTGGCTTGAAGCCGATCCGTAGGAGAGAAAAGTATGTCGGAATTGTACCAAAGC
>JBCDAG010000112.1:0-18343 GCA_039186165.1 Cyanobacteria bacterium P01_F01_bin.53
ACCAGGCCAATACGACTCACAAATCATCGCTGGAATCTTTGTTAACCTTAAATTTTCAGTCCTTTAGAAAAGTCCAAATTTCAGGAGTCTAGAGTATATCTAACCTACCTAGTAGAGAAAGAGCATCGCTCTATAATTTTTTTGTTTTTATGCTGACTACCCTTCGTCGAACTCCTCGCACAAGCCAATGCTACACTGAACCTTTGTTTGCAATTGTTGATGCGATTCCTCTTCAACTAGTAGTAGTTCCGTCTGGTAACTTTACCATGGGCTCTCCCAGCGATGAACTCGGACGCTACGATAGAGAAGGACCTCAGAACGAGCTTGCAGTATCTCAGTTTTTAATGGGCCGTTATCCGATCACTCAAGCCCAATGGCAAGCTGTCGCTGATCTTCCAAAAATTAAGAGAGCACTTAACCCATCCCCTTCTCGATTCCCAGGTGATAATCACCCTGTAGAGCAAGTATCTTGGCACGAAGCCAGTGAGTTCTGCGATCGCCTCGCACAATATACAGGCCGCCCCTATCGCCTCCCCACGGAAGCAGAATGGGAATACGCCTGTCGCGCAGGCACTACCACCCCTTTTTACTTTGGTAAGCTCATGTCTACCGAGGTTGCTAACTTCAAAGGCACTAGTGAGAAAAATCTGCTCTATACCGACAGAGCAAATAACATTTATCGCCAAAGTACCGTTGCAGTTGACCACTTCGGTATTGCCAATCGATTTGGCCTCAGCGATATGCATGGCAATGTGTGGGAATGGTGCCAAGAGCTATGGTCTGAAAGCCATAACCCCAACCAAACCAGAACTAAAAAATCTGCCGTCACCCACCAATCTTCTGAAGAATATCGAATGGCCCGAGGCGGCTCCTGGTATAGCACACCCGAGAGATGCCGTTCCGCGAGTCGATTTCACTTTCCGTCCACTGTGGGCCATCACGACGTAGGGTTTCGCGTGGCGTGTACGTATCCATAAAACTTTTATTCAAATAATCGCAGCGTATAATTTATTGCTTTTCATAGAAGGTGCTTTACAGAGGTCGATTTAATGAAGTGCGCAGCAACTCGATAGATTAAGGGCTGTTGTACTGTCAGTAAATTTCGAGTGATTGTAGCTTTCGTAACTAACCAAGCAGCACAATCTATACCGACAGTCTTCACTATTCTCGAATACACGCGTTCAATCCGGAAGATTAACTGTCATAGTTCCTTCGGATTCTTTCTATTTTGGATGGTTTCCTAAATTAAGCTTGTTTAATCAAGTTTGTTCACTATTTTACGGAGGAACGGAAGTGAGAATGGCAACATTCGATGTTTCTAATTTTTACCACGGTTGGTCTGCGCTACGGGCGTTTTCGAACCGAATGTTTTTTACTGGCCGAAAGGAGCCTGATTCATTGGCATTTCACCATTTAGAACCATTTAGACCAATAACTCTGAAGCATTACCTTCAGGGTTTCAGTTGGTCGAAACAAGGATGTCAGCAGCACACTCAGCTATTTAGTAAACCATCAAAGTGTTTCAGAAGAGGGCCTTCTGAACGCTTAAAGTATTTCAGAAGAGGGCCTTCTGAAATACTTGATAGAGTGGTAACTACTATTCTAGTGCTGACTTGATATCCACTGAGTTAACAGTTCGTAGCTAAATTTCAGGAGGCTTCTCAGGAAAACTGAAGAGCTTTTTCGCTTTATGGATAAGGTTATCGATTGCTTTTTTTAACCGCAGCTTTTGTCCTTCGAACTTTGCCTTTTCTGACTTTTTGAAGTTCTCTCATGACCATCGAGAAATGTTCTAACCTCTTGAACGCTGATTGAAATCTGCCCAGAAAATATGCAGTTGAGCAGTAGCCTCTGTTCATGCTCAACTGGTCTAGTATCTTATCCCATTACTGCTTGAGTCGAGTGCTCTCCTAACCTAAGTAAAAGGGATTGAGAATATCTATCTCACTATTGCAACGCTCCAAATCTGAAACATTTCGCGTTACTACGATCAGTCCGTGAGATCTGGCAGTCGCTGCCAGCAAGCTATCCACCACAGGCAGCTTATTTCCCATTGCTTCCGCTCGTCCACATAACTTCGACCATTCAGTAAGTACTTTAGCATCGATCTCAATCAGGCGACTGTCAAACCGTTGTTCGATACGTTGAATCCAGAGCCTGATTTTCGCCGCTTTACTTGCGTTTTTTTGCGCGGACCTTTTGTTGAGCAGCTTAAAGTAACCCTTCTTCAGCTCAGCGATAGTCAAACTGCTGAGATACAGCTTTCGTTCATCCTGCTCATCTAGCCAGTCAATGACCTGTTGTACAGGCTGCTTTTTTAAATACTCCGAAATCACACACGTATCAACAAGATAATTCACAGATTGATTTCTCTACCCGTATCTTGCGATCGCTCAAACAATGACACGTCGTCTTCTTCTAGCACAGGCATCAATAGCGCCGATGAAAGAGACTCGTCCGGTTGTACTAACTTTTTATAGTCTGCCGCTGATAGCACAACAGCCGCCTGCTTTCCTCGCACTGTAATGTACTGAGCCTGACCGCTGTCAGCTGCTTTTACAACCTGACTTAGCTTATTTTTCGCCTCTTGTAGCTGCCACTCATTAGGTGATTCACTCATAATTTCACCTCCTGTCTAGACTGTCTAGCTAGATCATAGCTCAGGTTTGCGATTATGCGATCACCCACACCACATTTTTTTCAATAGGCACTGGTCGTGCAAGCTTATCGTGAAAATTGATTACAGCTGCTGCCGCACCCATTGCCGAAAATTAATTTCGGCAGAAACTTCGTTTAGCAATGCCGCCTCTAAAAACTGGTACAAATCTGCCTTTTCAACAATTGGAAACGTTGGAGATTGTTCGCGCTCAACATAAGCTCCCTCCTCCAGGCAAAGAATCATCCACTCTCGCCCATCAAATCGCCAGAATTCAGGCACACCCATACCCGCATACAGCAAATCTTTTTTAATATCCGTATTGGTGATATCAACCTCCACAACCAAGTCAGGGGGCGGATCAGTCGCCAAATCAATCGTATGGTCAGCCACTAACTCAAAATTTTGAATGTAGTAGCCATCATCAGGCTCAGCACTCTTCAGCAGGTCCTCTCTGTCAAGCGTAGTTGAGCCCATGGTTTTTACCATCAGTCCTGTTTCTACGACCAAAATTAGGATGAACCGTTCAATCAGTCGAGCAAACCGCTCGTGGCTTTCAAGGGGCATGGTAATTTCTAGAACGCCGTTGTCGTAAGTGAATCGTGCGCGGGTGCGTTCAGTGAGTAGCTGCTGAATTTGCTTGAATGCGGACCACTCCAAGTCGTAGAAGGTTACACGTTTTTCCCCAATTGGTTTTGTCGGCGCTTCTAAGAGATACATCGTTTCACCAGGGCTCATCCAGGACGGTACTTTGATTATATTGCACAGTTTTATCGCAGAGCTTTACAAATCGATGAGCCCCGGCGGCGGCGTAATTTCTATCCGCCCAGAGGCGATATCTACCGTAGGCACAATCTCTTCCACAAAGGGAATCAGCAGCGTTTTAGGCACTTTTTTCTTTTTCTTTTTGCGAGCCTTTCTTTTCCTCAGTTTTTGCGCCGCCTTCGTCCTCGTAGAAGGATGGGCCGTGTCTGAAGCAGGCTCTGTTGTTTCTTCTTGACCTGTTTCTTCTCTGGCAATCTCTTCTTTGGCAGTTTGTTGATTCTCAGCCTCGCCCTCCTCCGATAGCTGACTCAACAGCTCCGGTGAAACAACAACCTCCAACATGTCATGCCCAGTCGTGTACACATCTTGCACCGTACCAACCGTTGACTGATCCGCCTGCATCACCACCGTAAGCCCGATAAGGTCAGATACATGAAACTCACCTGGATCTAACGGGATGCGATCGCTCTCCTTCACCAACAGCTGCGCACTGCGCAAATCCTCCGCCTGATCGCGATAGTCCACCCCCGCCAGCTTCACCAAATACTGCCGCTTCCCTTCCAGGTAACGACCACTGGTCAGCTTTATTTGAACAGGCTCAGCCCCCGGCTTTTTCAACCAGCGATCGCCCGGCACCTCAAACCGCTCCGGAAAGTCACTCTCCGGCTGCACCTTAATATGACCATTCAGGCCATGGGCACCCACCACGCGCCCAATCAATAGCCAATCATCTTGTTGTTGGTTTTGTTGTTTGTTCTGTTGTTGGTCGGGCATTATCGCTGCTTCCCTTAGGCCGTTGCCATCGCAGGCTTCGCAGAATACACCTTATCCGTGAGCGTCGCCAGATGCTTCAGCGCCGTCACAATCTGATCTTCAGTCGCCGTCAGGCTAATGCGGAAACACTGACGCATGTGGGGCCAATCCTCTCCTTTTAGGCTCTCTTTTAGCCCAGGGAAGAACGGACTCCCCGGCACAATAATCACACCGTAGTTCTTCAGCTCGTTATAAAACTCCCAATCCGTCATCGGCAAATTATCAAACCAGAGCCACGCAAAGATAGCGCCTTCACCCCGGTGTAAGCGCCAAGGTACTTCATTCGGCATGTGCTTGGTGAGCGTATCTTCCAGCACGGCAAACTTGCTTTGGTAGTGGGGACGAATTACGTTTACGGCAATATCTGCCAGGGCACCACTGCGGATGGCACGAGCTGCGATCGCCTGCCCATACCGACTCGAATGAATACACAAATTCGTCTGAAACGCTTCGAGAATGTGAATGATTTTCTCATCGCCAATGGCAATACCCACCCGCTCACCGGGCAACCCTGCCTTAGAAAGGCTGATGCAATGAACAATATTCGGACCAAAGACCGGCTTCATTTCCGTAAAGTTCAGTGCGGGGAAGGGGGGCGCATAGGCCGAATCGATAAACACCGGCACGTTATGCGGCGCGGCCAAGTCCACAATGCCCTGTACTTCCGATTCGGTGATCACGTTCCCAGTAGGGTTGCACGGACGGGAGAACAGAACAAACCCCGTATTGTCGTTAATTTCTAACTGGTCAAAATCAGGACGGTATTTAAAGGAATGGGCATCGTCGCCCAGCTCAATAAAGGGACGGTAGGCCTTCACCGCCTCGGGGTAGAGCGTCACACCACCGTAGCCGGTGTAGTCAGGGCTCAGGGGCAGCACGATATCTTTGAGCTGGCCGTCGGTATTGTATCCACCAAGGGCGTTAGCCGCTAAAAAGTAAAGGTTTTGGCTACCGGGAGTGATAAGAATGTTGCGAGAGGTGAGGTTTAGCCCGTAGCGATGATTAAAGTCGTCGCGTACCGCTTCGATAAAAGGTTCGTAGCCCTGGCTGGCCCCGTACCGGCACACCACTTTGCCATACTCATCACTAGCCAGCAGGTCGGCAGTGCAATCGCGCCACAGCTGCTCAACTTCTGGCAAAATGACGGGGTTGCCCGCACTCAGGTTAATAAATTCTTTTTGCTCGCTGGATCCCTTGCTCGCGTTTAGCGTTTCGATGATGTCTTTCATAATCGCGCGCACCCCGGTTAGGTGAGACATGCGATCGCCAAACTGGGTAAGAGCAGGATTCATGATGGATCTGGTGTGGGTGGTCTAGGGTGTGGGTGGTCTTCGGTTCAATATAACCTTATTTAACTCAACGCTCTATTCCTTTCCCTTGGGCTGTTACATCACGCCATCCCATCACACTGCCCTATCACGCTGCCCTATCACACCGTAATATCAGGCTTTCACCTTATGCCTTCACAGCCGCCTGCCGTTTGGCAACTGGATTTTTATCGCCGTCCGCTCCAAGGTGCTGATGGCAAACCGCTGTGGGAGCTGCTGATTTGTGATGCGGCGATGGATTTTACCTACGGTGAATTTTGCCCGCAGCCGCAAGTGGGTGCGCCCTGGATACAGCAGCAGTTGGAGATTGCCCGCGATCGCGCAGGCGACTGGCCGCAGGCCATCGAAATTTTCCGTCCGCAAACGGTGAGCCTAGTAGAGGTCGCCTGTCGTGAGCTACCCGTGAAAGTGCATCCGACCAGGGCCGTGCCGACCCTCAAGCGTTGGTTACATCAGCGAGCCGTTTGGTACAGCACGCTCGATAACTACATCCGTGGAAACTACATTAATGGAACCAGTGAAACAAATGGCCTTGAACCTTATGAGCCCACTAATCTAGAGCGCCCTGCGCCTCAGCCCATGCCCGATCATGTGATGGGTGACGGCTGGCAATTTGCCGCGATTAGCCCTAGTGATCTCCAGCGGTTGGCCCAGGAGCCGATACCGATATGCTCTTTCCCGACTGAGATAACGCCGTTGAGCCTGGGCTTGTCCAGCACCCAGCCGATTCCTGGCATCATTATTGATGGTGGCCGTCAGTCCATGATGTTGGCGCAGTGGTTGCAGTCAGCAGATCCGGTGATGATGCAGTACATTCCTGGCCCGCCCGATGGTTTGCTGCTAGAAGCGGGCCTGATAGACCGCTGGATTTTGGCGACGTTTCAGGATGATGAGGTGGCCCGTGCGGCGCGAACGTTTACCGAGCGTAAGTTAGCGGCTCAGGGCCTGCACTTTTTGCTGGTAAGGCCGGATGACTCGGGGATGACCTATACCGGGCTGTGGTTGCTTCAGGCGACGGATAGTAAACAGGTGTAGAGGGTGGCGGTCTTACATACCAAATAGACACCAAACAAAAAAAGGCCGGAAGGGCAAACGCTAAACGCGCTACCTTTCCGGACCCAGTAACCTACCTACTCTGGTATTGCCCGCAGCGAGTAATCAACCAGATAAATGGCAAATTCATCGCTGGACCAACGCCAGAGCATTCTTTTCTCTAGCTTTTTTGCAAGGAGTATCAGGCTAGATCATATTTAGAACTTCACGCGCTTCCTCGCCGCGGTTTTGGCTCTGCAACAGCGTTGCGAGGTTGCGATAAGCTGCTTCGATGCGAGCAGGCAACGTGGTGGCGTGGGGCTGCTGGCGACGCATGTCTTCGGTGAGGGTGACCACCTGCTGGAAGGAGGCGATCGCAGAGGTGTCTTTCCCAGCGCCCACGTAAGCCTGACCAATATTCACCAATAGCTGAATCTCTTGGGAAGTGCGGCCCATTTCCCGAAACATGTTCAAGGCCTGCTGGTAAGAACTCAGCGCTAGGTCATAGTCTCCACTGAGGGAAGCAGCTCGGCCTAGGTTGTTTAGCGTAGCAACTTCCTGGGCCCGGTCATCGAGCTGACGGTAGAGCACAAGCGCAGGTTGGAAGTACGCAACCGCCTGGGCGGGCTGGTCAGTCATGACGTGGGCGAAGCCGAGTTCGGAGAGGGCTTCAGCTTCGGCATGACGGTCCACTGTGCGCTGGGCTAGCTCTAGTGCTTGCTGGTTCAGGGCGATGCTTTCAGTGTAGTTTTCGGAGTCTGTGTGGATTTGTGCCAGCAAGGAGAGCATGATGCGCTCGCCAGTGGCATCATTGTCACGCTGGTAGATGGCCAAACCTGTTTCATAGGAGGCGATCGCATCAGCTTCTTGATTCGCGAGGCGATAAGCGCTGCCCAGATTTAGGTACAGGCTAGGCTGTTCGTGTTCATTGCCCAGCTCTTGGTAAAGCGCTAGCGCTTGCTCGCTGAATCGAACGGCTTCGGCTGCGCCATTGTTCATGCGGTGGATAACGCTGAGGTTTTCGAGCATGCGGCCTTCACCGGGGCGATCGCCCGCAGCCCGGTAGAGCAACAGCGCTCGCTGCCAGTGCTCAAAGGCTTGTGCCGAATTACCACGGGTAAAGGCCTGTACACCCTGATTAGCAACTTCACCTGCGAGCAATGCATCGGGGTCACCAGGCAGCAAGGTGCCACTGGCCTGCATGACGGACGCTGTGCCCGTGGATGCGGCGGCCATAGCGGGCAGTGAACTAAGGCCAGAGGCCAATGTGCTCAAGCTGAAAACGCCAACGCCAAACGCTAGTTTGAGTGCATTGGACTGTAGCTGTGTAGTGAAGAAGGACATGGATAAAAATGGTAGGTGGTGTGTGAGGAAAGCACGCTGAGCAGTCCGTTGAGCGGTGTTTTCACGTTCAGTGTTTCCGCTAGGTGCTTGTGCCTTTTATGACACCGACAACCTGGGTTTGCACTGGGTATAGGGTTTTTCTTAAAGCAAAAAACATTCTGGATCTCTGTTCATCAAGTACAGATGAGAACGGTAAGATCCCCCTTGACGCTCACCTAAGAGAACTTGATGTGTCCCTATATGGATACAGTTCGGTTCTGATCGCGTTACAACGTCTGGAATGACTGCGTTACTGCTGATAAACGGTATGGACCGATAAACGTTATGGCCTGATAAACGGCCTGGTTTCCGCTGTCACGCATGGCGTAAGCTAAATGACCAAATGTAGTAATAAATGACAGCGCCAACTAAGCGCTAAATGACCAACACACAAGCTATAGAGGAAAAATTGATGGTTGCTGCTGGTGCAAGTATGGTGGAGTATCCGGTAAAAATTGGCATCATTGGCGGCAGCGGCCTCTATCAGATGGATGCCCTACGCGACGTTAAAGAAATTAAGGTACAAACCCCCTTTGGTGACCCCTCTGATGCGCTGATTGTGGGTAACTTAGACGGCGTTTCGGTGGCATTTTTGGCTCGCCATGGTCGAGGGCATACGCTCACACCGTCTGAACTCCCCTTTCGGGCCAATATCTATGCGATGAAAACGCTCGGCGTGGAGTACCTCATTTCAGCGTCGGCGGTAGGCTCCTTAAAAGCAGAAGCGAAGCCAGTGGATATGGTGGTGCCCGATCAATTTATTGATCGCACTAAGAACCGAGCCTCGACCTTTTTCGGCGAAGGCATTGTGGGTCACATTTCCTTTGGCGATCCGGTTTGCAACAACCTTGCCAAGGTATTGGCTGATTCTGTAGAGAGCCAACAGTTAGACGGGGTGACTCTGCACCGAGGAGGCACTTACATCTGTATGGAAGGCCCTGCATTTTCGACCAAAGCGGAGTCGAATTTGTACCGTAGCTGGGATGCCACCGTGATTGGGATGACGAATTTGCCCGAAGCCAAGCTGGCGCGGGAGGCCGAAATCGCCTATGCGACGCTAGCGATGGTGACGGACTATGACTGCTGGCACCCCGACCACGACAGCGTGACGGTGGAAATGGTGATTGGCAACTTACAAAAGAATGCGGTGAATGCCCAAAAGGTGATTCGAGAAGTGGTGCGTCGCCTAAGAGAGAACCCACCGGAGTCGGAGGCGCATTCTGCACTTAAGTACGCGATTATTACCCCACTGGATAAGGCACCCGCTGCAACCAAGGAGAAGCTCGCTGCATTGTTGGATAAATATCTTTAGGACGCTTTTTAAAGGACTTTTGAAAGGGAAGTGTTTTTCCCTTTCTCTGTTTTGATTCCAGTGGTTGTTGCTTCTTCGGATGTCGTTGCCGTGAGTGTTTCCGGTCTGGGCGTCAGCACCTCTACATAGCCAGGGTACTGTGTCCCCATCACCCGATCCCAAAAGGTGAAATACAGGCTGTAGTGCATGGTGTACTTACGGTGGTGCAGCCAATGGTGTGAGGTGCCCACCATCCAGCTGCCGAGCCACTTGCCCAAGGCTGACCCTTCAAACAGGCGAACGCCAAAGTGATGAATCAGTGCGCCTAGGGTCATTACCATCACCACGGCTGACAATACAGAAATGTGCATGGGAATAAGCAGTGTGACACCAATTAAATAGATGGCCTGAATCATCGCTTCGCCGGGGTCAAAGGCGAAGGCGGTAAAAGGCGTTGGATTTTTGCAATGGTGGTGGCCCTTATGAAGCCACTGATAGCACTTGGGATGGTGAGAGAGCCGATGGGTGAAGTAAAAGTAGGCGTCTTGCAGCACCAGCACCAGCACTAGGCTTACACCGAGATACCAGAGTCCGTATTGGGCGGGCTCTAGATATAGACGTGTGTAGCCCAGGGTGTAGGCCGTCATCATTACGGCTGCGCACAGGGCAAAAATACCGGAGGAGAGCACCGACAGGATGACATCGCTGCGGATAGCTGGCCAGAGAGTTGCCCAACTTGATTTGGCCCAACTCGATTTGAAGGAGCGATGGGCGGCGGCGATCGCAAAGCGTGATGACGGGCGAAGGTACAAAGCCCAGTACAGGCTACTGGCAGCAGCCAAGTAGCCCACGACGGTCACGATGAAAAATATCAAACTGTGCCAGCACAGATCTTGGAAAAAGATTAAAGGGGTCAAAATCTGCCCAGACTAATGCGTATCTTTATGCACAGAATTTTACTGGGTTTAGCCCGCTTTGACGAACATAAAGTCGAATTACGCCAGGATGAATGCGCCTGTGCTCAAGCTGTTCAGTCGATGTTGATGCAGCTGATGTTGGTGCAGTTGATGTTGGGTCAGTCCACTAAATCAATGCTGACGATAGAAAGATTGCTATAGATATTTCTGCGGCGACAGCCAATATTCAGACGGGAATGTTACAAATCACGCTCATAAAAGGCGGAATCTTAAAAAGAAGCGCTCTCAGATTAAGCGATGAACTCTCATAGTGTTCATCGCTTACAAAGGCTGAAAACTAGTGTTGAAAGTCGTTTTAAGCCTTCTTCCGTGACAGCATGGCAATTTTAAAATAAAAATAATGAAAAGTAATGTAACGAAAATGCCCTCATATAAGAATGTGTTGCACGTTCTGTAAGTGGTTGTTAACGTGAGCTTGTCAATCAAATTTGGATTGACTTAACTTCTCGTATGACTCACAGCAAACAAACTGATGTGTTGACAACTCAGCGCCGTCGTCGTAGTGATTCCCAGTCATGGGATTTTTCGATTTTTGCCGACGACGCCTCTCCATTTGAAGCGGTGGTACTGTGCCCCCAGATAGCGCACGGGGCTTTGTCAAATGTGTGTTTGACGATAGCTCCCGCTACTCCAATACGGTAGCCCCGCAAAATGGTCACCCTATTCACCTACATTAGGAGGTCTGCTACCCATGAAACTCTTCTCGTTTGACCGATTAATCACGAACCCACTAACAACCTCTCTTCTGACAACCTCTCTTCGGGCAAGCTTAGCTAAGGGCGTTTCTGCTTTTCAGCACATGCTGATGAAGGCTGCCGTAGCTGCTTCTCTCAAGCTTTGTCTCTTCACCGCTAGGGTGTTGTTAAGCGCTTCGCCAGCTTCCCATGGGCGAGCCAGTCAGTCTTTTTAAGGACGTGTTGGCTGCATCACGTCGTGAAGGTTAGTGATGGGTAGAGCCAACCGCAACAAATCAATAACGTGTACTGCTGATTGATATTCAAACAGTTTGATAGCCGAATAGCTCTTAAATGGCTAAACAGTTTGATATCCAAACTTGGGATGGATGCGCACGTAATCGCTGAAACGACGGGGAAGATTGCCCGTTTCAGGTGTTTTCGTTCGCTAGCACTTCTGTTCGGCTAAGATCGGCTACCAGTTCTGTTCTATCAATTCTACCTCTATCCATTTCATCAGGGCCCTGACGTCTCGATTCATTGTGTCTGGAAAGCGCAATGTTTATCTTGTTGTTTTTGGTCGCTTTTGGTCTGTTTCTTTTAGTTCTCCTAAGCCTTTGTTTCTTTTGGGCTCATTGCTCTTAGGTGCAATAGGAAGGCAGTAAAGGTGAAACAGATTTTACAAGCGATCTCTTTCCTGATTTTCTCTTCTTTATGGCGAGCGGTGCTGTTGTTAGGTGCCGCTGATCGTTGCCATTGGTAATTTCCATTAGTAATTGGATTCTTTTTTAGGTTTCTTTTTTGTTCTGCACAGAAAACCGCGTTTTAGGGCTGCGCTGTTCTGTGTTGCCCATTGTTGTGAATGACCGTAGAACATTAGTCTTTTCAAGGGGTTTGTCTAACTATGAATATTCAAAGTTTCGAGGGGTGATTCCGATGAGTGCCCAACAGGTGGCCCATGCCCTGATGCACGGGCTAAGCAAAGACTCTTCAGAAGTGTTGGTTGGTTGGCAGGCCCATGTGGCGGTGTGGTGTGATCGCCTTTCGCCCAAATTGCTAGAGCTGGCGCTAAAGCTCACAGCACCGGGGCAGTTGATGGCGACTCACCTCATGCCTGCTCGTCAGCGCCCATCTCGTCCTGAGTCTGAGCGCTGGAGCGAGTCATTTAGCTAGCCTGAAGTGAACCTATCCCCAAAAGCAGTCAACGGCGATCCATAAAAATTGTCTGCTGCTTTTGGGAGGTATATACCGGAGTCATGCCCCGATGCTGGCAAAGGCCCGATTTCAGTTCGATCTTCTAAATCTTGATCTTCTAAATCTTGATCTTCTAATAAATCTTGATACGCTAAAGCTGTCACTTTTTAGGACTGTTGCGGTTACATGACTACTCAAGATACGGCGGCGACTGCTTCGGATCAGCCCACGCTATATGGGGAGCGAGCCATTGCCGAAGGCTCGCTGATTACGTTTCCTAATCCTCGAATCGGTCGGGAATACAACATCAGCATTACGCTGCCTGAATTTACCTGCAAATGTCCGTTTTCAGGCTATCCAGATTTTGCGACGATTCACATTGACTATGTCCCCGATGAAAAAGTCGTTGAGCTGAAAGCTATCAAGCTGTATATCAACAGCTATCGCGATCGCAATATCTCCCACGAAGAGTCAATTAACTTGATCATGGATGACTTTGTGGCCGCCTGCGATCCGCTATCGGTGACGATTAAGGGCGACTTCTTACCCCGAGGCAATGTGCATACCGTGATTGAGGTGTCCCATCGCAAGGCAAAGTAGCGTCTATGCTCCCCGCCTCCCTAATCCCCCTAATTTCCCCAATTCCCATTCCCTAATGTTTAGGCTTGACACTGCACTAGCTAGAGGCGCTGGTGTAAAATCTCAGCGCAAACCGCCACCACCATCTAGACGCTTGAAACAGCGCCGCTGCTAAAAGGGCAGAGCCCATCAGCCAGGTGGGCTCACTACGACCCATCATGGTTTGGGCCGGTACCGTTGTGAGGAAGGCCACGGGGATAATAAACGTGAAAAAGACCCGGTAGGCTGCGGGATAGCCTTCGATGGGAAAACGACCAGCTTCTAAGAGCGATCGCAATACTTCTGTGACGTTATAGATTTTGACAAACCAAATACTGGTGGCCCCCAAGATGAACCATAGGCTGTAGAGACTAATGATGCCTAAGGCCAGGGGCAGCAGCATTGCCACATAGGCCATAATACCTAGCCCTAACTGATGGCCCGCCCATAAAACAATGATGAACCCAAACATAAGATCGGGTAGCCCCCAGGGCGATACCGTATGGGTCGAGAGCCAGAACTGCGAACTCACAGGCTTTAGCAGGACAAAATCCAGCGTCCCTTCCTGCACATGCTGAACAATTTTATTGAGGTTTGGGGCCAAAAAAGTGGCCGAAACGCCCTGAAGAATCGTAAAAATGCCCAGCACGACCAACGCTGCTTCCCATGACCAACCTTGGAATGTGTAGTCATTTCGATAAAACAAAGACAGGCCGAATAAACTGCCTGCCAAGCCCCCCAGGCTACTGAGGAGCGCGATGATGAAATTAATGCGATATTCCAGCTCGGCTGCGATCGCCACCTGCCAAAACAGCTGTAATATCTGCCAGTACCGTGTGAATAGCCTTCCCAAACTAATGGCCTCTCCTGGGTCATGTCACTTTTCCACGTTTGGCTTTGGCTACCTTATGTTGGGAGTCCACGTTGGGAGTCCACGCTTAAAGTCGTCATGCTGATGGCTTCAAACCACTCATGACTTTAAACAACGCTGCTTAATGCCCTTGCCGTCGGTTCTGCTGTAGCCTCTCAATCCTTTGGATAGAGCCCGATCTAAGGTTAATCAGGGTTACAAGTATGCGAGGAACCTTTAAGGAGTATTAAGGTCAATGAAACTGTACGGATTGCTTATGCACAAACGTGTAAGTCTTTAGTATGGACCTTTCATGAAGCCTTCACAAAATTATTGTGAAGTGAGCATTAAAAGTCCCGACCAAGAAAGTCACTCTGTGATTTGTAACGCTTAGAACGCTCTGCTTAAATGAACTCTTTAACAGCTCTCAACTGCCAATGAGCCGTCCAATGAGTCTTAAGAGGCTTTTTGCTCAATGTCTTTTACTCAGCGGCACTCGTGGGTTACGTCGCTTTTATGTGATTCGTTTTTTGGAGCTAGCGGCTTAGTGGATAAGGCCGCTAGGGCAGATTATCTGATTACAAACGATTTAACCTGAAAGCCCCTGCATAAACAGCAGGAAACTACTGTTTGCAAATGCTTATGTACTCTTGTCTTACTCTACCGTCTGCTTAAGAAGAAATATCTGATTGATATCACACCGGTTGATGTCGCAACGTTTGATATCTCACTGGGCTTCACCTCGGCGAAGCCTTCGTTTGGATTTTCTAGCTTTGCCACCTGAATTGACCTCTGTGATAACCACAGATTGGTCAGCAAAGGTTGAACATTGAGATGGCACACCTATTGAGTACCAGATGCTAAATAACTCAACATTGGGGTTCTACGTAAAATTACATAGAACCTAACGGGCTATATTGCATCAGCCAATATGCTTGAAAAAGCTATACGCTTTTTTGGCAAACTTTATTTTGTATAACCTGCTTTTTCCAGGAACGCTGGTACTCCGGTTCCCTTCGCTAGGTAGTGAGTTTCGAATTAGTAGCGTTAACTAGCAACCGACTCGCCAGCATTCAAATACACTTTGAGCTTATCTTGCAGTCTTTGTCTTGCTCTAGCGATGCGAGACTTGACAGTTCCTAGTGATACGCCGGTGATATTGGCAATCTCTTCGTAAGAGAGTCCTTGGAGTTCTCTCATTGCAATGGTTTTCTGGAATACCTCAGGTAGCTCAGCCATAGCTTGCTTGAGGTGCTCGTGAAACTCCTGGGTCATCATGGTATCAGCGGGCGTAGGGTCCACAGAAGGTAGCTCCCAGTCGTACTTGCCATCACTGGAGTAGCGGGGGGCATCTAGTGATACAGAGCCCTTAAAGCGCTTGCGCTTGCGGAGTTCGTCGTAAAAGAGGTTGGTGGTAATTCTGCCGAGCCAGCTTTTGAACTTGCCGGGTTCCTTGAGGCGATGAATGCTGCGGTAAACGCGAATCCAGACTTCCTGCGCGAGATCAGCTCTGTCTGACCAGTCTGAGGCGAGGTGATACAGCAGCTTATCCACATAGCGCTGGTATCGACTAACCAATTCTTCAAAAGCCGCCCTATCTCTTTGGCCCTGTTGCCCCTGGCAACGAATAACGAGCTCATGGTTGGAAAGTTCTGTAAGGGAAAGGGTGCTAGCGATTGGGGCTTCGTTCGCTACAGGCTTCTCTAAGACCTTCAGAGGTGGGTTGCTAAGCGTCTTTTGGGCGATCTTACTACCGGCTGTATCAGACACTTTGCTCAGAGTTTTATTCAAGGTTTGAATAGGCATTCTGCTTAGGGAAGCGGGCTTTTGTAACTGCTTTGTGCTCATTAGTTTCTTAGAACTCAATCCTAAATGGGTCTGCACTCTGTCGAAAGAAGGGCTGCCATATAAATGGGGGTTTTTATATATGAAAGCTGGGGGCGAGAAACTAATCAGTAACTGCGTAAGAGCGATTAGCTACAAAGGGCCAGCCTAGGAAAACAGTGCCAATCTGGGTGAAACCAGCCAGATTGGTCCATTTTGAACTAACTAAATGCGGGATAGCACCTAACTATTTGCCCTAAAGACCGACTATTTGTTTGCACTATGGCAATGACGTTTAGTAGTAAACACAGGAGTGTGGATAAGTATTTATCACTACGGTTGCCCTTCGTTTCAGTCAACATAGTAAACATTACTTAGCCCATACATCAGCTAAATAGCCTAATCTTGTTCTAAGGATCACTGCTCTGTGAAAGAACAATGATCGCTATACCTATAGAAATTGATGGAAAAAGGGGAAAACCATCGAAGATGTAGTGGCGTTCCAAATGCAAGTGATAAGAGTCACCACATACAAGTGTTATGGGTCGCTTTTGTGTAGTTCTGTAGCATTTCTGCTGGGTGGTGCTCGCTTCCGTATTTGTATATACGTACATTCTCCTACGCGCCCATACCTGAGTAATGCTTTAGACCCGCACGCCATAGCCAGCGGTTAATCAGGAGGGCGATCACTCCCCAGGTCGCCATGGTCAGTAGGCCTCTGGGGAGGTCAGCGGGAAGGCCAATGAGCAAGCTTGCCGGAAAATAGACGAGGTATGGGAAGGGCGTCCAGAGAGCGAACTCCCGTACGGCGGTGGGAAATAGCTCCAAAGGCGCCACCATTCCGGACAAAAAGGTATAGAACAAGAACCAGAATTGCTGAATGGCGGTGGCTCGCTCCACCCAAAATGCGAGCATGGCAAAGGTGTACTGAATTAAAAAGCGTAGACAAAAGGACAGTGCCAGGGTGAGGCTTCCCCAAAAGAGGGCGTAGGGCGTAGGCTGCCAAATAGCAGCGGGGTAAAGCCCGCAGAATAGGACGACCAGTAGCAAAATGAAGGGCAACCGAGTGCAACGTTCGGCGACATGGCCGTAGAAATGCCGCCATACAGGATCGACCGGTTGCAGCAATAGGGGGGAGAGTTTGCCTTGGACGACCTCTTTTTCAAAATCCCAAATGACCCACACCACCGTCAGCTGGCGGGCGAGGAATACGGCTAGAAAGTAACGGGCGAACTCTACTGGGGTAAAGCCCATATCGCTAGACTGGGCGGCTTGGTTCCAGAGGCCCAAGAAAATGAGTGGCAAGCTGCCAGAGAGCACCCAAAAGATGAGTTCGGCACGGTATTCCACCATGTAGGCGTAGTAGACGGAGATGAAGGTGCGGGCGATGCGGAGGAGGCGCATGAGAAACACGGAGGGCTGGGAAACACGGGGGGCAGGCGAACGGGTTATTTAAGTGCTGGCGTTGCCGCTTTGGAAGACCTTGCCGATGACATCTTCTATAGGGGGTTCTGTCACTGTGAGATCTTGGACTTTGAGATCGCTGAGGAGTCTGGAAACGGTGTGGGTGAGTTCACCCGCTTCTATGAGGAAGGTTGCTTTGCACCCGGTTAAATCTTGGAGGTTGCCGTAGGGGGCGAGTGCTTCATGGCTAACGGTTTGGCGACGGTCAAACTCTACGGCGACTTCTCGGTAGGGGGCGAATTGTTCGAGTAGGCCGTCGAGTAGGCCGTCGTAGATGAGGTTGCCTTGGTGGATGACTAAAACGCGATCGCACAAAGCCGTAATATCAGCCATGTAGTGGCTGGTGAGCAATATGGTGGAGCCGTATCGCTCGTTATAGTCCTGCAAAAAATTGCGAACGGCCACTTGGGCATTCACATCGAGGCCCAAGGTCGGTTCATCTAAAAAGAGAACCTTTGGGCGGTGCAACAAGGCCGCGAGCATTTCGGCTTTCATACGTTCGCCTAGAGAAAGCTTGCGCACAGGCTGCTTTAGCTGCGCTTGAATATCGAGCATGTCAGCGAGTTCTCCGACGCGTTGGCGAAATTCGGCTTGGGTTAGGTCATAAATAGCGGCGTTAATGCGGAGTGAGTCGAGGGCGGGCAAGTCCCAAAGAAGCTGTTGCTTTTGCCCCATGACCAGGGTGATTTGTTTGAGGAAGGGAGATTTTCGTTGGAAGGGGCGATGCCCAGAGACGCTGACGTTGCCCGTGGAGGGGTGAATCAGCCCGGTCAGCATTTTGAGTGTGGTGGTTTTGCCTGCCCCATTCGGGCCTAAAAATCCAACGACTTCGCCGGACTCGATGGAAAAAGAAACGTCTTTGACCGCTTCAACATTGCGGTAGGTGCGCCGGAAGAAGTGCTGTAGGGTGCCTTTCATTCCGGGTTCTTTGACGGCGACCGGGTAGACCTTGCCTAGGTTGTGAACGTCGATGATGGGCATATCGGCCATATGTGTTGTAGTGGCAGTGTAGTGGCGGTGTGCGGTTGAAAGTGCTAGGAGAGGTTGTTTTTTCGATGGCAGTATGCGCAGTGCATGTTCATAGTGCATGAGACTGGGTTAAAAAAGCTACTGATTCATACGCAAAAACGACCTAGTGCAGAAATCTGAAAATAGTCCATCAGTATAGATGGGTTTGGCAAGGAGGCTGTAAATTTGGTGGTAGCTCCCCCCTTCCAACCTCTTTCCCAAGTCATGCCAACCCCGAAAGCCGCCGCCCTCCGGCAGACTCGTACCGATCGCGACTAGCGTAATCCCGATCACCAATTCGCTGACGCCAAATGCGAGTGCGATTTCTGACGCGCCTCGGACAAGCAGATCGGATCCAATCAATAGCGTTACGAGCCCGAGCGCGAGTTTCAAAATGGCATTGGCCATGGTGAGATCCGCCGGAATTTCCTCGGCGTACGCGGCCTCGATCGGATCATTCGCTTTC
>JBCDAG010000113.1:0-18337 GCA_039186165.1 Cyanobacteria bacterium P01_F01_bin.53
AAAGCGAGGAACTCATAGGGCGACGATTACGGAGGGCGACAAGCTTTAGCCTATGCGTTGGCGTAGCCTCTCTGCCAGAGAAGCTACGCCCTGAGCTGCCTGATTACATCGAAAAGTGTGACCATTGATTGAACCATACCTAGGCAGGCTGTGAAACCACCTCACCTGAAGCAGAAACCGTGTATAGCTTGATGCCATCCGAATCTAACCACTCAGACGAAGTCTCAATTCGACGAGGATTGAACATTCTAATCCCTCCAATAGTTTTGACCTAGCTTGAATTCCCAGCCTCACCACTGAGCAACAAATACGAATCTCATCCGTTGCTAGCATCTTCAAGGCCACAACTTATTCTGAAAACATGTCCATCGGGATGTCGCACATGCATTTCTCGGACATTCCAAGGCATATTTGTCGGTGGCCAAGTGATTTCGATACCCTGCTCAAGACAATGGCGATGGACCGCATCCACATCATCTACCCAAATCGACATCCACACCCCTTTATCTGCCGCTTCATTTCCGTCCTCTCCGAACGTTGCCTTCTGAGTCCCCTTACCGCGACCACCTTGAGCATCCAGGCAAAGGAAGATCTCGCATTCGCCCGAGAATACACCTCCGAATGTGGGCGGCACGCCCCACTCCCAGTCCTTCTGCCAGCCTAATTTCTCAAACCAATTAAAACTTTGAAAACTTTGCTGCATATCCGAGACATTGAGAATCGGTGTGAGGCTTTTCGCTAGCATGTCCTCTTTTACTCCTTAATCATTGGACCCTTGCCGTGTAACGGCTCGACTAATTGGCCTGAACTCTCAGCCTCATCACTAAACACATCACCAACAAAACCATCGCAGGGAAAGGGGGATAGGGCAAAAACCCACTGAGGGCAATCAACACCGCAAAAAAGAGCAACACCGACCCATGAAACTGCCGGAGCTGATAGCGATCGCGCACCAGCCACAATCCTAAAACATACAAAGCCAAAGGAATGGCGATCGCAAACCCTGCCGTCTCCACACTCACATGATGGCCTGCGGCCCCATGCGCCTCTCCGGCACTTACCAGCGCCTCCACCATTAGCTCCATGCCAGCACCCACCGCCGCACCAGAAGCAAACACCACAAAGTGACCATACCCCCAAACAAACGATCGCTTAATCTCAATACTCTCCAAATGATCTGCTTCGCAAAAGTAGAGCCACCACATGGCAAAGGCCAACACCATTCCACACCCAGCCAGGGCATACAGCGGAGCATTAAAACCAGCACTAATATCAGCCTCTAAGGCACGGGTAGCCCCCAACAAAACCTCTCCCAACACAATAATATTCAGCAACCCAAAGCGCTCAATAATATGATGCCGATGCCAGGGCGTGGGAGCAGCCTGCTCTGCATACCAGGGCACCAATAGCTCACAAAAAATTGAGATCGCCATGAACGATATAAAGGCCACACTCCAAGGAGTGTGTACAAATATCCCGATTGCCCATAGCCCTTGCAACGCGATCTGGCCAAAGGCATAACGCTTGGCCGTTTTCTTCAGCTGCGGATTACTATCACCGACCCGCAACCACAACACCGCAGAGGCCAGTCGCAAAATCACATAGCCCAAAAATCCATAGGGTGTGGTTGCCCCGGCAAAAATCATCGGGATCGTAGCGGCGACCATCATCACCCCCACCATCATCACCATCACATTCATACGATAGGCAGCATCGTCGCTGTCAAAGCTACTGGCAAACCAGGTAAACAAGTTCCAAGGCCACCAAATGGCAAAAAAGGCTAAGAAAAATTTCAACAGCCCCAGGCCTACGTGCCCCGCACTGATTTCATGGGCCAAGCCGTGGGCAGCAGCGGCAATGGCAATCACCACCACCAGGTCAAAAAATAGTTCGAGCTGCGTGGCGGTCCGATGGGGTTCATTGCGATCACGGGCCAGCAACGGCGGAAAAAAGCCTTTAGCAGGAGGAGTCATCGGGGGTAAACTAAGAAATACACCTACGGACCTGAAACTAACAGATTAGTCACCGTGAGTCTATTTAAGAATCTGCGCGGCGGCGCACTGATCAGCCTTGGCTATATGTTATCCCCCTTGTCGTGGTGGAATGATTTATTTTTCAACCTGCCCATCGCCTTGGTATTTGGCTACGGCGTCAGTTGGATTAATCCTCATTGGTTCATCCCTGGCACCATCATCGGTTATTGGCTCTCCAATGTATTAGGCATGGTCATGATGCAGTTTGGAGCGGTGAATATCTTTCTACCGGAGGACAAACAAAACATCACACGAGATATCTGGATGGGCTTTGGTGGTGCAACCCTCTACACCGTCATTGTTGCGGCCTTAGTGTATTACCACGTTTTAGATATCCCTGATTTTTTAACGGACTTACAGCACTAAAATTCCCTTTCAATCTCAACGGGAGATAAACTTAACCAACCTCAGTTTCGGACAAGAAGAGGACCGACAAGAAACAATAAACAACCAACGATGGCTAGCTGTCATCATTAACGTTTTCAAACGGATTGAGGAGAGGCACACCTGTCTCAACAAAGTCACTAACATTGCGAGTAACTAGCGTAAGTCCGTAGACTAGAGCGGTAGCGGCTAGTTGTTTGTCTATAGCATTTTGAGGGTGAGGTACACGCAGGCGTCCCCAAACCTGGGCTTCAATCTCGGTGAAATCTAGAATATGGTCGACATAGTCATTCAGAATGGTTTGCAACCAGGCTTCTAGAAGGTCAGCTTGTGGCTGATCGCCACGATAGCGAATGAGGTCAACGCCTCGACGCAGTTCGCCAATAGTAATCACGCTGATATGAAGTCGGGCTTCTTGCTCAATGACGTTGTGGAAAAATTGCTGAACGCCAATGTTGGCTTTATTTTGTTTACGCAACTCACTGACGACATTGGTATCAAGCAAATACATCTTGGGCTGTGTCATCTTGCACTCGCTCAAAATCTGAATCGTTGCCAACGTTGGGAATCAAAAGAAGTGCTTCGGCCAAGGACTTCTTGGCAGGTTGGCACAGAACTTGTTCTAAGATTTTACGGTGTTCGGCTTCTGCACTGACACCGTTACGACTGGCTCGTTTTTTAAGCGCTTTGACAATGGAATCATCGATGTTGCGAACGATTAAGTTTGCCATAGAAAGCCTCCTCGGAAGGTGAGCCATAAAAGGATTCACCAGAATGATAGCATTGATATCATTTCAGAGGCAGACAGCACTGACAATGAATGAAACCTTGGTGGTAATAAAGGAACAATTTCTCCCCTGTTATGCTTCTCCTGCTCGGTGCGACAATGTGGCATCAGGCCAAGTGATTAGGCCTGTATCATCGAACCGAGTATCGAATTTCCGTTATCCAACAGATTCATTAACAGGGAAGCGGTTAAGTAAGAACGCGGCCTGACGGGCTGTAGTTCTTACTTCATCCGGTAGATAAGGCACATGGGGAATCTGCGAGAGAAAGTCCAAGGTTCGACGCAAAATGCGGACAATATCGCCCTCATCAAGGCTCGTATTATCAAACAGATCTTGCCATTCTGTTTCCAAGGCCCACTGCTCTACGATCGCAATCAAATCCCAATCTAAAGAAACCGGCATTTGCACATCGTGCCTGCGCTGTTCTTGAAAAATTCGGCGGCGCAAGCCTCGCAAACCTTCTAAGGCTTCAATCACAGGGCTACTAGCCTGAAAGCGTATCCAAGTATCGGGGCGATTGTTTTCCATGAGGATGCCCGCACAGGCCGCCGCAAACTGTTGAGGCTCTAGGTCGTCAAATTCGCCCGAGGCAAGGGCAAGGCCTAGCCATAGCTCATTGTCACCCCGGATGGCGGCGCACAGTTGGCCCAGTTCAGTCGGTGTATCGTTATGGAGGCACTCAAACTTCTCCAGCACATCCATCAAATTCTCAAACTCCAGCCAATAGTAGTGGGTTTGTTGTTCGTACTTGTCAGCGCGATCGCTAACTTCCTTCTCTAGCTTCTGCAAACGTTTCCGCTGCTTCACCACCGCCTTCGGATTATCCAACTGTCCCACCGGATTGGCCAGCAACTTCTGAGTCACCGCCTCCAGCTTATCTCGCTGAGCCTTCACCTCAGGCGCTTGCTCCTCAAAGGAAGGCAGCTGAGGCATTTTTGCCACCACCGCTGCTGTGTCCTCGTTCCCTTTCCGCACTTGCCCAGGCGATGTCCTCAAATCTGTCGGCACCGAAAGTGCATCGGCCTCTCGCACACGCGCCACATCACTATGCAATATTGCCACATCTTTCACAGTGGCCACATACCAACGATTATCCTGCCCAATACAAACCAGAAAAGGGAACTGCCCTGGCCCAGGGAGCTTACTCACCAGCACAGCGGGCAACGGTGAGGAGACTTTCACATGCTTGCCTTTCAAAGAAAGAACGGCTCCCGCCATCGCAAAAGAAGCGGCAACTGGGTCACTGACTCCGAGCACTTCCTCGGCCTGCTGCTGCAATATTTTGAGCAATCGCTGTTCTTCTCGCTGCCAACCCCGCAGTTTTTCATATTCCGCGATCGCCGCATCATCGATATGGGCCAGCTGATCTTTCAAGACAGCCACTTCGCGTTCCACAGCTGTGATCGCCTGCCGCTGCGGCGCTAAATGCAACGTCGCCAAATACTGCCCAAAGCTGCGCTCAATCAGCTCTTGAGCCTCTTCCACCGTATGAATTTGCAGCAGATTCAGCACCATGCCATAGCTCGGCGTAAACTGGCTCACCAACGGGTCTGGCGGCGACAAGGCCAACCGAGAGGCCTCCTTCGCTCCTTCAAAAGGTGACTCCACCGTCACCACATGCCCTTCCGAGTCCATACCCCGCCGACCGGCCCGACCCGACATTTGCAAAAATTCAGACGCGTGGAGCAGCCGGTGTCCGTCATCTGTCCGCTTAGAGAGAGAATTAATCACCGTCGTCCGCGCAGGCATATTAATCCCCGCCGCCAGAGTTTCTGTTGCAAATACAACTTTAATCAGTCCCGCTTGGAAAAGTTGTTCCACCAGGTTTTTCCAAGCGGGCAAAATTCCCGCATGGTGGGCGGCAATGCCTCGGTACAGGGGCTCTAGCTGATTGGCCCTTACGGCATCTGGGTTGCGCGAGACAAAGTCATCAATGCGGCGTTTCAGCAGCTCTGCTTCCGCTGCGGTCACTAAGTTCATGTGCGCCACGGCCTGCACCGACTTGTCACACCCCTTGCGACTGAAAATGAAATAAATCGCAGGCAGCATATCCTTTTGCTGCAATTTACTCACAATTCCTGGCAGCGTCGCCCCAGCCGTTTTCTTCTTTTGCCCCCGCTGTCGACGGGGCGGTTTGCGATAGTTCTTTAGCCTGGGATGAATGGCCTTACCAGAAGGATTCAGTAGCGGGAAGATGCCTTTTTCTACCGCAAAATGAAAGGTCAGCGGCACCGGACGAAAATCAGAATAAATCAGGCGAGTGGGGCCATGTACCTCACTAATCCAGTCCGTTAGCTGCCCGCCATTGGCCACCGTGGCAGACAAGCCAACGAGCTGCACCTCCGGCGGACAGTAAATCACAGACTCTTCCCACACGGTCCCCCGTTGGCGGTCGTTCATGTAGTGACATTCGTCTAGCACTACCGCCTGCACGCCCTGCAAGGAGGTGCCCACCTCACCAATGGTGGTGCCATACAACATGTTGCGAAAAATCTCGGTGGTCATCACCACCACCGGCGCATCACGATTTACAGAGCTATCGCCCGTGAGCAAGCCTACATTTTCCTCACCAAACTGGTGTTTAAAGTCTCGCAATTTTTGGTTAGAAAGGGCCTTCAGCGGCGTGGTGTAGAATACGCGCTTGCCCATAGCCAGTGCCCGATGGATAGCATATTCTCCCACCAGGGTTTTACCCGAGCCTGTGGGGGCACAAACAATCACCGATTCCCCTTGATTGAGGGCATCCACTGCCTCTAGCTGAAAATCGTCTAACTGAAATGGGAAAAGGGTTTCAGGCGCTAACACGAAGGCATCTGCAAGGAAGAACCCTTCTATTGTGCCAGTTGGGGTCAAAGATGGGGTGAAAGTTCCCTTATTTTTAATGGCATGATGCTACTGACAGGGCCATTTTGGAGGATGCGGTGAAAGGACTGACAAAGACGGCACTGCTCGCACGGACGCCCACGCTGGCACTGCTCACGCTGGCACTGCTCACACTGGTACTGAGCGCATGCAAGCAACGTCCCGCCCCCATCATCCCCACCATCATCCCCAATGGTTCAACGCTAGTGCCCATCAGCACGTTAGATAGTGGGTTAGGCGCGGGCGGTGTGGAAGTGTCAGCCTATGCTCCACTCACCCAGCAGCTCATTGTCACCAATCCACAACTCAACACGATAGATATTTTTGATCTGAGCGAGCCAACACAACCCACGCACCTCAAATGCATTGACCTAAATAACTTTGGCAACGGTGTAAATAGTGTTGAAACACGCGATCACCTCATCGCTGTTTCAATAAAAGCCAACCCCGCACAAAATCCTGGCACTGTTGTTGTCTTTGATAGTGTCTTAGGGGGCGACGGCCAGTTGCTCAAACAATTTGCAGTCGGCGCAGACCCTGACCATCTCACATTCACCCCAGATGGCAACAAACTGCTGGTAGCCAATGAAGGCACACCCAGCGGCGACTACACGGTTGATCCGGAAGGGAGTGTGAGCATTATTGATTTAACCGATGGCATAGAAGAAACAGCACTAGAAACGGCGACAGTCAAAACGGCTAGCTTTAGTCAGTTTGAGAAAGATAGGCAAACTCTCTCACTTCGCATATTTGGACCTAGGGCGTCCGTCGCACAAGATATTGAGCCTGAGTACATTGCAATGGCAGATGATGGTAAAACGGCCTATGTGTCACTACAAGAGAACAATGGCATCGGTGTGTTGGATTTAGAGAAAGAACAGTTCACCGAGTTACTAGGCCTCAAGGCAAAAGATCATGGCAAGCCAGAGAATGGATTAGATGCAAGCGATCACGATAATCAAATCAACATACAGCCTTATCCAGGAGTGTTTGGCCTATATCAACCGGATGCAATCGCCACCTACACCCACAACAACAACACCTTCATCGTGACCGCCAACGAAGGGGCTATCCGCGATTACGATGGCTTTTCAGAAAAAGCACGCGTCAAAGATCTCACCCTAGACCCTGACACTTTCCCCCCGGAAGCGACCCGCGACGAAGCCCTAGGCAGATTAGAAGTCACCACAACCCTAGGCGATACCGACAACGACGGTATCTACGAAGCTCTCTACGCCTACGGCGCACGATCATTCTCCATTTTTGATAGCCGGGGCACACAAGTCTTTGACAGTGGCAACAGCTTTGAGCGCATCATTGCCGAGCAAGCGCCCAATACCTTCAATGCCAAGGATGGTGAATCGGACCAGCGCAGCGACGACCAAGGACCAGCACCGGAAGGATTGAGCCTTGGCAAAGTGGGCGATCGCACCTTCGCCTTCATCACCTATGAGCGCCCCGGCGGCATTTTTGTCTACGATATTACGGAGCCGACACAACCCACCTTTGAGCTATTTACCCCCAGTGAATCTCAGGACCACAATGAGGACTTGGACGAGCCCGCAGACACCCGACCAGAAGGCAATCTATTTATCAGCGCGAAGGATAGTCCTAATGGCCAGCCGCTGCTAGTGGTGACCAACGAAGGCAACGGCACCCTAACGATTTATCAACTGGAAGGTTTCTAGTGCAGCGTCAGGCCTAAAAACTAGGGAATGGGCGGTGGGGAAATTGGGGAATTAGGGAAGTGGGGGACGGTTTAAATACGTTTCCCTAATCCCCCCAATCTCCCTAATCCCCCTATAAACCTGGCCCTAAAATCAAGCATTAACGCAGCACTAACCTGCGGCTACATCCCTAAATTTTCAAACGGTACAGCCCAAACCAAGGCTCCGCCAGAGCGTCATGACAGCAGATGCCACACACTCGTCATACCCTCGTCACGCCATTGACAAACCCACTGCCTACAGTGAGGGTGTCCTTCGAATATGCGTCAGTTTTGCTGACAGCCATTGCCATGACAGCTAATCAAGCCAACTTTACAGATGACCACCCTGTTGCGACAGGCACATCTTCCAACAAGCGACCTTCTAAGGGTCAATCACTCGGCAAGCGAGTCGTCACCTCTGTAGCCCTCGTGTTACTCGGCGCTGGCACAGCAACAGGCGCATATCAAGCAGGGGTCATGAATGGTCAACAGGCTAACCAATCTACCCTAGCAACCTCAGCCGTAGCCCAGCCCGCCTTCCAAGCCCAAAATGCCAGCTTGGCCATCCCTGCTGAAGGTAGCTCAATTGCCGAAGTGGTAGAGGCCGTGGGTCCAGCCGTCGTCCGCATCAATGCCTCCCGCACCGTGTCCCAGAGATCGCCCGAGCTACCAGAGGAATTCCGACAGTTCTTTGGTGGTAGATTTGGCAATCGCATCCCGTCCCAAAGGCCACGGGAAAGAACAGAAAGCGGCGTAGGCTCAGGCTTCATCGTCAGTGAAGATGGCCGCATCCTCACCAATGCCCACGTGGTCGATGGCGCGGATACCGTACAAGTCACCCTTAAAGACGGACGCACCCTAGAGGGCAAGGTCCTCGGCAGCGATCCGGTCACAGATGTCGCCGTAATTGACTTAGATGCGAACGATTTACCCACCCTCGCCATCAGTGAATCCGAATTGCAGCCTGGAGAAGTTGCGATCGCCATCGGCAACCCCCTCGGACTGGACAACACCGTCACCGTCGGCATCGTCAGCGCCACCGGACGCACCAGCGGCCAAGTGGGCATCCCCGACAAGCGAGTAGACTTCATCCAAACCGACGCCGCCATTAATCCCGGCAACTCCGGCGGGCCATTGCTCAACGCCAAAGGTGAAGTGATCGGCATGAACACCGCCATTATCAGCGGTGCCCAGGGCCTTGGCTTTGCGATTCCAGTCGAAGCCGTACAGCGCATCTCCGACCAAATTGTGGCCACTGGCAAAGTCGAGCATCCCTTTATCGGCATTCAAATGGTGAACCTCACCCCCGAAGTGAGAGATTCCATTAACGAAGATCCCAACAGCGGTTTCCGCTTAGAGGCTGATAGCGGTGTTTTTGTGGCACAGGTAGTCCCTGGCTCGCCTGCGGCTAAGGCAGGACTACGGGCGGGTGATGTGGTCAGCCAAGTGAATGGAGAGGCGATCGCTACGGGTAAGGAGGTTCAACAAGCCGTAGAAGCTAACGGCCTCAGCCGCAATCTGCGATTAGAGATTAATCGAGGGGGTAATTCTCAAACGGTTTCACTGCGACCAGAGCCACTGCCAGCACAAGGCTAGTCCCTGAGGAAATAACGTTTATTGCCCAGTTTTCTATTAGCCAGTTTTCTCCTGAGTTCTTTGACACCTTCCATAGCCACCGTCGCTCTGCCTTGGCATCTTCGGTGGCTTTTTTCAGTTTTTTTGGCAACCAGATTCACGCGAATTCTCGGAGAATAGCCCCACGATACTGAGGAAACCTACAACCAACACTGACAACAAACACTGGCGGTGGCGGTGGCGACAGCTAGCCACTCTCGACATGACACTCCTCCAACTCGCCAAGTCTTTCATTCTCCCACCCATCCGATTGTCACCAACCGGGCAATCAAACATCACAGAGCCCACCTTCTGGTTGCACTGCCTGTTGTGGGGTCTCTACACTGTTCCCGGTCCTGTTCTATTTCGTGACCTTGGGGCTAGCAGGATGGATGCTGCCTTTTTTACTCACGGGTGTCTTGGGAGCCTATGCACTCATGGTCAGGTTGTTGCGAGTCTCCGCTAGCAAAGTCTCTCCAGCATCCCCTTATCAGCACCTTATTACTTGCCAGGTTTGTAGGTTCCCTATGAGGAGACTCAATACCACTGAACTGAGGCAGCATCTCACACCACCACAGCACACAGAAATCACGCTCAAGAGTAAGTTTCATGAGGGTTGGCAATGTCAGCACTGCCTGCCACCCCATCACCCACAGGATCTGAGCATTCATCTCAGCTCATATGCCCTCAACAGAAAAGGCTATGAAGACTGTCCAGCTTGCCAAATGCTGACCGTTGAAGTCACGCACTATACCCTCACAAAGAGCACCAAACAAAAAAGGGGAAGCGCACCGAAACCAGTTATTGCCACTACTGCAAAGCTCGTAGTATGAGCGAAGTTGTCATACCGAAGTGTCATACCAACACGCTCTCGGATACAAGCCATTAGCAATAGTAGCGGTACCATTAACAGCCTCTCCAAACGCGACGCAAACTGATAGCAAAAAGTTCCCGATAGACCAAGATATCGTTTTCACCTACTCATTTTTCTAGGCATAGTCGTCCTTTTATTGATGGCAGATAACAACAAATAGACAGTTAACACATCGCCAAAACATAAAGAAGACGATTCACCTGTCATGGAATATTAAGTTACGGAGAGGAAAATCCGGTTAGTCAGAACTTTTTTTGTAGGGCTTATCAAGAATATGGCCCTTTTGAAAGTCTATATTCAAGACGCTTTAAAGTACCTAAAGCATTTGAGCTGACAAGTCCCCCTTCATTCCCTTTCCTAAAAATCATGATATTTGCTGACAATACGTCACCGTTTAAGTCTGGGACAGAATCTCCGCTGAATTCTGAGGTCACTAGAGACTCGGTAGGAAGTGGGCAACCAGACATACCCTCAGGCAACACCACCTCTCATATCGCCTTCGTAGACAAAGGGATTGCCGATATTGAGACCCTTATTCAAGGCCTGTCAGCCTCAAAAGTTGTGCTGATTGACTCAGCAGCTAACGGCATTAACACAATCACCAATACGCTGAGCCAGTACGACGATCTGGCCAGCGTTCAGATTTTCTCCCACGGTAGTGCCGCACGCCTAGACCTAGGAAACGTACAGCTCAGTTCAGCCAATTTGCCCGAGTACGCTGACGAGTTGACGCAGTGGGGCGCAGCGATCGCACCCGATGGCGACTTAATGTTCTATGCCTGCGATCTCACCAGTACCGCAGAGGGCCACCAGTTTGTTAAAACCATCAGCGAGCTAACAGAGGCCGATGTTGCCGCCTCCTCAGACCTCACCGGTGCGAATGGTGACTGGGAGCTAGAAACATCAATCGGCACCATTGAAGCCGACGTTGCACTCAGCGACTCGGCACAAGTCGCCTTCGCGGGCACCCTCAATGTATTGTCCAACGGCGGCTTTGAATCCGGTCTGAATGACTGGTTTGGCTTCAGCGGGCAAGAGAGCACCGTCGGTGGCGCCTTCACCGGCTCTCAAGCGCTCCGCCTCACCACTGACGGCTCTGGTACCGCCCAAACCCTCAGCGCTACCGCCAATGAAACCTATACCTTGGAAGGCTATGCCAAGTCTTCTTCCAATGGCTATAGCGCGATGGGGCTTACCTTCTTCGACGCTGACTACAACACCCTGAGCTATACCCCTAGCGACCGAATTACCGGGTCCGATTGGCAAAACTATCGAATAGAAGTCACAGCGCCCACGGGGACAGCCTTTGCCCAGGTATGGACCTACAAGGGTGGAAATAACGGCGCTGTCGATATCGATGCACTCTCCCTCACAACCGGAAACACACCACCGGGCCCCGATACCACCCGGCCCACTGCGAACATCAATGCGACTGCCATCACTAACGCTGGCGGTAACAACTATGAGTTTTCAGTTGCCTACAATGACGATACCGCCATCGACGTTTCCACATTAGACAACAACGATGTGGTGGTCACTGGCCCCAATGGCTTTAGCCAGCAAGCGACCTTTATCGGCGTTAACAACAATTCCGATGGCGCTGCCAGAACTGCTCAATATCGAATCAACGCACCCGGCGGTAGCTGGAGCGACAGCGCCAATGGCACCTACACCGTCGCCATTCAGGCGAACCAAGTCACCGATACCAGCAACAATGCACTGCTGGCGACCACCGACAGCTTTGAGGTGAATATTGAGACGGCGCCACCTCCAGGTGGTGGTACCGAATTACTCACCAACGGCGGCTTTGAGTCAGGCCTCACAGATTGGTTTGGCTTTAGCGGTCAAGAACAGATTTCGACTAGCCAAACCTTTAATGGCAGCGGCTCACTACAACTCTCCACAGCTGACAGTGGCGTCGGCACCATTTTAGATGCCACACCGGGTGAAACCTACAAGCTCTCTGGCTATGCCAAAACCTCCTCCAATGGCTACAGTGCCTTTGGCCTAAACTTCTTCGATAGTAACTACAACGTTGTTGCCCGGGTCGATAGCGGCAGTATTGATGCCCAAAACTGGCAACAGTACCAGATGGAAGAAGATGCCCCTGTCGGAACAGCCTTCGTCCAGGTATGGACCTACAAATCCAGTAACAATGGCAGTACCTTTATCGATTCTCTTTCCTTAAAAACTGGCGACACCTCACCTCCAACGGATACCACTGCGCCTACCGCGAGCATCAGCGCCGCCAATGTCACAACTGATGGTGCTAGTCAGTACGAGTTCTCAGTGACCTATGGTGACGATACCGCGGTTGATGTCTCTACCTTGGATAACAACGATATTCAGGTCACTGGCCCCAATGGCTTCTCTCAGGCCGCAACCTTTGTGAGCGTGAGCAATAACAGCGATGGGACACCGCGCACGGCTACCTATCGCCTCACTCCCCCTGGCAACAGCTGGTCAACAGATGACAACGGCACCTACACCGTACAGCTGAGTGCCAACCAGGTAAGTGATACCAGTGGCAATACAGCAGCGGCTACCAATACCACCTTCACTGTCAATATTGACCCGCCCTCTGGCAATACCCCTGTGATTACCAGCAATGGTGGCGGCGCAACAGCGACGATTTCTGTGGCAGAAAACACGCCCTTAGCCACTGATGTGAATGCGACGGGCACAGGGCTTACCTATGCGATCACAGGCGGTACCGATGCCAATGACTTCACCATTAATGCGACCACCGGCGTGCTCTCATTCGCAACCACACCCGATTATGAAAATCCTTTAGATGCCAACGGCGACAATAGTTATGCCGTCACCGTCTCAGCCACTAATGCCAGTGGCCAGAGCGACACTCAGGCGCTTGTCATTGATGTCACCAATGAAGTGTCCGTGTTCTTATTAGGTGGCCAATCCAACATGGTGGGTCTCGCTAGTAATAGCAACCTGCCTGCCAACCTCGCCAATCCTTTCCCCGAGGTCCAAATTTGGCAGGAAGACATTCAAGACTTCTCCGACCTCCGGCCTGGATTTGCCAGTCCCAATGGCAACTGGCCTGAATTTGGCCCAGAGCTCACCTTTGGCCGAGGCATTAGCGGCTTTGCGCCCGAAGAGGTGTACCTCATCAAACATGCCGAAGGTGCTACAGACCTCGCCAATGACTGGGATCCCGACGGTGCTAATAACACCGAATACGACATCTTCACCAACCGTGTCTCTGCGGCCCTGGCTGACCTCGATAGTCAAAACATTGGCTACTCCATTGAGGGCATGCTGTGGATGCAGGGAGAGTCAGACACTGGAGAAACTCGATTTGACTACGAGGCTAACTTAACGGCCTTCATCGCAGAGATGCGCAGCCGGTACGGTGCAGAGATGCGGTTTGTCATCGGTAAGCTCAATCCCACCTTTACCGGTGTGGTCACCGATGCCCAAGAAGCCGTCGCTGCCGCCGATGCTCGTAACTATATCGTCGATACCGATAGCTTCGAGCTACTCTCTGACCAAGTCCACTACAACGCAGCTGGGCAAATCGACTTGGGCTTTGGCTTTGCCGATGCCATCAAAAACACGTTCTAAAAGCGCGTTCTGAATCAGCTCAGGCTCAGTTCTGCTCTTTCAATTTCTTGAAAGAGCAGTCACTCAAAAAACAGTGACGAAAGGTCCAGAGGCCAAAGCTCAAAAATCCAAGCGAACCCCTAGGAGGAAGCGCCATCCGCTTCCTCCATACTCGTTTTGGGGTCCATGGGTACACGCCACTCACTGGCCGACGCTAACTCGCGAATGGTGTCTTTGTGAGCAGCATACAAGCTGGTCACAACAACATTGAGCTGCTCTTCCGAACAGTTTTCAATCAAGGCACCTAACACCTCAGCCGCATTCGCTGCGCCCTGCCCTAAAAACGGGCTCAGCCCCCACACATCTTCAACCCACTCCTGAGCACTCTCGCTTTCAAACATAAAGTCATAGAGAAGTTTCTTAGCGGTTTTGCTGCTCACAGTCATGGAATTTCTAGCCTAAGCCGCAGGCGAGGATATATTTCGTTTCTAGCCTATCAACTCACGGGACCTGTAGTATTTGGCAACTAATCTCAAAAGTTGCCCAAAGGTGAAGGCTGGGCGAATAAACGGTGTGATCACTATAAAATGCCAACACTGAAACCGGGAATTCTAGGGATACGACGTTATCTCCAAAGCTCTCCATGGCACCCGTATTCAGCACAACGCCCGATGCCTTGCCACACATCCCTGGCTACACCGTCACAGAGCAACTCTACACAGGCTCACGAACGGCAGTGTACCGAGCGGTGTCAACCGAAAACCAACCCGTCGTTATTAAAGTAATGCGGCAATCGCACCCGACCTTGAGTGAGCTGGTGCATTTTCGCAATCAATATGCCATTACCCAAAACCTGCCAATTCCCAATATCATTCGCCCCTTAGGGCTAAAACCCTGGCAAAATGGCTATGCCCTGATCATGGAAGACGTCGGCAGTGTGTCGCTTCAGCAGTATGTCAAGGCTCAGCCACTCACCCTCATAGAAACCCTGGCCGTTGGCGTTCAAATAACAGGCGTACTTCATGACCTGTGTCAGCACCGGGTCGTCCATAAAGACATCAAACCCGCTAATATCCTCATTCCCCCAACCTCCAAACAGGTGAAGCTGATCGACTTTAGCATCGCTTCCCTGCTGCCCAAAGAAATTCAGGAGAGTCAAAATCCCAATAATTTAGAAGGTACACTCGCCTACTTAGCTCCGGAACAAACGGGGCGAATGAATCGAGGCATTGACTATCGCACTGACTTTTATGGCTTAGGCGTGACCTTGTATGAGCTATTAACCGGTGAACTGCCGTTCTCAGCCACAGATCCCTTAGAACTCGTCCATTGCCATATCGCGAAGGCTCCAGTTGATCCCCAGCAGCTCAATGGCGAGATCTTCCCTGTGGTGTCACAGATTGTCCTCAAGCTGATGGCCAAAAATGCGGAAGATCGATACCAAAGCGCCTTAGGCCTCAAGCATGACTTGGATCAGTGTTTGCACCATCTCAAAGACACAGGTCATATTGCTGAATTTGAGCTAGGCCAGCAGGATGTCAGCGATCGCTTTCTCATCCCCGAAAAGCTCTATGGCCGCGACAGTGAAGTCCAAAGCTTACTAGCGGCTTTTGATCGCGTTAGCCAAGGCAATTCAGAACTCATGCTTGTGGCAGGCTTCTCGGGCATTGGAAAAACGGCCGTTGTAAACGAAGTCCATAAGCCCATCACCCGCCAGCACGGCTACTTCATTAAGGGAAAGTATGACCAGTTCAACCGCAACATTCCCTTCTCCGCATTTGTTCAGGCCTTTCGGAGCCTCATGGGCCAACTGCTCAGTGAGTCCGACAAGCAGATTACTCGGTGGAAGGCCCAAATCCTCAACGCTGTCGGTGAAAACGGCCAGATCATTATTGATGTCATTCCAGAACTTGAAAGCATCATCGGTATTCAGCCGCCGGTCCCACAGCTCTCTGGCAGCGCGGCGCAGAATCGATTCAATTTACTGTTTGGCCAGTTTGTACAAGTATTTACCCAAAAGGAACACCCACTCGTTCTCTTTTTAGATGATTTGCAATGGGCAGATTCGGCCTCATTAAATCTGCTGAAGCTGCTAGTAAGCGAATCAAACGCCGGATATCTTTTGGCGCTGGGGGCCTACCGCGATAATGAGGTATTTCCCGCCCATCCCCTGATGCTCACGTTAGAAGAGATTCAAGCGCAAGGGGCAACCTTAAATACCCTAACCCTAGCCCCCTTGAAGGAGAGCGATTTAACGCAGCTAGTCGCAGACACACTCCTGTGCCAAACAGATGTAGCCGGGCCGCTCTCCCAGCTCATCTACCAAAACACCCAGGGCAATCCCTTCTTTACCACCCAGTCACTGACTGGGCTGTATGAAGAGAACTGCATTGCATTCGATAGCGAGCAAGGATATTGGCAATGTGATTTAGCGCAAGCGCGCCAGATAGTCCTCACAGAGGACGTGGTCGAATTTATGGTTGGGCGCTTACAAAAGCTGCCGGAAGCGACACAATCAGCGCTGAAGCTAGCCGCTTGTATCGGCAATCAATTTGATTCGAACACCCTGGCAATTGTGTGCGACTTGCAGCAAGAAACAGTCGCCACAAACCTATGGGCAGGCTTGCAAGAAGGCTTTGTCATTCCCGAAAATGACACCTATAAATTCTTTCAAGGAGAGTCGCCTCAAGAGCAAGGCGTACAAACCCTCTCAATTGGCTATCGCTTTTTGCATGACCGCATTCAACAGGCCGCCTATTCTCTCATTCCAGACGATCAAAAACAGGTCACACACCTCAAAATTGGTCAGCTGTTACAACAAGAGTTATCCGAACAAGAACAAGCTCAACAGATATTTTCAATCGTTAATCAGCTAAACCTAGGCAGTGAAGGCCTCGTCAGTCTCGAAGAGCAGCAAGCACTGGCCCAGCTCAACCGTGATGCAAGCCAAAAAGCAAAACGCTCAGCCGCATATCAAGCCTCACACACCTATTGTGAAACTGGTATTGAATTACTATCAGAAACTGCTTGGGATACTGACTACGACTTAATGTACGGCCTACATCGCGATGGCGCAGAAGCCGCTTATCTAGCCGGAAATTTTGACAAAGCCGAAGCCCTGTATAAGGTCACGATTTCTCATGCCAAAACGGACTTAGACAAAGCTGTTATCTATCGCATCCAGGTCACCCAGTATCAGCTGCAAGGCCGCAATGCCGAAGCTGTAGTGATTCAAAGCCAGAGCCTAGCTCTGCTGGGTTGGCAGATGCCAGAAACGCCAGAAACAACCCAGGCCAGCCTAGATGAACAAATCGATGCCGTTAGCCGTTTCCTCGATCAAAACAGCATTAACTCAATTCTTGAGTTGGACAAGATGACGGATGAGAACGTTGCCGAAATGCTGCGGATTCTGCAAATTCTCTTCTATACGGCATGGCTTTCGGGTCAGCCGAGTCTGGCATTGTTAGCGATCGCAAAGATGACATCCTTGTCCCTACAACATGGCAATAGTGAGATGTCAACCTTTGGGTATGCGGGCTATGGCCTCATTGCCAATATCATCCTCAAAAATGCAGCCATGGCCGATCAGTTTGGGGACATGGCCGTACAGCTGTGTGAACAGTTCGATAATGCTGATGTCAAGGGCATGACTAACTTTCTCTTTGCAGCCGATGTGCACAGTTGGAGTCGGCCCCTGAGCGCGGCAGATACTTTTTATGACAGTGCTTTCAACTATGGAATGGAAGCTGGCAATTGGCTAACCGTTAGCTTTGTCATTATGCTCAGCGGTTCTGACAGGCTCACCTATGGCAAACAATTGGACGAACTCCATGCGATCGCCCAAACCCACGCCGACTTTCTAAAACAAATCAAAAGCCTAGACAATTTGGATGCCTTCACCGCGGGTGTCCTACAACCCGTTCGCAATCTGCTGGGACTGACCTATAGCCCCTTCAGCTTCGATGATGACAATTTCAGTGAGGCGGACTATTTGCAAAAATATGCAGAGACCCCTTACCACTTGGTTTGGTTTTATTCAGTCAAAATTCGCCATGCCTACCTTTTAGAGCGCCCTAACGAATTCGCAGATCTCATCCCCAAGCTGAGCATTATTGAAAACACCGTCGCGACCCATGCGAAAGTGCCTTCCAGCGTCTTTTATGTCGCGTTGATGCACTTGAGGCTCATTGAAACAGCCAGCAACGAAGAGGAGAGACAGCGCCATTGGCAAGCACTCATTAACTTAGAAGAGCGCTTAATTCAATGGGCCGAAGACTGTCCTGAAAATATTCGCCATAAGTGCCTGTTAATTCAGGCAGAAAAGGCCCGATTAAGCCATCAACCATCCGTCGCGATGGACTGTTATGAACAGGCCATCACCCAGGCCAATGAACAACAATATGGCTATGAAGCAGCACTAGCGAATGAGCTGGCCGCCAAGTTCTATTTGGCCTGGGACAAAATAAAAATCGCAGCTGTCTACTTACAAGAAGCCTACTACGGCTACGCC